>CAZINI010000010.1:64312-71340 GCA_964540575.1 uncultured Ruminococcus sp.
AGGCAGGCAGGCAGGCAGGCAGGCAGGCAGGCAGGCAGGCAGGCAGGCAGGCAGGCAGGGTATAACTATACATTTTTACATAAAAATATAACGTCTTTGAAGCTCTTTTGATAAGGGCTTTAAAGGCGTTTTCTTATTTTGCGAAAGGAATGATAAATTTGAAGAGAGAAAAGGCAAAGCGTATAGCCAAGCGGATAACCGCATTAGCGGCGGCTGTGGCTATGGCAGCGACATTTACATTCCCGGCGGAGATCGGGGACGGATTTTTTGACGGCTTCGGCAATGCTATTGTGGCAAGTGCGGCGGCAACACAGCTTACTGTTGCTAACGGCGATATTAATATTACCCTTCCGGGAGATTATGAGATAACAGGCACAAGCGGCAATGCAAAAATAACTGTAGATTGTACAGGTACTGTTAATATCAAGCTTAATAATTTAAATTTGCAGACAGCTTCTTATCAGGGAACAAGGTTTGAAATTAACAATGGAACAGTAAATCTTGAGCTGGACGGAGATAATCTAATACAGGCACATCAGGACGGTGCGGTATATCCTTCTGTAAAAATGTCGGATAATGCCGAGCTGCATATTTACGATAATGACGATAACGGCAGTATCAAAATTCACGGCTCATCAAATTATTATGGCGGAGGAGATGCTGTCAGCGGCGGTTCATTATATATCCACAGCGGAAGTGTTTTGTTGGTCGGCGGCAGTAAAGTTGATGGCAGCTATGGCAGTTCATTTAACGGAAAAACGCTTGATATTGAAGGCGGTTCTCTCAGTTTTTCAAGCGGCGATATAAATAATACTCAAAATGGAAATATCACAGTTTCCGATAGTTTCCGAGTAGGCTCGGGAGTATCTTTGACTGTTCCTACGAATGGCACAATTGAAATAGGTACGGGCGCTTCGGCAATCGTTGACGGAACTATCATAAATAAAGGTACTATAACCAACAATGGCACATTAACCAACAATGGTTCAATAATTAATTTTGGAAGTGGTTCGGTAACAGGCACAGTCAGCGGTAATCAACCTGACACAAAGGGAACAGCTTTCACAATAACAGGCAGCGGGCTTGTTTACGGCACGGACTACACCTATCCGGCAAGTACGGGTGTTCTCACAATCAAGTCCGATAAGGCGATTACTATTGCTAATGCAAACCCGACGGCAACTACCGACCGAATTGAGGTTGAGCAGAACAAGGACGCAAATATCACCCTTGCAGGGGTGAATATTGACCTTTCCGGAACGGGCGACTTATTTAATTCTGGCATTCCAGCTTTCAAAATTGCAGACAATAGTACAGGCAATGTTACGCTCACTCTTGCAGATGGAACTGTAAATTCGCTAAAAAGTGGTTTTAGGTGCGCAGGTTTGCAAAAGAACGGTGTATATATATCTGCTAATCAAGGTAAGCTCATCATTAATGGTGCAGGCTCTCTTGAAGCAATAGGTGGTTATAGTGCTTCCGGTATCGGCGGCGTTTACGGTTCAAACATAACCATAAATGGAGGAATTATTTCAGCAACAGGCGGTGATAATGCTGCTGGTATCGGTAGTGATTGTCAAGGCGGTTACAGCTCACATATAACAATAAACGGCGGCATAATTACTGCAAATGGTGGTAATACTGGTGCAGGTATCGGAGGAGGGTCAGCCGCATATGCTTCCGATATCACCATAAATGGCGGCACTGTTATTGCAAAAGGAAAGGAAACTGCCGCAGGAATTGGCAGTGGCGCTTGGGCTCAAGATACCAGCTCAAACATTACAATAAGTGGCGGTACAGTATCTGCAATAGGTGGTGAATTTGGAGCTGGTATCGGCGGCAACAATGGATGTGAATGTGGAAACGTTATAATCACAGGCGGTTCGGTTAATGTTGTGGCTGGTTCTTCATATGCTTACAAAATAGGCGGTTCTAATGGTGCAGTTATTCCCACCAACGGTACAAACGATGTTTATCTTCTCACAATCGAAAATCCAAACAGCGAGGCTGTAACCATTGACGGAAGCAACTATACTCCTTTCAATCACAAGGCTATTGACAGCAATGACGGCAATCTTTACGTTTATCTTACCGGTACGGATCATACCGTCAAAGTAGGCAGTACCTCAAATAATTACGAATTCAATTCATCAACAAATACTTTTTCCATTAGACAGGGTACTGCTTTCAACGTTACCCCAACCAACGGCGGCACGCTTGTTTACGGAAGCGACTACAACTATCCCGCAGATACGGGCGTTTTGACAATCAAGTCCGCTACTCCGATAACTATTGCTAATGCAAGCACAGGCTCAACAACCGACCGTATCGAGGTCGCAGACGGCATTTCCGCAAATATTACCCTTGCAGGGGTGAATATTTCTACCACAGGTGCAGCTTTCAAAATTGCGAACAACAGCACAGGAAATGTTACAATAACCCTTGCGGACGACTCTGTAAACACGCTGACAAGCGGAATGCAATGTGCAGGATTGCAGAAGAACGGAAATATAATATCCCCTAATGAGGGAAAACTCACCATTCAGGGTGAAACAAGGGGCACAGGAAAGCTTACCGCAAACGGCGGTGATTACGGTGCAGGCATAGGCGGCAACAATTTCGGTTCCGCTTCAAACATCACCATAAGCGGCGGTACTGTTACCGCAACAGGCGGCAGTCTTAGTGCAGGTATAGGCGGCGGCTATAGCGGTTCCGGTTCATACATCACCATAAGTGGCGGCATTGTTACTGCAACAGGCACTAACGGTGGTGCAGATATTGGCGGCGGAGCGTCTGGAAGTGGTTCAAGCATAACTATAACAGGTGACTCTGTAAAGGCTGTTTCAATAAGCGGTACTCCTACTGACGGAAACGGAAACAATGTTTATCTCCGTGAAATCGCCAACGACAGCGGCTCAGCTATCACGATCAACGGCAAAAATTATCCCACAAACCACAACGGCGAAGCAAAGATATACGCATATCTCCCTGCAAAGTCCCTGTCAACTCCCAACGAGGTTACAGTAGGAAATACAACCACATATTGTTACTATGATACAATAAACAGTAAGTGGATAAACGTAATTGATGATGTAACAATAAGCATTGATAATCCGACAGCAGGCGATGCTTTAGCAACCTCCGCAGCCGTAATTTCACCTTCCACAGGTGTTGAAGCAATTACTTCCTCCGATATTGTGTGGAAAGATGCTTCCAATAACGTGGTCAGCGGAACTGCCGGATACAATAAGGAATATACGGTATATGTTACACTTAAAGCATCATCGGGCTATGCGTTCAAGACCGATGTTGGAGCAACAGTAAGTACCAACGGCACGGCAACGGTTTCTAATTATACCGCTGATGAGATCACTGTTGAATACACATTCACAACGGCAAAGGCGAAGCTGATAAGTATCACAAATCCGACAGCTATCACAGGCGTGGCAAACGGAACAGCAAAGACAGCCGATGCACTGGGACTGCCCTCAACCGTCGCGATTGTAACGGAGGATACAAGCGTTACTTCCGCAAATGTCAGCTGGGACGTTAGCAGTGCAAGCTATGATCCATCGGTACTGACAGTACAGACCTTTACCGTAAACGGAACGGTTACTCTCCCCACAGATATTGTTAATACTGATAATGTAAGCCTTAACGTAACAATTTCCGTAACCGTAAGTGCAGCAGACACAACAGCTGCCCCGACAGCTTCTCCGAACGGCGGAACATACACCGAAAATCAGTCGGTAGTGCTTTCCTGCACTACATCGGGTGCAGCGATCTACTACACCACAGACGGCACAGCCCCCACAGCAAGCTCAACTCGCTACACATCTCCTATTTCCGTAACGGGAACGGCAGGACAGAGTGTTACGACAACAATCAAGGCTATTGCCGTTAAGGACGGTATGCAGAACAGCAGCGTAGCGACATTTACCTACATCATAGAAATTCCTGTTTCAAAATATCTTGTGACCGTTAATAACGGAACATTAGTAAGCGGTCCCAGCGACAGCAAATATGCACAGGGTGACACAGTAACCATAACAGCAAATACCCCGGAAGCCGGAAAGCAGTTCAAGGAATGGACAGTAATCAGCGGAAATATAACCCTTGCAGACCCAACAAACAGCACTACAACCTTTGAAATGCCTGCAAATGCTGTTGAAGTGACAGCGGCCTATGAGAACATTCCTGCCGTAACACATACTATAACAGCCACCGCAGGAGCAGGCGGAAGTATTTCACCGAGCGGCTCTGTAACGGTAGCAGCTAACGACAGTCAGACTTTTACAATTACCCCCGACAGCGGTTATGAAATCGACACATTAACGGTGGATAACGTTGTCGTAACTGCCACAACAAGCTACACATTTACAAATGTAACCGCAAATCACACCATTTCGGTAACATTCAAGCAGTCACATACTCACAGCTATGGTACAGAGTGGAAAAACGACAGCACATCTCACTGGCACGAATGCTCTTGCGGAGATAAGACCAATGTTGAACTCCACACCGAGGACAGCGGAACGGTAACAACAGAGCCTACCGAAACAACCGAGGGCGTTAAGACATTCAAGTGCGTAAAGTGCGAGTATGTAATGAGAACGGAAACAATTCCCCCCATAACTCCCGAACATACTCACGAATATAGCACAGAGTGGAAATCTGACAGCACATCTCACTGGCACGAATGCACTTGCGGAGAAAAGGCTGACATTGCAGCTCATATCTCCGATAACGGCGTAGTAACATTGCAGCCCACAGAAACATCAGAGGGCATAATGACATACTCCTGCTCTATTTGTGATTACATTCTCAGAACGGAAAGCATTCCTGCAATTGTTCCCGACCATACTCACGAATACGGCACAGAGTGGAAGTCCGACAGCTCAACGCACTGGCACGAATGCCCTTGCGGAGATAAGGCAGACATCGGACAGCATATCCCCAACGGCGGTATAGTTACCGTTCAGCCCACAGCAACTTCCACAGGCTTGAGAGTATATTCCTGCTCTATATGCGGATACGTTCTCAGAAGGGAAACCATTCCTGTAACGGGATACAATGATTATCCGAGCTATCCTTCATATCCCACATACCCCTTCGATTCAAGCATCTTCAATGTTGTTACATTTACCGATAAGGTGAACGTAACCGCTGAAACAGAAGGCAATACCGTAACGATCAAGTGGGATAAGGTGGAGAAAGCCGATAAATACTATGTATATCAGTACAAGAACGGCAAGTATGTCACGGTAAAGACAACCTCCGACACTTCGGCAACCTTCAAAAAGCTGAAGAACGGCGAAACCTACAAGTTCCTTATTCGTTATACAAAGAG
Source organism: uncultured Ruminococcus sp. (assembly GCA_964540575.1). Classification (GTDB taxonomy): domain Bacteria; phylum Bacillota; class Clostridia; order Oscillospirales; family Ruminococcaceae; genus UMGS1889. Next base: position 69,663 of record CAZINI010000010.1, read on the forward strand.
CGGCAGACTTTCACCTACAAAGTATTCCGGCACTATTTCGGTAAAGGTTTATTACAAGCCTATTCCGAAGGCAACCGCAACAAAGAACAGCGTTAAGCTCACTTGGGACGCAGTACCCGAAGCTGAAAAGTATGCAATCTACAAGTATGTTGACGGTAAGGCAGTTAAGCTTGCGGAAATCAAAGGAACTTCCGTGAAGATAAGCAAGCTGTCACCCGATACCGAGTACAAGTACATTGTTCGTGCTTACGTTGACGGTAAATGGACTACAATGCTGAAATCGGATATTGTGACGGTTAAGACTAAGGCAGAATAATTCCCAATCCCCCTATATAAAAATCAGGCGTACATCATACCATAACGGTAAGGTGTACGCCTTGTTTTATGTACTCTTGTCGATTTTTGCTTTCAGCCGTTTTGAGAGATCCTGCAAATCCTGACAGGCATCAAAGCACATCTGATTATAACAATCAATATCATCGGTGCTGCTGCTGACAGTAAGACCGCTCTTGAAAGCCCGAATTTTCTCACGCCGTTCGTCAAACGCCTTGTTGTATTTCTCCAAAAGGTCGGGATAGCCGGAGAGCTTCTTGCGGTAGCTCCTGCATTTGTTGTCGAAATTGAAATAGGTTTCTTTTATCGGATCAGCCATAGCACGTTTCTTGTAATCATCGTTCGCCTTGTATAAACGCTCTTTCTTGCAAGTGGTCCTGCCGCAAGTCAACGAAGCATTTGACCTTTTGGTAATCATAAGCTGTCCGCAGTTTTCGCAGTTAGTGATAAGTCTGCCTGCATCGGACATAATATCGGAGTAAATGTCAAGCAAAGTGAGGATAGAGTCATTTGCCACATAAAGACTAATGTTCCTGCTGTCATCGTGTACCCTGTAAAGAGAACTGTCCAAAACATCATTGCTGCTCCGTATAGCTGTTCGTATATCAAAAATATCCGCAGCCCTTGCCGAAATGAACGGACGGAAGATTTTCTCGCTATCCGCTTTGAACAATTCTATATATTTTTCTGCACGATCGTGGTTGCCCTTTACGGACAGCCCGATTTTTTTATTGAAATCACGCTGGCGGAGCTTGAATTTACTGAATAAAAAATAGATTATATAGTTTTTAACGATATTAGCGTATTCGGACATATCGTAATACTCCGACAGCTCCTCAAGGACTAAGTTGCAGCTGCCGTCACATAATGCGTCCGCATTGCACAGCCTGTCGCTTATCTCCATAATCTCATTAAGCTCATACTTTACCTTCATAAGGCGGTTTATGTTCTTAACGAGATTGCCTGCCTTGTTGCTGTGCCGCATAAGTCCCTTTGGAGCTTTCATAGGACAGCCTGCATATGCCCAAGCCTTAATATCGGCAGGAGTACCGACAATATATGTTTCCGTATCTTCGGAAAAGTCAACGATTATGCCCACAGAAGCAATGTCAGAACAGCACTCAAACAAATCTATCATAACAAATACGCCCCTTTCGGAAAAATTCAAATGAAATCCGCCAAAAAAATTTTATAGATTTATTATATCACGTTTTGCACGTTTCGTCAACGGATAGTACGGAATTATCTGTATTTGTTTGATATTTGCACGCATAGGCTTAATGAGTTGCTCGAAACAAAAAGTATGAGGTCAAAAAGGCGTTTTCGGAAAATTTTGATATATAAT
>CAZINI010000011.1:0-68075 GCA_964540575.1 uncultured Ruminococcus sp.
GTGTTCCCCCCGCCTTCGGCGGGGGAACACCCATTAATCAGTATTTCCCTAATTGCACAGCAAGACGAATATGCAACTAAAAATAACCAAATTCATATTTATACGTAAAGATTAGTTGGTAGACAAATGCTCAATTTCATTGTATAATGATAAAAAACATGAAAGGGACAAAGATTATGGTGAGAAAAATCATGAAAATAATTGTTATTGTTTTACTGGTCGTATTAGCAGCAGCTGCTGTTGCATTTGGCTGCTTCTGTTATCAAAACCTCCATTGGTGGGAGAAGGACATGAAGAAAATAACAAAACTTGGTGTTGTCGAAAAACAAGTCACTCTGCCAAATGGTAATGTTATCAATTACGGAGAAATACCCGGTGAAGGTCCTGCACTTTTGCTTATTCACGGACAGATGGGTGCATGGGAGGATTACGCTTCCGTTATGCCCGAGCTGCACAAGAATTGGCACATATATGCGATAGATCTGTATGGACATGGAGAATCTTCGCATAAGGAAGAATTGTACTATTTAGATGTAAACGGAAATGATATCATATGGTTTATTGAGAATGTGATAAAGGAAGAAACCGTTGTTAGCGGTCATTCAAACGGAGCGTTAACAGCGGCGTATATAGCAGCTTACGGCGGCGATATGGTGAAGGGTGTTGTGCTGGAGGATCCGCCTGTATTTTCGACACAGGGAGAAAACTGGGAGAACAGCTTTGCATATCTCGATACATATAAGCCGCTGCATGACTATATTTCGTCCGAACAGACAGAATGCTGGGCAGCATATTATTTACGGCATTGTTATTGGGGAAAATTATTTATGAAGGATTCTATTTCGGGGATAGCAAATTATGCACAGCAATACAGCGAAAAGCACCCGGGAGAAGAAGTGAAGATATTCTTTATGCCGTCAAGTGCGACCTTAGTTTTTCACTATGTTCAGCAATATGATATGCTGTACGGTGAGCATTTTTATAATCTGACATGGAACAATGGAATTACCCATGAACAGATGTTATCGGATATAAATATCCCCTGCATTTATCTTCATGCAAAAGAAGAAGTGGCAGACAGCGGAGTGTATTTGTGTGCAGCGTCAAGAGAACAGGCAGAAAGGGCAGTGGGACTCATAGGTGATAATTGTCAGCTTATAGAAACTGAGGACAGCGATCATAATATCCACGGCACACATAAGCAGGTGTATATTGATGCTATAAACAGCTTTTTGAAGGAGGGTGCGTAAAATGCTGAAGGACAATATTTCAATGCTCCGTGATATTAACGGATATTCACAGGAAGAGGTTGCGGAAAAGATAGGAATTTCCAGGCAAGCCTATGCAAAATGGGAAAGAGGGGAAACTGTTCCCGATGTGGAGCGTTGTCAGAAGCTGGCTGAATTGTACGGCGTAACTATTGATGCCCTTCTGAACTTTTCCGAAAAGGTCGGCAAGACAACTGCCCTTCCCGCACCGAAAGGCAAGCATATATTCGGCACAACAAAAATGAATGACAGAGGACAGATAGTTATCCCCAAAAAAGCAAGGGAATTATTTGACATCAAGCCCGATGATGCACTGATAATTTTAGGTGATGAAGCGGAAGGTATCGCTATCATGAAAGCGGAACTATTCGAGAAAAGACTAAATGATACATGGGATCGTATGAATCAAAAAATAGAGGAATAAACCGTACTTATTTAATGACCCCTTAGTTCAATTTATTCGGAAAAGAGGAAAAGGAAGATGAAACCCGCTTTGATTGTTTTGCTTGCTGTGCTTTTTGTGATCACCGTTTACCTTATCGTACAGGGAATACGCTGCTATTTTGCTGTAAAAGAGGGAGAAAAGCGGCTCTTGTCCTATAACGCCAAAACCGCCGAACTGAGCTATGGAAAAATGACCTATGTTGACGAGGGCGATGGCGAAATAATTCTGTCTGTGCATGGTATTTTCGGCGGTTATGACCAGGCTTTTGATACCTGTAAGGACTTTGTTTCCGATTTCAGAATTCTTGCTCCGTCAAGGTTCGGTTATCTCGGAAGCGACATTTCGGGAAAAGGAACTCCCGCAGAACAGGCTGCCGCATACGCCCGATTACTTGATAAGCTGGGCATTGACAAGGTGTTTCTGCTTGCTGCATCAGCAGGCGGCAGTATTGCGATCAGGTTTGCTCTTGACTATCCCGAAAGAACAAAGGGCTTGATTTTGTACTGCTCTGCAATGCCGTTTTCCGAGAAACCCGAGAAATATGCCGAATACGCAGGTCCGCCCGCTTTTATATGCAATGATTATGCAATGTTTTTGATGAGTCCGTTATTTGAGCCAATTATGGGAATGGAGCCGTCAACGATTTACGGTATGCTCCCTATTAGCGAACGAAAGAACGGCGTTGTTCTGGACGCAGGCGTGACAAATCCCGATATGGCTAGAAATTTTGATGACTATAACATTGAAAATATGAATGTACCAACACTTATTTTACATTCAAAGGACGATAAGCTGGCAAGCTATAAAGATGTTGAAAATGCACTTAAGCGATTTCCAAATTGCAGCTTTGTTTCCTTTGAAACAGGCGGACATTTGATGGCGGGTCACGAGGAAGAAGTGAAAAATGCGGTAGAAGAATTTGTGAATAAGCATTGCTCATAATCGGCGGTTCTTTTTATGTTTGGAGGGGATAATTTGAAAATTACGGAAGTAATAAGGGAATTATATGATCTCGGCGGATATGAAATGCTCAAAGTTGAAGATCATGAGGGCGGCAGAAAGCCTGATACATAACATTCCGTGGGCGGGATTTTTTGAGAAATGACTTTTGTTTAAAATCTAGGCTATAAAAAAAATAATTATGAGGAATTTAGATATGAAAAAGATACTTGTAACAGGCGGAACTGTATTTGTCAGTCGATATATTGCAGAGTATTATGTTGCAAAAGGCTGCGATGTATATGTGCTTAATCGAAACACTAAAGAACAGTCCAAGGGTGTAACACTTATCGAAGCTGATAGGCATGAGCTTGGTGAGATTCTTCGTGAATATCGCTTTGATACTGTAATAGATACAGGATATACTTCCGATGATGTAGAACTGTTGCTTAACGCTTTGGGAGATTATGAAAACTATATTCTTATCAGTTCAAGTGCTGTATATCCCGAGTATGCTCCGCAGCCATTCAGGGAAGATGCTCCTCTGGCTAATAACAAGTATTGGGGCAAGTATGGAACGAATAAAATAGAGGCAGAAACTGCTTTGCTGAAACGAAACCCCAACGCATATATTCTCAGACCCCCATATTTATATGGTCCTATGAACAATGTATACAGAGAAGCATTTGTTTTTGATTGTGCATTGGCTGACCGAAAGTTCTATTTGCCTAAAGATGGTGATATGAAGTTGCAATTCTTCCATGTCCATGATTTATGTAGGTTCATTGATGTCCTGTTGAAAGTAAAACCGTCCCAGCATATCTTTAATGTGGGAAATAAAGAGGTTGTTTCAATTCGTAAGTGGGTAGAGCTATGCTACGATGTTGTCGGAAAACAAGCCACATTTGTAAGTGTTCATCAAGATGTTGAACAAAGGAATTATTTCAGTTTCTATGATTATGAGTATTGCTTGGATGTTTCCTTGCAGTATGAACTAATGGAAAATGTGAAATCGTTAGAACAGGGTTTGGAAGAATCCTATGCTTGGTACATCAACAATAAAGACAAGGTAAACAGAAAACCTCTTATAGAGTACATAGATAGCAATTTATGTTAAGCCAATTTCTATTTATAGGGCAGATCACAAATAAAATGCTCGCTGAACACACGATTTCAGGGGCTTGTTGTAGAATACCGTATCGGCGTAATAATTGAGATAGAACAATCGCATATTCTGCAAGTTTTCCAATAAGCGACAAGCAGTTCGTTGTTTACGGCTTTGGCAACATTCTTCCGTGATGTATCTAATTTTTCTTGCATTATTGAACATCAAAAAATTCGGATATTTCGCAAACCTGCGGAATATCCGAGAGCTTTTATGTTGAATTATCGGTGTAATAAATCAGCCTTTTCATTTCAAGTAAAAGGTCTATGATGTAATTATTATCTAAGTGTTGATGAACGGCGTAGAATGTGGGTTTTGTTGTTATTTGCTTGGGTGTGACCATATACGATATTGAATACTTTATCTGTATATACTCACGCCTTCAACGAGGTAAAAGCCAAAGCCACAGACGAGATAGTAGATATGCTTCATCTCAATGAGAAATTCGGCACCCGAAAGTCAAGCTAAATTCGGAGTTGTCCAAGACACAAAATCTAATATGAAAATAACCTCTCAAACGACTTATTACAGCCATTTGAGAGGTTATTTCTTCTGGTCGGAGTGACGGGACTTGAACCCACGGCCTCTACCACCCCAAGGTAGCGCGCTACCAATCTGCGCCACACCCCGACATTTGGTATTTTTGTTTGTCGTTCCTGACGACTATTATATCTTACCACATTTAAATCCATTTGTCAAGGGTTTTTTCAAAATTTTTTTCACTTTTTTTGAAAAAAGCCCGCAAGCCGCCATTTTACGAGGTTTTTCATCGAATTTTTTAAAATGAAGCAGTATACGTCATTAGGACATTGAAAATCAGCTTTGTTTTAGAATTACTCCCATAGCCGAAAGCGTTTCCTTTGTTTTTTCAAAACGCAGTAGGTTCGAAACACCAATGCAATTGAGATCAATCGAAACGACATACCCTTTTTTGATTGCACTTTTTGCACTTGCACTGATACATGAATTACCATCAATACCAATTATCTCAACATCTGAGATATTTTTCGATTTTAAAAATGCAAGTAGTTCTTCAGATGAAAATAAATCAGCTTGCTCTTTGCAAAATACGTTGTCTGTCTTAACAAAAAGCCCACAAGCAAAATCATCCGTGATCAAGCCACTTCTAAGTCTCTTTGTGTTTTTTATGTATATGATTTCCTGTTTTTGTTCTTGTGCTTCAATAATTCGTTTGTTTATTTTTTCTAAAAGCGAGGCATCATACTTCGAAAAATATGACTCTTGAATATCTACTATCAATAAAGCTTTCATAATCATTTTCCCGCAGCAACTTCCGATTTAGCAACCAATTGCACACATCATAATGATAAACACATTATACCATACTCCCCCGCAAAAATCAATCGCAAATCAAATAAAAAGCCGTGCTCCCGAAAGAAAAAATCTCCCGAAAGCACAGCCGAAATCCTTATTTTAGGAAAAATTAACCGAAGTATCTCTTAAGCAGACCCTCGAATGCACAGCCGTGACGAGCCTCGTCCTTTGCCATCTCGTGAACGGTATCGTGGATAGCGTCAAGGTTCTGCTGCTTTGCAAGTGTAGCCAGCTTCTTCTTGCCCTCGCAGGCACCGTTCTCAGCCATAACTCTCAGCTCAAGGTTCTTCTTTGTGGAAGAAGTAACCACCTCACCGAGCAGCTCAGCAAACTTAGCAGCGTGCTCAGCCTCCTCGTATGCAGCCTTTTCGTAGTACATACCAACCTCGGGATAGCCCTCTCTGAAAGCAACTCTTGCCATTGCAAGGTACATACCAACCTCGGAGCACTCTCCGTTGAAGTTCTCTCTCAGACCCTGGAGTATCTCGGGATCAACGTCCTTTGCAACGCCTACAACGTGCTGATCAGCCCAAGCAAGACCGCCCTCGGAAGAAGCCTCGTTGAACTTGCTTGCAGGAGCCTTGCACTGAGGACATTTCTCGGGAGCAGCGTCGCCCTCGAATACATAACCGCATACGGAACATACAAATTTCTTCATATTAATTACCTCCAAATTTTACATTTGTGCCAAACCCGCAAAGGAATTCGACATAATTTCTGTATATAATGCATTTAACAACATTATTATAACATAGAGGCAGTTCATATTCATCAACAAATCATTAACTATATTTAAATAATAATATCTATTACTGATTAGGAACGACTATCAAGTAATTGCTCTGTTTTAAAGAAAAATTTTCCGTTTTCCAAGCAAAGAACAGCCTTATCACCCTTTCGGATAGTTCCGCTGATTATCCCCGACGAGAGCAGATCCTCGACCGAGCCTGAAATGCTCTTTCTGAGCTTTCTTGCACCGTCCGGAGAGCTTCCGCAGTCAGACAAAGCCGCTACCGATTCGGGGGTGAATTCAAGGGCTATCTCCAGTGCAGATGCCCTGTTTTTTAAATCATTTAACAGTTTTTCGGCAATACGGCTCATTTCCGCTACACCCAAAGAATGGAACACCACCGTTTCATCAACACGCCCAAGAAATTCGGGACGGAAATGCGTCTTAAGCTCGTCAAGCACGGGCTTTGCGTCCTCCTCTCCCCCGCTGCCGCCAAAGCCGATGGAAGAACGCTTCTTAAGCTTATCTGCACCGATATTGGACGTCATAACGATTATTGCACTCCGAAAGCTGACTGTCCTGCCGTGACTGTCGGTGAGAATACCGTCATCAAGAATTTGCAGCAGAAGATTGAAAATATCGGGGTGTGCTTTTTCAATTTCATCAAAAAGCACCACAGAATAGGGGCTTCGGCGTATCTTTTCCGTAAGCTGTCCCCCGTCCTCAAAGCCGATATAGCCCGGAGGCGAACCAATAAGCTTAGAAACGCTGTGTTTCTCCATATATTCGGACATATCCAGCCGAATAAGTGCTTCCTCGCTGTCAAAAAGTGCGGCAGCCAACGCCTTGGAAAGCTCGGTTTTTCCCACTCCCGTAGGTCCCGCAAAAATAAATGAGCCTATGGGACGCTTCGGGTCACGAAGTCCAACCCTGCTCCTTCGGATAGCAGCAGCCACCGCCGCCACTGCCTCGTCCTGCCCCACAACTCTGTTCTTCAACTCCGTTTCGAGAGATGCAAGACGTTCGCTTTCGCCGCAGGTAAGACGTCCCACGGGGATACCCGTCCGCTGGCAAACTATCTCTGCGATATTTTCCGCTGTTATGGGGATGATTTTCCGCTCGCTGTCCGAATACCAGCTTGGAAGATCGGATTTGGAGGATTTCGGCGTTTTCTTTCCCATAAGCCGATTAAGCTCATCGGACAGTTCCCTGATAGTTTCGGGCTTTTCTCCCGCCTTCAGCCTTGCCCTTGAAGCCGCCTCGTCAATAAGGTCGATAGCCTTATCCGGCAGGAAACGGTCATTGATATACCGCTTCGACATTGTGACCGCCGCCGCCACCGCATCATCGGTTATCTTAACGCCGTGAAATTCCTCGTAACGCTCCCGCAGTCCGCCCAAGATCCCAACCGCCTCTTCCTCGGACGGCTCGCCTATCATCACCTGCTGGAACCGTCTTTCAAGGGCACTGTCCTTTTCGATATATCGGCGGTATTCGTCAAGAGTTGTGGCACCGATTATCTGCACCGTTCCCCTTGCAAGGGCAGGCTTTAGGATATTCGCAGCATCGATAGCCCCCTCCGCCGCACCCGCCCCGACAATGGTGTGCAGTTCGTCTATAAACAGAATGATATTCCCGTTTTCCGTAACTTCTTCAATGCACTGGCGAATTCTGTCCTCGAAATCTCCCCTGTATTTCGCACCCGACAGCATAGCCGTTAGATCAAGCGACAGAATACGCTTATCCCGCAAAGCAGCAGGAGCTTTTCCGCTTGCTATCATCTCCGCAATGCCCTCGGCGACCGCTGTTTTTCCCACACCCGCTTCTCCCGTCAGACAGGGATTGTTCTTCGTCCGACGTGTTAGTATCTGCAAAACCTGCTCTATCTCCCTGTCACGGCAGAACACGGGATCACACTGATTTTCGGAAGCAAGCATAGTCAGGTCGGTGGTATATTTCGACAGTGCCATCGACTTTGAAATAGGCTCGTAAATACGAGTTCCCGAGGAGTCTATCCCACGGCAGGCGTCCCGAATTTTCGTAAGACTGCCCCCCGTTTCACTTATGACCACCGCCAGCGAACAGTTTTCCTTGGAAGCCGCCGCCATCAGCAGATGCTCCGTCCCCGCCAGCCTAGCCCCCGACGTAACAGCCAGCTTTATCGCCCCATCGATTATGCTTCTCATAATTGGCGTAAAATCCGTTTCATCGGGAGCTGTAATATCTCCCGCACCGATAATATCTATGATACGTTTCCTTATCTTGTCGGACTTTATACCGCAGGAACGCAGGACACCATATGCCGCCGTCCCCTGCTCCTCAAGCATAGCAAGCAGCAGATGCTCGCTGCCAACATATGTGTGTCCCAGCCTGCCCGACTGCAGAAACGCCTTGTTCAGGACAAGATTTGCCTTTTTGGTCAGCCTTTCGTTTGAATACATTTTAATCGCTCCTTCTATCCGACAGCTCGATAAACGCCTATTCTCGAAAATTGTTCTTATATTTTCCTGTTTATGGCTGCCGATATGGGATTATTATTGCACAAAAAATCCGCATTATTTGTCAGAACGTATGATAATCAAAAAATATCTAAAAGCTTACAAAATAAGGGTAAACCTCCCCGAATTCATTTTCGAAATCATCAAAACGAACAGGCTTCGCCGCATGATTACGATAAAACTTTTATGACGACATTTTTATAATATCTGTAACACTTTTCTGCCGCCGCCATATAATGCAGTATGAAACACAGACGGAAACACCGTCCCGAAGTTTCAAATACATTATTAAAGGAGCGTTCGTATATGAACAATTGCGGATTTGGTTTTGGCGGAGGTAACTGCTGTTGGATCATCATCCTCATTATCCTGTTCTGCTGCTGCGGTAACGGTAACTGGGGCAACAACGGCTGTGGATGCTGCAATAACAACGACTGTGGCTGCGGGTGCTGATTTTTCCCGATAAGCGATAGCCCGCCCGTCCGTCGGCGGTTTACAGACGGATAAAATAAAGCGGCTGCCTTTGCAGAAATATCTGCGGAGGCAGCCGCTCATTTGTCGGGACAATGCTCATAATTATGAATATACAAGAATTTTTACTCATATCAATGAGCAATTTCAATTATAAATATCTTCTGTCAGAAAATAAGATAATTTTTTATTTTAACACATATTACGCCCAATGTCAAGATTTTTCAATTCCGAAAATATCGAAAAATCCCGAATTCAAAAACCTTGCCATATATGCCGTACAGTGCTAGAATGAGCATAGGAAAAATATGCCGTCGAAAGCAGGACAAGCCGATGGCATAAATTTAAAGGCGGTGTTTTTATGAAAGGATTTTTAGCGGTGATAACGGTTGTTGTGTCGTTTATGCTGGGCGTAAGCGGAGTGTGTTTCATAGAAAAAAGGCTGAACGGCAGACAGTTCACTGCTCCTCAAGAGCCTTGACACGAGCTATCTCCTCTGCAACGTTCTTTTCAAAATCGCACAGCACCTTGTAGCGGGCGAACTCGGGGACGCTCTTGTAAAGATTTACCAGTCGCTGACAATCGGCGGTCAGGTCGGCACGGAACTCGCCCGTTATCAGATAGTCCACCGACGTGCCGAGATAATCGGCGATCTTGATAAGTATCTCGCCGCCGGGGAGTTTTCCCCGCTTCCAGTTTCCGGTGCTGCCCGTGCTGAGATCGAGGTCGCTGAGCATCGCAGATATGGTCGTGCCCTTTGCTTTGCAGAGTGCTTTGAGTCTGTCATAAAACATACAAATCTCCTGCCTTTCCTTTGTGGGATTTGTCGAAATCTCATTATTTTGAGAGATATTATCATAATTTATCGAATTTTCGCTTGACATTCAATACAAATATTGCTATAATTACAATGTAATGAGTTATGCAGGTTGTATAAAGTTTTAACTTTTATTATAACATATTTTTCGGGGAATATCAAGCATTACTGTCACGAAGAATTTATATACAAAGGAGTTCGGCTATGTCCACAAGTTTCGATGAACTAAAATCCTATAAGGAATTAGACGATATTAACGTTACTATGTGTTCACTTGAATTTAGCGTTGATAAGAATATTCTGTTCTATGAACAATTCGAAAGCTATTTTGATAAATATGCTAGAAACATTTACAATACATATCCAATCATACACCGCAACTTTACAAATGCTCCTGATTTTTTAAATGGTTTTTGGAAACTGTTTGATAGATTTGTTAATGATGCTGTCAATGATACGGCAAGATATCTCTTTGATAAAACAGATTATCCTAATGCCAATCCGTCTACCATATATAAATTAATTGCTAAAACCAAAAGTTATCAGTACATATGTACTTTATACAGCAAAATTGCCGACCATTATTTAGTAATATGCAGAAATCACAGTGCCGAAGTATTAGTGCGAGAAATTAAAAAGAATTGCCGAGGTCGATTTATTGGAGGTGGCTATGGCATAGAGGGCACTATAAAAGGTGCTGCCCTTGCAGGAACTTTGAATGCAGCATATGGGGCTGCATACTCTGCTGTAAATTTTGTCGGAAACATTTCTTCGGAAATGAACAGAATTAGTTCAGAAAAAGGATTGATTCAAGATAAATTTGTTGTAGATTTATTTACGAACTGTATGATTAACATTGTACAGTCCATGCCCAAAATCATATATAAAGCAGTTGTAGGTGGAAGCATACCATCGGCAGGTACAAGTGAAGAGATTTTTGAAAGAATGTTACGTGAAAAGCCTGATGGAGCAGAAAGGCTTCAAATGTACAAGCAAATATTTTCCACAAATCCTTATGACTATAGATTCTATGCTCAATTTTTTATTGATTATGGTAATAATTACCGTGGCAGAGGAGGATATGTATCCGGTGTTGTTAAGCACTTTGAATGTTATGAAGACTTTAAATCAATACTGTGCTCTACATACGTAAAAGAGTGTAACAAAATCAATAAACTAGGCAAACCCAATGAGCAGCTATTGTTAGAAATGAATCAGGTTGTAAAAAGGCTTCATTTAGATGAAGATGATGAAATCTATGAGAGTGTTTACACAATGAAAATCGAATCATTGGATAACCTTTCATTAGGCAAAGCCATAGACGATTATAGAACAATAGCCGGAGTACGCTACGCAACACTTGAAGAAGCAACAAACGTGCGAAACAACATGGTTTATGCTTCTACGTTAGTTCAAAAAGCTGATCCCAAAGATTTAGAAAGTGTAAATGCTTGCATTGCCAAGATTTCAGCCCTTAATATTCCAACAAAAGATATTTTTATCACTCAGATTAAGGAATTATACGAAGAAGAGCAAAGAAAAGTTGCTGCCAGAAAAGAAGCTGAAGCAAAATTAGCCGAGTATAAAGAATATTTTAATACGCATTGCAGTGATTTGCCCTTTGACGACTTTTCAAAAGACAGCTATAACACAATCAAATCCGCTCTTGATGATATTACAGCTAAATATGGCGATATTGCTGATAAAGAATTCGTCGACAAATGCAAAAAGTACATGGATATGTACGAAGAAAAGCAAAGTCAGCCAATAGCTGTTGCAATATGCATAATATTTGGAGCTATTTCTTTAGTATTAACAAAGAAAGTTTGGTTTGCTAGATTAATATGGAAGGTATTATTTTTGCCAATCCTATTAGTAATGGATTTAGGATTCGTGGCTTCATGTATATGGGCGATATCCGAATTGATAAAGTTATTAATAAAAAAACTGAACGGCAAAAATAAATCTGTAAATAATAAAGAATCCAACCAAATACCCCAGGATTTCTCCAACGAATTACAAGAAACAAAGTCACAAGAAATAATTGAAGACAAGAAAAATAATAATGAAGATCAAACCAAGCAAAAATCAGGACGAATAGATTTCCGTTGATTCAGTCTAATGACATAAACGAACAACAACCGACAGAAACACTAAGCCGGACTAACAAGCCTGTTTGGGACGATGAGGAGGATAAAATATCAATGACAAACCATAAAAAATATATGCTATGTGCAGCTTTTCTGTCTGCATCTATGCTATTAAATGCTTGCTCCTCCGAACAAGCATCCAAAATTGCCGAAAACATCGGAAGTGCCGCTGAATCCGCAATAAGCCAAAAAGCTGATGAAGTTGCCAATCTCACATATTTAGGGAGCAATGAAGAATTGCGTAATTTATCAATTTCCATGCTTTCACCATCAGTTGACAGTTCAATAAAGAAAAGTAAAATGTACGACGTTCTCACCGAAATAGTCAGCAGTGACGGATATAGTTGCTTTGTTTCGGTAGTCAATTGTGCGACCTTTGTATCAGGCAATAAAACGCTGACTATGTATGACGATATAATGCTCCTTCAATCACCGCAAAGCACAGTGTATTACTTCTCTACTTATAAAAAATACTATTCAGCAGGCTTATTAGATAAGTATTACAAAAAAAGGGAAAAATTAACTCTGCTTGAAACGATGGGAGATGTCATTACCAATTTCAAAGTGAAAGACAGTGGGCATACAGACTACAACGGAAATGATTTTTATTACGAAGTAATACGTTCAAAAGAAACCAATGAAGAATTAACGATTATTTATACAGAATCAGGCATTTTAATAAATGGATTTGAAGGTTATTCTTCATTAACAAGCATTAATTTAGAACCATATTCAAAAGATCTTGCAGCTATTCAGAATGCTGCAAAAGAAGATGGCTATGAAGAAATGACTTATAAGGAATTTGAAGAAATGCTGAAGCTCTATCCTGAATATTTCAAAGATTAACTTAATACAGAAATAATAAAACACCGGCGGACTCCCAATACAAGGGACTCCGCCGGTATTCTTATATCACTGCTTATTGACCTGCTTGACCGCCTGACGTGTCTTTTTAAGGTCGGTAAGATTAGCCGCAAGGACCTGCTCCGCCTGATTGAGAACATTTTCGATGTACTCGTTTGTGGCGTTGCGGATCTCCTTGGACTTGCCCTGAGCCTGAGTGATTATCTCGGCGGCTCTCTGCTTGGCTTGAAGAGTTATCTCGTTGTTGGATATGATCTGCTTAGCCCTCTCCTCCGCCTGACGGATTATCCTCTCCTCTTCCTTTTTCGCCTCGGCAATGATGGACTTTCTGTCCTGAACGATAAGCTTTGCCTGCTTTATCTCCTGAGGGATAGACATTCTGATAGCGTTCAGGCAGTCCCTCATCTGATCTATATCGACGATACCCTTTTTCACCGAAAACGGAACGCTTTGAGCGTGTTCTATCATATCATCGAGCATTTCAATGTTTTCATCTATTGTCATAGCAAAATCTCCCTTTCTTATCTTTTAACAAGTCTTTTCCGTATATCCTCAAGAATATTTTCGGGAACAAAATGGCTTATATCTCCCCCGAAGCTTGCAATTTGCTTTACAACGCTGGAGCTGAGATACATATTCTCCGTAGTAGTCGTAAGGAACACGGTTTCCGCTCCGTCATACAGCTTTCTGTTTGCCAGAGCCATCTGAAATTCATATTCAAAGTCGGATACGGCACGAAGTCCCTTGACAATAGCCGCCGCTCCGACTTTTTTTACATAATCCACAAGCAGTCCGTCATCGGTGTCAACGGTAACATTCGGGAACTCCCCCGTGACCGCCCTCAGCATAGCCACACGCTCCTCCGTAGTGAAGCTTGGGTGCTTGACAGCATTTACCGAAACAAGAACAATGACCTCATCAAAAAGCCTCGACGCCCTTGAAATAATATCCTTATGCCCGTTTGTAACGGGATCGAAGCTTCCCGGATAAACAGCCAGCTTCATCAGACCGCCTCCTCGTCGGGGACGATATACAGCGTGACCTCGACCTTACCGTATTTATAGTGCCTTGCCTTTTCCAGCCTGCCGATTTTTTCGGGGAGAATAAGCTTCTCCTCGTGCTCGCAAATGACCTTTCCGCCCGCCTTTATCTTACTTTCCAGCCCTTCCAGAGCGGGAACGATCAGACCCTTTCCGTAAGGCGGGTCTAAGAGAGCAATAGAAAAGCTTCGTGTGGTCGTTTTTGCAAACTGTACGCTGTCTGTATTGAAGATAAACGAATTATCCCCAAAACCCGTACTTTGGATATTTTCCGAAGTGACGTCGATAGAACTGCGGCTCTTGTCAACAAAGCAGCAGCTTTCCGCCCCTCTGCTGAGTGCCTCGATGCCCAGCTGACCGGACCCCGAAAACAGATCCAGCACCGCCGCACCCGGCACATCGAACTGTATAACAGAGAATATGGCTTCCTTCACCTTGTCGGTGGTGGGACGAACGTCCATACCCTCCAATGTTTTCAATTTTCTGCCTCTCGCAGAACCTGTAATAACTCGCATTTTAAAATCCTAACTGCCCAAGGGCATTTTTTCTCTATATGGAGATACATATATATTATAACCCAAATAATCGGATTTGTCTACACTTTACAGCTGATTTTGTATAAATTCATAAACCTGACGGGCAAGCTCGGCATTAATTCCCGCAGTTTGGGCAATTTCATCGGGAGATGCAGCCCGCAAAGCGTCCTTTGTCTTGAATTTGAGATATAACTTCTGTGCTTTTTTCTCGCCTATACCCTTGATTTTTGTAATTTCCATAGCAAATGTGTTCTTGCTGTGCCTGCTTCGCTGATAGGTTATGGCAAACCTGTGCACCTCGTCCTGTATCCGTGTGACAAGCATAAACGCAGGACTGTTCGGCGGAACGGAAATTTCCCCTCCCGACGAAGTTACCGCCCTTGTCCGATGCCGTCCGTCCTTGACCATACCGAACACGGGGACGTTTATCCCCATCTCCCGAAGAAGCGGCTCAACTGCACCTATCTGACCCTGTCCGCCGTCCAGCAGGATAAGGTCGGGAAGCCTTGCAAAGCCCTCGTCCTTTTCATTTTCATCGAGATAATGATCAAATCTCCGCTTTAACACCTCACGCATACAGGCAACATCGTTCTGAATGACATTTTCCTTGATGGAAAACCGCTTGTACGCCTTTTTCTGCGGCCTGCCGTTTTCAAAGACTATCATTCCCGCAACCATTGAAGTTGATGCAAGATTGGAAATATCGTAAGACTCAATATACAACGGCGTTTTCGGCAAACCGAGAAGCTTTGCCAGCTCCTCCAAAGCAGCGATCTCCCTGCCTGTCCTGCCCACCTTTACCGAAAGAAATTCCTCGGAATTGGACTTAGCAAGTGCCGTCAGACGGGAAAGCCGTCCCCGCTGCGGCGTTGTAAGTTCAACCGCATGTCCGCACCGTTCTCTGAGTATTGAATGAATAAGTTCACTATCTGTCAACTCATTTTCCACTAAAATCATTCGGGGAATTTCCCGCCCACCGCTGTAATACTGCAAAATGAAATCCGCACACATTTCCTCTTCGCTGTCACTGTCCCCTAGGAAATACTGATAACGGTCAAAAAGCCGTCCTCCCCGATAGGTTAGCACGGAAACACAAGCGTCCGAACCGTTTTGTGCAAAGGCGATAACGTCCGTGTCGGGCAAAGAACTGTCCATTATCTTCTGAGTGTCCGCCGCTTTTGAAACTGCCCTAATGCGGTCACGAAGCTTCGCCGCAAGCTCAAAATCCAGCTCCTCAGCCGCCTTGTTCATCTGCTCGGTCATCTTTTCGACACTGCTGCGGCTGCCGCTTTTAATGTAATCCTCCGCTTCTTTTATTATCTCGGCATACTCATTTTCGGATATTTTACCCATGCAAACGCCCATACACTGCCCTATATGATGATTAAGACAGGGACGGTATTTTCCGAAATCCTGCGGGAATTTTCTGCGGCAGACAGGCAGCATAAACACCTTGTTTACCTCGCTGACAGTCTGCGTGGTCACAAATCCGCCCGTGTAAGGACCTAAGTATTTTCCACCGCCGCTTTTCTGCTTTTCAGCGGTTATTCTGGGATACGGGTCGTCGGAAATTCGGATATAATGATAGCCCTTATCGTCCTTCAAGAGAATATTGTACTTAGGCGAAAACTGCTTTATCATGGAACATTCCAGCACCAACGCCTCATATTCCGTGTCCGTAACGATAAAGTCGTAATCGTAAACGTGGGAAACCATTTTCGCAACCTTCGGCGTGTGGTCGGGATTATCCCTGAAATAGCTGGTCACCCTGTTTTTCAGATTTTTCGCCTTGCCCACATATATAATATTGCCCGTTTTGTCCCGCATACGGTAAACGCCGGGCTTTGTAGTCAGCTTACTTGTTTTTTCCCTGAGATAAGGCAAACGCTCGTTCAATTTATCACACTCCCGAAGCAAAAATAATACTACAATAATTATAGCATAAAATCTGCACATATCAAGCGTATCGTAACACAATATTTTGTGAAATTTTTTCCTGTAAAAAAAGAGAGATTTCTATTGCAAAATGAAAAGCTATGTGGTAAAATAATTATATGTGCCGACAGTGCACAGTTTTCTCAGCGGGATATATTCTCTTTAGTTTCCGACAGACAGCATAACGCTGCACCTGCCCGCATTGACTAAAAATTGTTTTCATTTGTAAAAGGAGTTAATATACATTGATTTTCGCAGATCTTATATTTATATTCATATTTCTGCCGCTTTTTCTGATATGCTATTTTGCGGCAACGAAAAAAACGCTGAAAAATCTTGTTTTGGCGATTTTTTCACTGTTTTTCTATGCCTGGGGCGAACCTGTATGGGTGCTTTTGCTTATAGGCAGTGCCTTGGTGGATTACTGCAACGGACTGTTTATCGGGAAATACCGAGGGCGAAAAATTGCCGTTTTGGGCGTTATTAGCTCGCTGGTGATAAATTTAGGCGTCCTTGCCGCCTTCAAATACAGCGGATTTATTGTCGAAAATATCAATCTGCTGTTCAAAACCGATTTCCCCGTTCCTAATTTCCGACTTCCTATCGGAATTTCGTTCTATACCTTCCAAACTATCTCCTACACCGTTGACGTGTACCGTGACAACGTAAAACCACAGAAAAATTTCATTAGCTTCCTGATGTATGTGTCAATGTTCTTCCAGCTGGTTGCGGGACCTATCGTGCGGTACAGCGACGTTGCAAAGGAGATAGACCGCCGAAGCATGACCCTTGCGGACTTTAACACGGGTCTGGTGCGGTTCATCTACGGTCTGGGAAAGAAGGTGCTTATCGCAAACGCCGTGGGCGAACTGGCGGACAAGTATCTGCTGTTCGACAGCCTGCCGAACTCAACCGCCGCCGCATGGTTTGGTCTGATAATGTTCACATTACAGATTTACTACGATTTTTCGGGATATTCCGATATGGCTATCGGTCTGGGGCTTATGTGCGGCTTCCATTTCCCCGAAAACTTCAACTACCCCTATGTTTCCCGCTCCGCAACGGAATTCTGGCGGAGATGGCACATTTCCTTGGGAAGCTTTTTCAGAGATTACCTGTACATACCCATGGGCGGAAACAGAAAGCATCAGCTTTTAAACCTTGCCGTTGTATGGTTCCTTACGGGTCTTTGGCACGGTGCAAGCTGGAATTTTATCCTTTGGGGCTGCTACTTCGGTCTGCTGGTCATTCTGGAAAAATACTGCTACGGAAAGCTGCTTGAAAAGCTGCCGAGGGTCATTTCCCACATTTATATGTTCTTCGTGACCGTTATCGGCTGGGGACTTTTCTACTTCACCGACCTTTCCAAATTCGGCAAATGCATCTCGGCAATGTTCGGATTCGGAAATATACCCCTTACCGATGAGCTTTCAAAGGCTGATATTACCGCAAATATCTTCCTTATCGCTGCTGCGGTCATTCTCTGCTTCCCGCTGTTTCGCTATATCAGAGAAAAGGCTCTGGCAGCCGAGGAAAAATCCGGTGCGGCTATCGTTGTTTTCAAATCCACACAAACTATCCTGCTGATAGCTATCCTTGCCTGCTCGGCGATCATGCTGGCATCGGGCACAAGCAATCCGTTCCTGTATTTTAACTTCTGATTTTTTGCCGTATAAATCGTAAAGATCAGAAAGGATAATTATAGAGTATGAAAAGAAAAAACAAAAAAAGCCGCTATTCCTCCGAGGAAATGCGGAAGAAAAGAAAACTGAAAAAACGCATCTCCGTTGCCGAAAGAATAAATATTACCGTGCTGCTCAGTACGATATTTTTCGGCACCCTCTGCCTTATTTTCCTGAAACGCCCCACACATTCCGAGCTTGAAAACAGAAAGCTTGCAGAGTTCCCGAAGTTCAGCTGGGAAAGCTATTTTTCGGGCGAATATACCGCCGAGCTTTCGGAATATTTCAATGATACCGTCCCCTACCGTGATGATATTCACGAGCTGGGTGCATATCTGAAAAAGGCACAGGGCGTTCAGAGCGATGATACCTATGTTTTCCACGGAGATATTGCCGTTGTCGCCGATGACAACGGAAACGTCCTGGAAACCGAACCCGAGGTCACCGAAACTCAGAAGCCGCAGGTGACCGAAAGCACCGAAAAGCCCGACGAAACCTCGCCTGTTTCCCCAAACGAAACCACTCTCTCGGAAACAACAGCCTCCGAGTCGGAAACCGAGCCCGAAGAGGAGCCGAACATTTCCGAATTTTCCCATAACGGTATCGTTCAGATAACCCTCGACAATAAACCGGCGGGAATTATGCTCTTCGGCGGCAGCGAAAAGCAGGGCATTCGCTATGCAAACACCATCAACGCTTATAAGGAAGCATTGGGCGATGACGTGAATGTGTATAATATGATCGTCCCCACCTCCGTTGAATTCTATCTGCCCGATAAGCTGAGAAAATATTCCGCTTCGGAAAAGGATAATATCGAAAAGATATATTCGCACCTTTCGGAGGACGTTATCCACGTTGACGCATACTCAAAGCTTCAAGAACACAGCAATGAGTACGTCTACTTCCGCACCGACCACCACTGGACACCTCTCGGTGCATACTACGCATATACCGCATTCTCGGAAGCCTTGGGAAACACTCCCCTGCCCATTTCCGAATATGAAACCAAAACTAAGGAAGGCTTTGTGGGCTCTCTTTACGGATATTCAAATCTTATCGACCTGAAAACTAATCCCGATACCTTCACATACTATATCCCGCCCGTGAACTGGACGACCTCTTATTATGATTATAAGACCTTGGCGTTCAAGTATAACGGCGTGCTATTCCACGAATATGTTGAGGGCGAAAACTGCTACGGAATGTTCCTCGGTGCGGACGCTATCCACACTAAGATCGCTACCGAGAATAAAAACGGCAGAAAAATCGTTGTTTTCAAGGAATCATACGGAAATGCCTTTGTACCATTCCTTGTTTCCGATTTCGAGGAAATTTACGTTATCGACATAAGATTTTTCGAGAAAAACGCTGTTGATTATATCAAGCAGATCGGTGCGACTGACGTTCTTTTCCTGAATAACGCATTTGCGGCGAACACCTCAAGCCTTATCAGCGGCATTGAGAATATGCTTTATTCCCCCTACGGAACTGCTGCAAAAAATATGCCCGCATCGGAAACCACAGCACTCGTTTCCGAAACGGCTGCCCCACCCGAAACATCGGCTGCACAATAACAAATAAAGACGACTCTTTAGGGATGTACCGATAAAGAAGTTTTACCGGTACCGAGCGGCAAACTTTGTTCATTTCGCAAATCAATAAACGAAATGACAAAGGGGTCGCTCCTAAAGGGGCGTTTTTTTATTGCAATTATCTGTGATTTTTAATGAAAATTTCACAAATTTTACTTTGCTTTGTGGTATAATATTGTAAAGTATATCAATAATGGAGGGCGGTGCATAGTTTGTTTAAATTTATACATAATTTCAAGATCAGAAACAAAATGATGTTCATCTATATAGTCGTTATCGTCCCCATTTTCCTTGCGGGTATCTTCAATATCCTTAATATGGTCAATATTCTGGAGGAAAGCATCATCAACACCTCCTTCAACAACGCCGACCGCCTTAAATCCCGTCTGGGAGATATGATAGCCACGGTGGACGGCATCGCCCAGCAGGTATACGTCAATGACGATATATGCGAATTTCTGACAGGGGGATACGATACCGCCGAGGAGTGCAAAGAGTTCTATTCCTCCCATTCCTTTTTTGGAAACTATATCAGTGCATATAATCAGATCAAAAAAATGCGGATATACACCGAACGTCCCCTGCCCCTTTACAATGATGAATTCTACCGTACCACCGATTCCGTAAAGGAAAGCAAATGGTACAACGAAGCTATATCAAACAGGGGCGTTACAAAGGTTTCCGTATTTCAGGACAAAACAGACAGCAACGTTTATCTCCACCTTATCAAGGCAATATTTTCCGAGGATAAGTGCGTGGGAGTTCTGGTCATAACCATAAACCCCGACTGGATAGACAATATGATGGCAAATGAAACCGATGATGTTGTGTTCTCCACCGAACGGGGAAAGGTTTTTTACAGCAATATCGAAAATTTCAAGATAGGCAGCGTTATCGGTGCACCCGACCAAAATCTTCTTGAACCTAACCTCAGAACGCTGACCGACATTGCCTTCGACAGGGGCGATACATATAACGTCCTGGAAACCTTTGAGTATGAGGACACAAAAAATATCTTCCAGATATTCCTCATAACCCCCGCAAACAGGATCAACGCTCAGACAAGTTCGGCGTATAACCTCTATATGTGGTATATGATGCTCTGCTTCTTCCTGTCATTTCTCATAATCATACTCTTTACAAGTATGTTCTCAAACCGTATCGACCTGCTTAAACGGCAGATGCACAACGTTGCTACGGGCGATTTTTCTATGAGCTGTGAAATAGAGGGAAATGACGAAATCACCGAGCTGAACGAGGACCTTCGGCGAATGGTGAACAGTATGCAGATACTTATCAAGGAAGCATACAACGCAAAGCTTCAGGCGGAGCAGTTTAAGCTGTCCCAGTCTGAGGCGGAATTCAAGGCACTTGCCAGTCAGATAAATCCGCACTTTCTCTACAATTCTCTTGAAACTATCCGTATGAAAGCATTTTGCAGCGGCGACAAGGAAACCGCCGTTCTGGTCAAAAAGCTGGGAAAAATTCTCCGACGCTGCCTTGAGGTCAAGGACACTAACGTTATCCTTGGCTCGGAGCTGGAATTTACCGAGAATTACCTTGAGCTGCAAAAAGCCCGTTTCGGCGACAGGATAACCTATAATATTAACTGCACCGTGGAACAGGATTATCTCATTCTCCCGCTGATAATCCAGCCGATAGTGGAAAACGCCTTTGTTCACGGCGTTGAAAGCAGCACTGTTGACGGAAAGATCGACATAAAGATCAACAGACGGGGCAGCGATGTTGTTATCAATGTTATCGACAACGGCTGCGGAATGTCCCCCGAACGGCTGGCAGAAATAGAGAAAAAGCTTGCCGAAAATGACACCTCTTCGGGAAAAAGTATCGGTCTTACCAACGTAAATTCGAGAATAAAAATGGCACACGGCTCGGATTACGGACTTCACATATCCAGCGTCGAGGGGAAAGGCACAAAGGTCACCGTTACGCTCCCCGCCTTCAGCTAACGCAAAACATAAACAGATAAGGAGGACACCGCAAATGCTTAAAGTGCTTTTGGTCGATGATGAGCCCAACATTCGGGCAGGTATAAAAATGATAATCCCCTGGGAGGAGCTGGGCTTTGAAGTCTGCGGCGAGGGTGAAAACGGCGAGGACGGTCTGAAAAAGATATTCGAGCTGCAGCCCGATCTGGTTCTTGCGGACGTCAGAATGCCCGGAATGACGGGTATACAGCTTATTGAAGCAGCCAAAAATCAAGGGGCAAATTGCAGATTTATGATAGTTTCGGGCTACTCCGATTTTACCTACGCAAAGGAAGCCATCTCTCTGGGCGTTGAGGGCTTTATTCTGAAACCCATTGACGAGGACGAGCTGACGGAAAATCTCAAAACCGTCAGGGACAAAATTCTTGCGGATAAAGAGCGAACTATCCAAGAAAGCAAAAGCGGCGAGTTCCTCAGAGAGCAGAAGATACGCAGTATACTTATGGGCGGGTCGGACAGCGGAGATATTTTCGTCGGCTGCACTTCCTTTGACATTGCTCTTATTGAGGCTATCCACCCTGACTATTCAAGCGGAAAACGGAATATCGTCAATGAAATAAAGGATTTTCTCCGAGATGAAACCGATTGCGATATTGTTTCCGCAAATCTGCTGACATCGATCGCCGTCATATTCCGAAATAAAGCAGAGGGCGAAGCGAAAGATATTCTCAGACGCTTCAAGAAGCTTCACGGCGGGGATATTTTCATCACAATGGGCGAAAGAGCCGAAAAGCCATCTCAGATACGGGACGCTTATCTCTCCGCCGAAGCACTGATGCGTGACCGCTTCCTCTACTCCGACTGCGAGCTGCTTACCCCCGAGCTGCGTACCGATACCGAGGACGAAACCGATCTGGACAGCTATGCGGATACCATCTATGCATTCGTGGAAATAAACGATACCGCAAAGCTGAAAAAGTGTCTGGACGACTTCTGTTTATCTCTCAGGAAATGCGGATATTCCGCCGAACGCTGCAAGGTCGCCTGCATTACCCTTGTTATGGACATTCACGCAAAGATGATAAAAAATATTGGCGAAAAGAAAACCGAACAGATCTTCAACTGCGATATGCTTATAGATAATATCGGCAGCTGCGGCGGACTTTTCGACATTATTGAGCTTATGCAGCAGACATTTACCGAGATCTCCAATGTGCATTTCGGAAAAACTACCAAAAGCACTATGGAAAGAGTCGTGCGGTACATTCAGGCAAACTACGATCAGGAGCTTCGTCTGGAAATGCTTGCGGGAATATTCGGCTACAACAGTGCTTATCTCGGAAAAGTTTTCCATCAGTATACGGGAGAAAATTTCAACAACTATCTCGATAAAATAAGAATTACCGAAGCAAAACGGCTTCTTGCCCTGGACGAATACAAGGTCTACAAGGTTGCGGAAATGGTGGGATATACGAATATCAACTATTTCCACAATAAATTCAAAAAGTATGTGGGCGTCAGTCCCCTCAGCTACAAAAAAAGCTGCGGCAAGGGCGGCTCGGATTCGGACAGCGAGGATGAAGAGGAGTGAGCAAAACAGTTATGGAGGAAAAATTAAAGGAACTTTTACCCGAAAAAACGCTGGAAATATGGTATAACCTGACCGCCGAGTTGGACAAGCTGTATGACGTGGATAGACTGTGGAACAAAGGCTTCGGCTGCTGGGAGATCGAATACAAGTACCGTCGGGGCGGAAAAACGCTTTGCACGTTCTATGCCAAAAAGGACGATGCCGTTATCCTAATTACCTACGGCAAAGCGGAACGGGAAAAGTTTGAGGAAATAAAAGCCTCCGTTTCTCCGTCCATACAAAGCATCTATGATTCCACAGAAACGCTTCACGACGGAAAATGGCTGTGGATACCGATAGATGAACAGCTTAATATCCCTGACATGATCAGCATGCTGAAAATAAAACGCAGACCTAATCGGAAATGATTTTACGGCAAAAACAGTGCCATAGTGTTTGATTTTTGTGAACACTATGGCACTGATATTTTTTATAAAATCAATTCTCCGATTTTTTCGTTAAACGTCCGGGAAGTTCGGTGAGAACAGGCAGTGCAGCACCGATAAGCAGCGTAATTATCGAAGCTATCCCCCTGCCGTTTAAAGTAAAGCTTTCGCCCTCTGCAAATGCGTAGGAATAAATGGCATAAACCGAACCCACCATCAGCCCCGCAATAACGCAGTATGTTCCCTGACGAAATTTTTTCAGCAGCAGGGATATTATCTTCGCCGCCGCAAAAACTCCCACCACTATCCCGATGCCCGCAGGTATCAGCGGCAGACAAGCCGTGATGCGTTCACTCATACTTATCCCCGACGAGGTTATGGTGTCGATGGACGTGATTATGGTGTCATATGCACCGAAAACCTTTAAAACCATAGAACCGCTCAGTCCCGGAAGAATCATTGCCACCATAGCGGCAAAGCCCACAACAGCGAGGTAAATGGCATATCCCACCGTCAGCGTGTCCGAACCGCCCGAAATAGGCGTTCCCGATGTCAGCAGAGTAAACCCGACCATAGCCGCAATTCCGCAGACAAACGGAACGGCGTTTACCGCCCTGAGCTTCGACTCCTTTACGCTTTCCTTGTATATCATCGGCAGACTGCCAAGCACTATCCCGATAAAGAAAAACTGTGTCGGCTGATTATACCTTTCAAACAGCACCGTCAGCACCTTTGCTGTGAGAATAATTCCGATCCCCATTCCCAGAACGACCGAAACCAGAAAACCGAAATTCTCCTTTATCTTTTTTATGTTCAAGTCGATGGCGTCCATAAGCTTGTCGTAAAGCTTGAGAACGACGGCAAGCGTTCCTCCGCTTACACCCGGGACGGCGTTGGCAATGCCTATTGCAGTACCCTTTAATGCGTTGATAGCAAATTCTTTGATATTCATTTTTCCCTCCGACAAAGGTTGATTTTGCATACATTAATATTATTGCACAATAATTCCCAAATTGCAAGCTTTTAAACAAATTTATATTTATAGCTTTTTAATAAAAATTGCTCTTGATTTTTTTGCTGATTTGTGATATTATATAAATATAATAAGTATCGGTATGCCCGATATTCGGAAAGGATCGGTTGCCCTATGAAATCTGTTATTACTATCGGCCGTCAGTATGGAAGCGGAGGACGTGAGATCGGAAGAATCCTTGCGGAAAAGTACGATATTCCTTTCTATGACAACGAGCTTTTAAAGGTCGCTTCGGAGCACAGCGGCATTGCCGAGGAGTTTTTTATCGAGAATGATGAAAAGCCTGTAAACAGCCTGCTCTATATGCTGTCCACGACCTATTCTCAGGACACTCTTCCCTTTAATCATCAGCTTTTTCTTGCTCAGTTTGAAGCCATCAGACGGCTTGCAAATCAAGGTCCCTGCGTAATTGTCGGCAGATGTGCCGATTATGCACTCAAAGATAAGAAAAATGTGGTAAATGTGTTCGTTCACGCTTCTATGGACGCAAGGCTGGACAGGGCAATAAAGGTCTACAATATCCCCGCAAAAAAGGCGGAGGACTACATTCTCCGCAAGGATAAGCAGCGTGCAGCATACTATAACTTCTATGCCTGCCGCAAATGGGGTGCTGTGGATAACTACCACCTTACCATTGACAGCAGCTATATCCCCTATGAGGACTGTGCCGAGATGATAGCAAAGCTCGTTGAGCTTCGTGAAAGCTGCGGCTGCTGATACGGAAGAAGCGTTCATATGAAAAAATATCTCTCCGCTTATATAGCATTCATCGAAAAATCCCTTGCGGACACCTCTCTCAGCAGTGAAGAGCTGGAAAAGATACTCGCCGAAATGCCGCTGCAAATAAGCTTTATGCAGCACGAACGGCTTATTCATCTTATCGTTACCGTGCTGTTTGCACTGCTGCTGTTTATTTCGCTGACAGCAGCAGCCGCACTGCATATTCCTGCATTTTTTCTGCTTTCCCTGCTGATACTCGCACTGCTTATCCCCTACATATCGCATTACTACTTTCTCGAAAATAACGTCCAGAAGCTGTACGAGCTTTATAATGCTCTTACCGACAGAATCCAGGCTTCACATAATCCATAGCTAGGAGTTTTGCCCCTATGAATATTACAAATGACATGATCGCTTCGGTAATAGACAACGGTGACATTTACGTTGATTTCCAGCCGATATTCAGCCTTAACACAAAAAAAGTCATAGGAATGGAGGCACTCAGCCGAGGTGTTTACAACGGTGAGATAGTTTCCCCCTACTTTATGTTTACATACGCCAGAGAAAACGGTGCCGTTCTGAAGCTTGACAGACTCTGCCGTGAGAAGGCTATGAGGGCATTCAGCAGCCAGAGCAGTGAAGCAATGCTTTTCATAAACTTTGAAACCTCCGTCCTGAACGAGGTCATTTCGGGTACGGGTGAAATTCTCCGCACCGCCGAGGAAAACAGGCTCTCCAGCCGAAATATCGTTATCGAGCTGAACGAATCTATGGTAAAGGACAACTTCAATCTGATGAAATTCGTGGACTTTTACCGCAGCCGTGGATTTCTTATTGCTCTCGATAACGTTGGTACGGGCTTTGATACACTCAATCGGATACGCCTTGTAAATCCCGATATTATCAAGATCGACAAAATGATCGTTACGGGAATAGAGTCAAGCAACTATAATCAGGAGGTTTTCAAGTCCATAATCAACACCGCAAGACAGTGCGGTGCAATGACCGTTGCCGAGGGCGTTGAAACGGTGGACGAGGTCATCACCTGTATGCTTATGGGCGTTGACTATTTTCAGGGATATTACTTCTCCCGTCCCGATAAGTTCAACACGCTGTTCTCCAACGATACAAGAATTCGCCTTGAAGCAGCGGCACAGAAGCTCAATATCAGCATAAAGAAAAATCCCACCGTTGTTACAATGCAGGTGGAAACTTACAAACGCATCATCTACGACCTGATAAACCGTCTGAGCTGCTCCGACGGCACCGATTATGACCGTGAGCTTGAAGAATATCTGGCAGAACATGACGAGCTGGAAGCCGCATTCCTTATTGACAAAAACGGCGTTCAGATAACTCAAACGGTCATGCACCCCGATCAGGAAATTATGAGCGGCTTCTCGCCCGCTGTCCCCGGGGATAATCACGGCATAAAGAATTATTTCTATGCTGTCAGCGAACAGATAGAAGACCCGTTCATCTCGGGCTGGTATATTTCCGCCGCAACGGGTATGTCCTGCAAGACTATTTCCTCGAAGTTTTACAGCAAAACGGGCGATATTATCGTTGCCTGTGTTGACCTGAAAAAACGCTGAAAAATCCGTCCAAAGCCATAAAAAAGAAGCCTTTCCCGCAAATTTTCGGGAAAGGCTTCTTTTTATGGCTTTTCTTCCTCATTTTCGAGGATAAAATCAATGACCTTGCGGTAAAATTCAACGGGGTCGGCAAAGATCTTGTTCTTCATAAACTCTGCCTGCTCACTGTCGGGAGCATAGACGCTCATTTTCAGAAGGTCAAAGCCGCTGTCCTTGATGACCGTGTTCAGATAACAGCCGTTTGGAGCGTCGGTGATGGTGTTATCAACTATGGCATTTCGGCGTTTCACCGACATATACCGCAGTGCAGCGGTCATAAGGCGTTCACGGAATATTCCCGGAACATTATCGGCAAAAAACTCGGCACTCATTTTGCCCTTTTCACCGATAGTATAGACCTTTTTGCCGTCCTTTTCGCTGACGATTATCGCACCCGTTTCTGCAAGGACAGTCACCGCATCGGTAAAATAAAAGTAGTTGATTATCTCACTGTCCGAAATGATCTCCAAAAGCTCATCGTGGGTTATGGGAACATTCAGCTTGTTCAGAAGATAACAAAGCAGAATTTTGACCGAGTGAAGCGAATTCACTTCAATATGTGCAATATCTCCGTCCATATTACCCTCCTAAATCGTTGTCGGAACGCCGTCAGAAATTGGGATAATCCAGCATATGAGAAAGAATTGCGATATTGGCAGCCGCTTCAACGCACGGAACGGCTCTCGGCACTACGCAGGGGTCGTGTCTGCCCTTGACGGTGATAACATCGTTTGTCATCGAAGAATAATCGATGGTGTTCTGCTCCCTTGCAATTGACGGAGTGGGCTTGAACGCCGTACGGAACACAATAGGCATACCCGAGGAGATGCCGCCAAGAATACCGCCGTGATTGTTGGTTTTCGTGAGAACATGTCCCTGTTCGTTCACATAGAACTCATCATTATTCTGACTTCCCGTAAGATTTACCACGTTAAAGCCCGCACCAAACTCAATGCCCTTAACAGCGGGAATCCCGAAAACCAGCCTTGAAATGCTGTTTTCCAGACCTTCAAACATAGGCGAACCCACGCCTGCGGGAACGTTGATGACCGCACATTCCACAATACCGCCAAGGCTGTCGAGAGAAGTTCTTGCCGCCTCAATGTCAGCGATCATCGCTTCGCCCTTTTTATCGTTGATAACGGGGAATTTCTTATGTCTGAGAGCGATCGCCTGCTCCCTTGTAATATTTGTGGGATCAAAGGCAGCATCCTTGATCTTGTGTATCTGCTTGATATGAGTTGCGGTGTAGATACCACGTCTTTCCAGTATCTGACCGCAGATAGCACCTGCAAAAACCAGCGGAGCAGTCAGCCGACCGGAAAAATGTCCGCCGCCCCTGACATCGTTAAAGCCCTTGTATCGCAGTGCTCCCGTATAATCAGCGTGACCCGGACGGGCAAGCTTTGCAACATTTCCATAGTCTTGGGAATGCTGGTCGGTGTTGTTGATGAAAACCGCAAGAGGTGTGCCTGTGGTGCGTCCGTTGTAAACGCCCGACATAATATTCGGCATATCGCTTTCTCTTCGCTGAGTTGAGGTTTTATCCTTTTTGGGTGCTCTGCGTTCCATAAAGGAAAGCAGTTCCTCCATATCGATAGCTTCCCCGGGAGGAAGGTTGTCGATAACCGCACCGATAGCAGGTCCGTGAGATTCGCCGAATATGGATATGGTAATATTGTGATTCCAGAAGGATGACAAGAAGCTTCAGCCCTTTCTAAATTTTATCAGTTTACCTCGATCTTTCCGCCAAGCCGAGCAAAATCATCAAAGAACGTGGGATAGGATTTGTTCACTGCCTCTGCACCCAGAATGGTAACGGGACCTTCTGCCCTGAGAGCCGCTATTGCAGCGGACATTACTATTCTGTGGTCATTGCAGCCGTTGACCGTCCCGCCCTTAAGGGTCTGAACGGGCAATATCTCCAGCCTGTCGTCAAACGCCTTAACATTTCCGCCGATAGCATTCAGTACATCTGCGATTGCTGTAAGGCGGTCGCTTTCCTTGATTTTAAGCCGCTTTGCACCAACGATCTCCGACTTCCCGGACGTGAAAGAAGCCAGCACCGTAAGTATCGGCACCAGGTCGGGAATGTCGGAAGCGTCCGCCGTAAATCCGTTCAGGACGCCGCTGTTATTATTATAACCTATTTCATCTAAAATTTCAAGGATTTTCTTATCTCCCTGTACAGAATTTTTATTAAGATTTTTTACATCGACCGATGAACCCAGTGCATTTGCGGTAAAAAAGAATGCAGCCTGAGAAAAATCCCCCTCAACGGCACAGTTTTTCGCCTGATAATGCTGATTTCCACGGATAAGATAGCAAAGCTGTCCATCAATGACCGCTTCTCTTACGGAAATGCCGAAATCCCGAAGAACGGAAACCGTCATATCCGCATAAGGCTTAGACTCCAGACGGGAGGTCAGCTTGATAACTGAATCGCCCGAACAAAGAGGCAGTGCAAACAAAAGCCCTGTTATAAACTGTGAAGAAATGTCCCCCTCAAGGAGATATTCCCCGTGGCAAAGCCTGCCGCTGACGGAAAAGGGCATAGTATTCCTATAATCGAATGAAATGCCTTTTTTGCTCATCTCTCTGATATATGGGGTGATGGGTCTTTCGGGAAGCTTTCCCCTGCCCCTGAATTCGGCGGATATTCCCAATGCCGATGCCACGGGAATGAGAAAACGCAGGGTCGAACCGCTTTCGCAGCAGTCGATAACAGCCGTTTCCTTCGGAGATGCGATCCCCCTGACCGTATACTCACTGCCGTTTACGGAAATTTCCGCACCCATAGCAGTCAGAGCGGAAACAGTCGCCGCAATATCCACCGAGCCCGTAACATTGGACACCACCGACACTCCGTCCGAAAGAGCGGCAGCTATCAAACATCGGTGAGAGAAGCTTTTGGAGGACGGAATATCCACATTTCCCGAAAGCCGTCCGGGATAAACGGTAACGTTCATATTATCATCCTTTCAGCAGCTCTAAAAACTCGGGAATGGGCATCTTTTTGATAAACGACTTCCCCGCTTCCTCGCAAATAATTATATTAATGGAACCGCCCATTCGCTTCTTGTCATTGAGAGCGGCTTCGCCCAGCTCATAGGGCTTCGGCTCAACGGAGATATTCAGCTTGTAGCTGTCCAGACAGGCGGTCAGCTCGTCCGTAAGCCCCTTGCGGCAAAGACCGTTATCCTCCGCAAGACGGGTTATCATCATCATTCCCACCGCAACAGCCTTGCCGTGGGAAATTCCCGTGTAATTGTAATACTGCTCGATGGAATGTGCAAGGGTGTGACCGAAGTTGAGAAGCATTCTCTCCCCCGTGTCGAACTCGTCATTTTCCACCACATCACGCTTTATCGCAACACATTCGGCAATGACATCTTCCAGAATTTCGCCGATATTTCCCAGATCATGCAGAGAGAGTTTTCGGAAAAGCTCCGCCGACCTTATCATACCGTACTTAACGACCTCGCCCATTCCGTCAATGAAATATTCCTCGGGAAGAGTGGAAAGAGCGTCAATATCGCAGATAACAAGCTTAGGCTGCTTGAATGCTCCCACAAGATTTTTCCCCGCCTTAATGTCAACAGCGGTCTTTCCGCCCACCGATGAATCCACTTGAGCCAGCAGAGTTGTGGGTATCTGCACGAAATCTATCCCCCGGAGATAAGCGGCGGAAGCAAAGCCCGCCATATCTCCCGTAACGCCGCCGCCCAGAGCAACTATCACGTCCGAACGGGTAATGTGATTTTCCGCAAGAAAATCAAATATTTCCCCGAGTACCGTGAGATTTTTTGAAGCCTCTCCGTGGGGAAATGTGAAGCTTACGACCTCGAAGCCCGCTGCATTAAGGGACCTTTCCACCCGCTCGCCGTATAAGCCGTAAACCGTATCATCTGAAACGATAGCCGCCTTTGCCGCCTTGCTGACCTGCCTTATCCGTTCGCCGCAGCTGTCGATCAAGTTATGTCCGATAACCACATCATAACTCTGAGAAGCATTGACTCTGATAGTCTGCATAATCGCATCTCCTTTTAATGGAATAATCAGCCGATGGAACGTCCCATAAACTTAGCGGTCGCAGTGATCTTTTCCATAACCTCCGCAAAGCGTGCGGGAGTCAGCTGCTGACCGCCGTCGGACAGTGCACTTCTGGGGTCGTTGTGGACCTCAATTTCAAGAGCGTCTGCACCTGCAACGATAGCCGCAAGGGAGAGAGGTTCGATAAGGGAGGTCAGACCGCCTGCATGAGAGGGGTCGGCACATACAGGCAGATGAGATTTCTGCTTGATAAGGGGCAGAGCGGAAACATCGAAAGTGTTTCTTGTCATAGTTTCAAAAGTTCTGATACCTCTTTCGCAGAGAATGACCTGCTGATTTCCCTCGGACATTATGTATTCGGCGGACATAAGCAGCTCCTCGATAGTATTTGCAAGACCTCTCTTAAGGAGAACGGGCTTGTTAACACGTCCGAGAGCCTTCAACAGCTCGAAATTCTGCATATTTCTCGCACCCACCTGTATAACGTCAATATCGGTGAAAAGATCAATATCGGCAGCACTCATTATTTCGGTAACGATAGGCAGACCTGTGATGCTTCTTGCCTTGATAAGCAGCTCAATGCCCTTTTCACGAAGTCCCTGGAAGGAATAGGGAGAAGTTCTGGGCTTGAATGCACCGCCTCTGAGCATTGTTGCACCCGCTTCCTTAACAGCGATAGCAGTTGTAACGATCTGCTCCTCCGACTCGACCGAACAGGGACCTGCAATCACCTGCAAAGAGCCGTTGCCTATCTTAACGCCGCCGCAGTCGATAACGGTGTCATCGGGATGGAATTTTCTGTTAGCATTCTTGTAAGGCTCCTGCACACGCTGAACATTTTCAACGCATTCCTGAGCCATAAGGGACTCAATGTCAATGTGAGAAGTATCACCGACCAGACCCATAATGTTCTTATGAGCACCTGTGATCTCATTGATCTTGACATCGTGCTTGTCAAGAATAGAGCGAAGTCTGTCAATACTTTCCTTGCCTGCATTTTGCTTTAAAATAATGATCATTTTTTATTCCTCCTAAAATAAAAAACTGCGGACTACACAAAATAGCCGCAGTTAAGATACGATATTTATCAGGGCATACGCCGTAAAAAATACTACCTATTGCAGCAATTCCATTTTTTTGCACAAAAAAATCGTCCAAAGCTATAAAAGCCAAGACCTGCAAAAAATATGAAATTTACAGCAGCAATAAGGTTCAGCACAGCGAATATCCTCCAAATTTTTTTACGTTATTAATTATAAACCCAAAATTTTCTGCTGTCAAGTATTTTTTTAGATTTTAACTTTTTGTACACATTATATCAAATCGGCATATACTGATACAAAAGCTATTCTATACACCGAAAGGAATGAACGAAATGAACGGAGAAACAGCAGCTGCAACCGTAACTGCGGCAGCCGCAGCAATAGCACAGAACCGCACTGTCGAAGAAATTGAACTGCTGGGCGTTCTGTTCACTCAGCTGGGTGATACACTGGTAACAATTGCCGCATTCCGAAGCAGCAGCGAACGTAATACTAATAACCAAACAGACAAAAAATAACGATCATCCGCCGCATATCTCGCATTTCGGGATATGCGGCAGCAGTGTTTATCGGCAAATTATCTGCCCAGCTTCTTGCCCTCGAATTCGATCCTACGCTTCAGATCGCCCATAAGCTCGTCAAACTGAACGGGATTAAGGGACTGTGCACCATCGCAGAGAGCCTTTGCGGGATTGTTATGCACCTCGATCATCAGACCGTCCGCACCGGCGGCAACAGCAGTCTTTGCAAGGGGCTCAACCATCCAGTTGATGCCGGCAGCATGGCTGGGGTCGATGATAACAGGCAGATGAGTCAGCCTGTGGAGCATAGGAACAGCGGAAATATCCAGCGTATTTCTCATTGAAGTTTCAAATGTTCTGATTCCTCTTTCGCAAAGGATAATGTTCTGATTTCCGCCTGCGGCAATGTATTCTGCGGACATAAGCAGCTCCTCAATGGTGTTTGCAAGGCCTCTCTTCAGGAGGATAGGCTTATTGCTGCGTCCCAGCTCCTTAAGAAGCTCGAAATTCTGCATATTTCTTGCACCAACCTGAATAAGGTCAACATCGGCAAATAGGTCAAGATGATTGAGATTCATTATCTCGGTAACGATAGGCAGTCCGGTAGCTTCCTTTGCCTTAAGCAAAAGCTTTATGCCCTCGCCGTGCAGTCCCTGGAATGAGTAGGGAGATGTTCTGGGCTTGAATGCACCGCCTCTGAGCATTGTTGCACCGCTCTTCTTAACGTCCTCGGCGACCTCGATGACCTGCTCTTCGGATTCTACCGAGCAAGGTCCCGCAATTACCTGAAAGCTCTTTCCGCCGACGGGGATACCGCTTACGTCAATAACGCTGTCCTCGGGGTGCATTTTGCGGTTTACCTGCTTGTACGGCTCGGAAATTCTCTTGACGGTATCAACAATATCGATACTCTGGAGGTAGTCAATGTCTATCTTGGTGGTGTCGCCGATAAGTCCCACAACGGTATGTGCAGTACCCTCGCTGACATTGGTCTTGACTCCTCTGCCGTGGAGGTCGTCAAGCAGATTTTTTACCTTTTCTTCATTGGGATTGCTCTTAAGTACGATGATCATAATATTTCTTTCCTTTCAGTTTGCATAAAATCTATGCAGTAAATTTAGATAAATTTCTCTAGTTCACTTTAAAGCACACAAGCTTTAAAGCTTTTATGTATTGAAGTATAACATATAAATTCAAGTTTGTCAAGGCTTTTTTTAAATTTTTTTCAATGTAATAAAACATACTCCCCCGAGCTGCGTGTTTTTCCGCAAATCGGGGGAGATTTTTCGATTATTAACGCTCAAGCATTCCAACATTTTCCGTTTCGTATCTTCTCGTTTATAAAACTGCATATCTCCGAAAGCGGCTGCTGAGCTATGTATTCCTTATACTTGTCGGGGTCATTTGCAGGCATATCGGAAGATATGCTGAGTACTTTTTTTAGCTGAATGCTGCCGCCTTTTTTTAAAACAACTGACAGAAGCATTACATATCCTACTCCTCTAAAAGGAGTTCCGACAGCGTTTACCTCAGCGGATGCATAGTCAATGAGATCATATTCCAACTTACGGCTGTACACCTTTATCCCAAAGATTTTATATGAGATACTCACGGCAATATCGTCTGCGGATATTTCTCCGCAGTTTTTTGAATTGAATTGTATGCACCCCAACAAAATACAGACAGCCCCGATGACAAAGAAAGCTATTGACTTTTCACCCATATCGACGCAAATTGCTGTGGAAAGTAAAACTACCCCCGCCATCACTATTAAACTGAAAACCATCTCTGATGCAGGAATGAAATCATATTTGCAGTTCATTTCAAACACCCCAAATGCTTAAATACTATGCGTTCAATAATGTCAGCCACAAACTTTTTTTACGAAAAATATCCGAAATTTGAGAAAGCATTGAGTATAATTATTCCTTAACAGCCTTATCAAAAAGCTCCTGAACCTCGGTATCGGGGGCTTTGTCTATGAGAGAAACAACGACTGTAACTATGCAGGAAAGTGCAAATCCGGGGACGATGGAGTAAAGCACTCCGTCCAGATGGAGAATGTTCGACCAGAGCAGCACCATACCGCCGCCTGCGATAATTCCCGAAACAGTACCCTTAAGCGTTACCCTCTTCCAGTACAGGGAGAAGAGTATTGCAGGACCGAACGCTGCACCGAAGCCCGCCCAAGCGTTGGAAACGATGCCCATAATGGAATCGTTGGGGTTAAGTGCCAGAATACAAGCAATAACGGAAATAACGATAACGGCAATTCTGCTGACCCACATAAGCTGCTTGTCGGTAGCCTTTTTGTTGAGAACCACCGAATAGAAGTCGTTCGCCACTGCCGAAGCGGTAACCAGCAGCTGTGAATCCGCCGTACTCATTATGGAAGCCAGCACCGCCGACAGGAAAATACCCGCCAGAACGCCGGGGAACAGATCCTTAACGACCTTTATGAAGATAAGCTCCTGCTCGCCTGCTGTAAGAGCAACGCCGATGCTGTCCAGATAAACACGTCCGAGAATACCGATAAGAACGGCAGCGGTCAGGGAGATGATTACCCATACAACGGCGATTATTCCCGATTTCTTCACCATTTTGCTGTCCTTGATAGCCATAAATCTTACGAGGATATGAGGCATACCGAAGTAGCCCAGTGCCCATGCAAGGTCGCTGATGATAGCGTTTGCACTGCGTCCCTCAAACATGGACGCATAGCCTGCTGTCGATGCACCCTCGGAAACTATCTTAGGTGTAGCGGTTATCATATCGGCAGAGAAATTGCCGATAGAATTTACCAGAGCGATAGGCAGTGCAACGATAGCCATTATCATCAGCATTCCCTGAATGAAATCCGTCCACGCAACGGCATAAAATCCGCCCAAAAATGTATAGGAGATGATGATTACCGCCGAAATGATAACTGCTGCCTTAACGTAGTTTTCATTTGCGGAATCAATATTGAAAACTATCTGAAACAGCTTTCCGCCCGAAACGAACGCCGAAGTCGTGTACACTAAGAAGAACACGAAAATTACCGCCGCACATACCACTCTTACGATAGGGCTGTCCGTCTTGAAACGGTTCTGAAAATACTGCGGGATAGTGATGGAATCCCCCGCAACCTCGGTAAAGCGTCTGAGCCTTTTTGCCACGAACACCCAGTTGAGAAGCGTTCCCACAGCAAGACCTATTGCTATCCAGTAGTTGCCCATACCTGTCGCATAAGCGGCACCGGGAAGTCCCATAAGCAGCCAGCCGCTCATATCCGACGCCTGTGCGGACATAGCAGTTACCCAGCTGTTAAGCTGTCTGCCGGCGAGGAAATACTCGCTCATTTTCTTTGAACGCTTGGTAAAATAGAAGCCTATTCCCAGCATTATCAGGAGATAGACCGCAAATGTTACAAGCACGTCAACATCTGCATTTTTGAAAAAATCCATTGCCTTCACCCATTTTCTATATTTTTATCGAAATAACGACTACTTAATTTTAGCACATTATCAAGTCATAATTGTGGATATTTTCTGAATTTTGGGGCAAATAGGCAAAAAAATCCCGCCAAAGCTCCGAAAAGCCTTGACGGGACAATATCATTCGTATCTCAATGCCTCGATGGGATTGAACTTTGCCGCCTTGTTTGCGGGAT
Source organism: uncultured Ruminococcus sp. (assembly GCA_964540575.1). GTDB lineage: Bacteria > Bacillota > Clostridia > Oscillospirales > Ruminococcaceae > UMGS1889. The sequence continues at coordinate 36,089 of CAZINI010000011.1, forward strand.
AATATCCGAAGAAAACACCGATCGCCATAGAGAATGTGACTGCAATAACAATAGCACCTATCGATGGCGGAGCGGATATTCCGATAGCAATTCCAACGACATTTCCCAGAAGCAGTCCCAGCAGGATACCGATAACGCCGCCGATAAGACAAATTATCATGGACTCGGTGATAAACTGCATTCTGATAGAGCCGTTGGTAGCACCCAACGCCTTTCTGACACCTATCTCACGGGTACGCTCTGTAACGGAAACCAGCATAATGTTCATAACGCCGATACCGCCTACAAGCAGCGAAATACCTGCAATGATGGAAATTATCATCGAAACGATACCGATCATATTCGAGAACATAGCAAGCTCCTGCTCAGCGGTATAGCTTGAGGTTTCAATGGAGTCGTTGTTTCGGTAATAACGGGTATTGAAGAACTCAGTAGCGTCGTTCGCCAGCTTCTGTACCTCCTCGCCCTCAGCACCGTTGAACAGGAAATAATAGTAATGACCTATCAGCGACGTATCTCCGCCGTACTGCATAAGCTCTGCCGTCGTGACGGGGACATATATTTCCGAGCTCCAATCCTCGCCCATCATATTGACCATAGCACTCATAAGCTTTGACATGCTTGCCTCGTAAACTCCCACAACGGTGAAATCATAGGAAATGCCGTTAGAGATGAAGCTGAAATTCTGCCCGATAGGGTCCTTCGTGCCGTAAAGCTTTGCCGCCTGCTTGTCGGAGATTATGCACACTCTTCGGAAGGACTGCACATCTCTGTCGGTAACATATCTTCCCTTGATTATCTTTGTCATACTTCCGTCAATGGAGCCGGGGCTTACTCCGTTTACGTTGATATCCAGCACCTCATGCTTGAATCTCAGCTGTCCGCTTCCGCCGTTTGCAGTCACGGAAACGCTTTTTATACGGTCGCCGAACTCATTCTGAAATTCCTCGATCATCTCGCTGGTCAGGAAATCCTCAAAATCGAAATAATCTCTGACCGCATCAGGCTTTGTGTGCAAACCTATCTGTATAAGCGATGTTCCCAGCGAATCGTAAGTATCGGTAACACTCTTTTCCATTATTCCGCCCATAGTGGTAATTGTTATAACGGAGCTGATACCGATGATGATACCCAGCATTGTGAGGAAAGCTCTCATTTTATTTGCTTTAAGGCTGGCTAACGCCAGTAAAATATTTTCCCACAAATTCACTTTCCTGCACCGCCCTTTTTCATCTCAGCGGGATCTCTGCCCGTCATACGGTAAATGTCGTCCATTGTCCGCTTGGGATTTACCTGCTGAGTTATAATGTTTCCGTCCTTCATAGTGAGTATTCTGTCTGTTTCCTCCGCAAGCTCGTTGTTGTGGGTGATGAGCACGATGGTCTTGCCCTGCTCCTTGTTCAGCTTGTGGAAAATATCCATAACAAGACGTCCCGTGTAGCTGTCCAGAGCACCTGTAGGCTCATCGGCAAGAATAATTGCGGGGTCGTTTGCCATAGCCCTTGCAATAGCTATCCTCTGCTTCTGACCGCCCGAAAGCTCATTGGGAAGATGGGACATTCTGTCACCCATTTCCACCATATCAAGAAGCTTCTTTGCACGTTCGTCACGCTGCTTTTTGGACATACCGCCGTAAAGCATGGGAAGCTCAACATTTTTCAGTGCATTTGTACGGGAAATAAGATTGAAGTTCTGGAAAACAAAGCCTATCTTCTTGTTTCTTATGCCCGAAAGCTCCTTGTCTGCTATCTTGGAAATGTCAACGCCGTCTAAGTAATACTCACCCGCCGACGGTCTGTCAAGAACGCCGATAATGTTCATCAGCGTAGATTTACCCGAGCCGGACGCTCCCACGACCGAAATAAACTCGCCCTCAAAGACTGCAAGGCTTATTCCGTGGAGAATTTCCAGCTGATTTGGCGTACCGATATAGAACGCCTTGTATATCCCTCTCATATCGATGACGGGACGTCTTATCGGCTGATTTGCCGTGGATTTTCTCTTGGTTTCCTCCAACTTTATCAGCCCTCGCTTTCGGAAGCTTCCGATCCATTATTCTGACCTCTGAGCTTAACGGTCATACCGTCCGATACCTTGCCTGTATTTTCAATGATGAGCATACCCTCGGTAAGTCCCTCGCCCGATACCTCAACCATTGAATCCGTTTCCAGACCCAAGGTCACGGGGATAGTCTTAACGATATAATCATCGCCGCTCTTTTCGGCAGCATAGATAATATCTCCGCCGTCCTCGTCCTCGGCAAGCATATCGTATCTGACGGAGAAAATGTCCTCTTTTTCCTCGGTGATGATGGACAGCTTTGCACTCATTCCGATAAGCAGCTGAGTATCTTCATCGGAAACGGAAACCTCAACGCCGTAGCTGCCGTTTTCAACGGTAGAACCGTCCGCTGCCTTCTGTGTAACGGGAGATACCTTTGTAACAACTCCGTCATACTCAATGTCGTTGCCCAACGCCGCCGATCTGATGATAACGTCCTGTCCCTCCTCAATGCCGATAATGTCAAACTCCTTGACATCGGAGGTGACCTTCAGCTTGTTCATATCCTCGATAACGAAAAGCAGACCGTTCGCATAAGAGCCTTCAACAGCATAAACCGCCGTAACAACGCCGTCTGTGGGTGCTGTAACGATAGCATCGTCAAGCTTCTTTGTCAGCTGATCCATACGGAACTCGTAACCGCTGTTTCCCGAAAGGACCCTTGCTTTTTCAGCATTTATCCGAAGCGTTTCAAGCTGATTTTCCACGCTTTTTACGGTGTAATTATATGTATTTTCCGCAAGCTCAAGATTTTTCTTAGCCGCTGTAACAGCGTCCTCATATTCGGAGATCTGCAGTTCATTTCCGTTCTTGACATCGGAAACGCTGTTTTCCGAATTCTTAACGCTCTTTGTGCAGAGAGTAACATTCTTTTCCGCAAGAGAAACGGCGTCCTCCAAGCCCTTCATAAGCTTTTCCTTGGCATTGTCGTACTTTTCCTGAGCCTCGTCAAGCTTTTTCTTTGCTTCGGTAATGGAGATAGTCGTGTCCGTCTGTCCGCTGCCGTCTATGTCCTGATAGCTGTATCTGTTGGCTTCAACAGCAGTATTATAGACCTTCTCAGCCGCCTTTACAGCTTCGTCCAAAGGCTCCAGCGAAGACAGATCGGGTTCGGCAAGAGCAGCCTTTGCATCTGCCAGATTTTTCTCGGCATATTCCAGATCTATCCTTGCAAGCTCCAAAGCAGATTCTGCAGAACGAAGCTGTGAATCCTTGTCGCTGTTTTTTATCCTGACAGCCTCATCATATTTTTCCTGTGCCTTTGCAAGGGAATCCTTTGCACTGTCGAGATTGTTCTGAGCATTGGTTATCTCACGGTTTTCGCCGTCGTTGTATTCCTTTAACGCATCGGCGTATGCTTGCTCGGCTTCTGTAACGGAATAGCCTGTAGATATGCCGTTTCTGTCTATCTCGTCCTGAAGCTGGAGTATCTGTTCATTGACCGATTCGGTGTTCAGGGACGCAAGAATATCTCCCTTTTTAACTGTGTCACCCACCTCAACATTGACCGTTTCGATCTTCAGCTCGGAAGCGGAATACACCTTTGAGGTATTCTTGCTCACTACCAGTCCCGAGGTGGAAATGGTGGATTTCAGCGTATCCTTTGAAAGCTCCGTAACATCAACGTAAACCGACTTGTCCCCGCCTGAGCAGCCTGCAAGCAGCATAGCCGCCGATAAAACCGAAACCGCAGTTAAAGCCTTTTTCTTTTTCATTTGAATTTCTCCTTTATGATGATTTGGATTGGTTATCTTGTGGGATCGTGTATATTATATCATCTATAATATAATTTGTCAATCAGCAATTTGCATAATAATAGCCGCCTGTTCGAACTGTACTATGTGACATAATACAGATATTGTGTTCAGCAGCAGTTTTTATCCGCATAATCTCATTATGAAATCATTATAATATCCTACTATAAGAAAATCCTTTAAAAAGTCTAAGAAAAACATAAAGATTTGCCGATGAGCGTTTCAAAATATTGATATATTTCCGCTGAATGCAAGTATAGTTTACCACATATTTTGTAGAATGTCAATATAATTTACCACAAAAATTTCTTTTCACAAAATCACAAAACGCCCTCTGCTCGGCGGACAGCTCCCGTCCCCGACGGTAAACTATCATATCGCAGAAGCTTGTATGCGGGTCCGAGATAGGTCTGCAAACCAAACCGCTGCCCTCAATTGAATCGCCGGATATGGGCGAGGTAACAAGAAAAGCGTTTTTCACGCTTTTCAGCAGCGAAACCGCCTGTCCGCCCGACACAACTATCATCGGACGGGACGAAATTATCCCCGACCGAACACCGCCGTCCCAGGACGGCGAAGCTATCTCGGGACAGCCGCAGAGTGCATCTATCGGAACGGCATCCGTATTTGCAAGAGGATTTTCGCCGTTCAGCAGCAAACATGGTGAAAATGTCCCCACCGTTTCGGCGGACAGTCCCATTTCGTCTATCTCCCGAGGAAAACCGTTTTCAGATGCGGCAAATCGGACGATACCTATATCGGAATAGCCCTCTGAAACGTTTTTCAGCGTACTAAGACTGTCCGCTTCGGTAAATTCACAGCTGCAATCCCCCGCATAAGCGGCAAATTCACCGATAGCATCGGAAATATATCCGCCGTATACATAGGACACAGCCAGCCGTTTTTTCACCGTTCCCGACGGCTTATATGCACTTTCCAGCTCGCTAAACTGTTCAAGGACAGTTTTCGCCTTGACTATGAATTCCCTGCCCTCCGCCGTCGGCTCAACGCCCTTGGTGGTTCGGCGGAAAATTTTTATCCCCAGCTCGTTTTCCAGCTCCCTAACCGCCTTGCTGAGATTGGGCTGCCCCATAAAAAGATTTGCAGCCGCCTTGGTGATAGAGCCGGTTTTTTCTATCTCCGCTATATATTTGATATGTGAAATATTCAATGTCATCTTCCTTTTTCTTTTTAATAGTGTACACGCTAATATTCCAAATAGGAATATCTCATATATAAATTATACATTACACAAAACCGTTTGTAAATGGTAAAATTATATTAACTGAAAATTCGACGTTTTCAACAAAGATTTCCACAATATTGGGTGTATATGCTTGCAATTTTCAGCATAATACTTCCGTTTGGAAATGCATCGCAAAAAATTATGTAAAGGACTGAAAATATGTATAAGATCGTAAGAAAAAAAGAGCTTAATCCCACCGTTACCTTAATGGAGATCGAAGCTCCCAAGGTCGCAAAAAAAGCAGAACCGGGACAGTTTATCATTCTCAGGGTAGATGAAAACGGTGAAAGAATCCCTCTGACGGTCGCTGATTTTGACCGTGAAAAGGGTACTGTTACCATCATCTTCCAGATAGTAGGTGCAACCACCGAAAAGCTGAACCACAAGAACGAGGGCGAGTTCATTCAGGACTTCGTTGGTCCTCTCGGCGTTCCCTCTCATGTTGACGGACTGAAAAAGGTCGCTGTTGTGGGCGGCGGCGTTGGCTGTGCTATTGCATATCCTATCGCAAAGAAGCTCCACGCTATGGGCTGTGAGGTACATTCCATCGTTGGATTCAGAAACAAGGATCTGGTTATACTTGAGGACGAATTCAAGGCATCCAGCGACATTCTCAAGATGATGACCGACGACGGCTCCTACGGCGAAAAGGGTCTTGTAACAAACGCTCTCAAGGAGCTTATCGAAGCAGGAAATCAGTATGATGAAGTAATCGCTATCGGTCCGCTGATAATGATGAAATTCGTATGTGCCCTTACCAAGGAGTACGGCGTAAAGACTGTTGTTTCCATGAACCCCATAATGATCGACGGCACGGGAATGTGCGGCGGCTGCCGTCTTACCGTTGGCGGCGAAACTAAATTTGCCTGTGTAGACGGTCCCGATTTTGACGGACATCTTGTTGACTTTGACGAAGCTATGGCTCGTTCTTCTATGTACAAGCCCTTTGAACGTCAGCGTCACGAGGAAACCTGCAATCTTTTCAAGAATGCATAATTTACTGTAAAGGAAGATCAGAAAATGGCTAATATGTCACTTAAAAAGAATGAAATGCCCTCTCAGGCACCCGATGTCCGCAATAAAAACTTCAAGGAAGTAACTCTCGGCTACACCGCAGAACAGGCAGTGGACGAGGCAAACAGATGCCTTAACTGCAAGAACAAGCCCTGTGTCGGCGGCTGTCCCGTTGCTATTGATATTCCCGAATTTATCTCAAAGGTAAAGGAGTCGGATTTCGAGGGTGCATATCAGATAATCGCAAAGTCCAGCTCTCTCCCCGCTGTATGCGGACGTGTCTGCCCTCAGGAAACACAGTGCGAGTCCAAGTGCGTAAGAGGTATCAAGGGCGAACCTGTCGCTATCGGCAGACTGGAAAGATTTGTTTCCGACTGGCATAACGCAAATGTGAACGCTTCCCCCGAAGCACCTGCTTCCAACGGTCACAAGGTGGCTGTTATCGGTGCAGGTCCCGCAGGTCTTACCTGTGCGGGAGATCTGGCTAAGATGGGCTACAAGGTAACTGTTTTCGAGGCTCTGCATCTTGCAGGCGGCGTTCTCGTATATGGTATTCCCGAATTCAGACTGCCCAAGGCTATTGTTCAGAAGGAAGTTGACAGCCTGAAGGCAATGGGCGTTGACATTGAAACAAATATGGTCATCGGAAAGGTAGAAACGGTTGACGAGCTGTTTGAAGAAGGCTTCGAAGCTGTATTTATCGGCTCTGGTGCAGGTCTGCCCAGATTTATGGGCATTCCCGGCGAGTCCCTTAAGGGCGTTTATTCCGCAAACGAGTTCCTCACCCGTGTAAACCTGATGAAGGCTTACAAGGAGGATTCCGATACTCCTATCAAGAAGAATACAAACGTTGCGGTTGTCGGCGGCGGAAACGTTGCTATGGACGCTGCAAGAAGTGCTCTCCGTCTTGGTGCGGAAAAGGTATACATCGTTTACAGAAGAGGTATGGAAGAGCTTCCTGCCCGTAAGGAAGAGATCGAGCATGCAGAGGAAGAGGGCGTTATCTTCAAGACTCTCACCAATCCCGTTGAGGTCCTCGGAGATGAAAACGGCTTCGTTAAGGGCATCAAGTGCGTTGAAATGGAGCTTGGCGAACCCGATGAGTCAGGCAGACGCCGTCCCGTTGTTAAGCCAAATTCCGAGTTTGTTATTGACGTTGACTGCATGATAATGTCTATCGGAACATCTCCCAATCCCCTTATCAAGTCCACCACCGAGGGACTTGACACCAACCGTCACGGCTGTATCATTGCCGACGAAGCAACAGGTGCGACCTCCAGAGAGGGCGTATTCGCTGGCGGCGACGCTGTTACCGGTGCAGCTACCGTTATCCTCGCTATGGGTGCGGGCAAGGACGCTGCTAAGGCTATTGACGAGTACATCAAGTCCAAGAACTGATTTTATATTATCCGCAAATAAAACAACCGCCGTATGTTCGTTCATACGGCGGTTTTGTTATACTAAACACCATTTAAATCACGGAGAAGAAATCGGCGTAGAAATCTTGCGTAAATGGATTTTTACGCCGAGAGATTCCCGTGATTAATGAGTGTTTAGTATTATTGCCATGTGGCAGTTGAATATGTAGGAATAACGTCGATAAGGTCGATAATATTGCCCGCAAACAGAAGCAGCATCAGCACAAGAGTCGCTATACGGATTTTCCGCTCGGAAACTCCATGCATTGAATACCAAACCTCACTCAGCAGCAAATTTAATACAGGCAGCGCATTTCCCACAATAGCCAGCACATTTCCAATAAAAATATTTTCTACCGAAATATAATACGGCGACCCCCAGATGCTCATAGGTGCACGAGCGATGGCTCCGGCTATCATTATGACCGCCGCAAGCACCGCAAGGATAATGAATATCACAACGCTGAAAATCTTTACCGTAATATCCTCACGATTCAAAAGCTCCTCACGCCGAAGCTCCGTCAGCCTTTCATTAACGTCCTTTTTGTTCACAGTATTTCACCCCCCCTACCGTCAGCTATCATCTCAAAAAATTCCCCAAGATCTTCCGCAAAAACGGTCACTTCTTCAAACTCAGGCTCCCTACCATTCACAATACGACCCGTGGAAAGCTCGATAGCATAGTAACAATAATCCCCACTGATAATCATTACAATGGGAAAATATCCGTCCCACCAAGCGGAGATCTCGGCTCTTTCCTCCTCGTCCTCACAGGCGTCAAGGGAAATATTTTGGAATGTGTCCCACGCAAACATATCGGGGTCGGACTGGGTCAGATCTTCGTTGAGAATGAACCAACAGTCCTCTCCGCCGTTGGAAAGCTTTGAATATTCCCTAATGATACGCTTGTAATCCTCGGGGATATTTTTGTACTGTGACGGCAAATGCACCTCGCCGTTTCCCTTTTCGATTATCCAGCCGCTTTTTTCAGCAGCTTTTATGAATTTTTCAAATGCTTCCATAATGTCAACTCCTATTATATTGACGGCATAACACGACCGCCCGCCACGGGAATAAACGCACCCGTAGTAAACGCCGCTAAATCGGACGAAAGAAACGCCGCCATATTCGCAATATCGGTGTCCGTCCCACGGTGACGGAGAGGAACGCTCTCGCAGTATTCGGGAGCGGGGTTCACGCCCCATTCACGCTCCTTGTCGGTTATGGTCCAACCCGGGGCTATCTGATTTACCGTGATATTGTGCGGTCCAACCTCCTTTGCCAGCACCCGCACAATGCCGTCCAGACCCCTTTTTGCGGCAACATAAGCGGAAAATGTCGGCTCGGCGGCAATGGAGCATTCGGTGTTCATCACGACCATTCGACCGTAATTCTGATTGATAAGGTGCGGCACAAACGCCTTTGACATATACACCATCTGCATAACGCAGCTTTCAAACTGACTGTAATACGCCTTAATGTCCTGCTCCAGAAGCGGCTTTCTGTCGTACTGAATGACCGCATTTACAATGACAATATCGGGCATACCGAAGCTTTCCTCCACCTCGTCCCGCATTTTGTAAACGCTGCTTTCATCGGTAATATCAGCCTGAAAAGCCTCGCATTTTCTGCCCTTGCTTCTCAGCTCGTCCACCAGAATATCCGCACTTTTCTTGTCGGAATTGTAATGCACCGCAACGTCCGCACCGCACTCCGCCAGCGTCCTGACAATGGTTCGTCCAAGTCCGCCGCTGCCGCCCGTGACGATAGCTTTTTTTCCCGTTAAATCTATCTTCATCATAAATCCAGCTCCTCGCAAAGCATTATCCATTCATCGGAATATTCGGCGGACAGATTTTTCAGCCGCTCAAATTCCGCACATTTTTCATTCATAAGCTGATAATCGGCACACACCTCGGGAGATGCCATTTCCTCCTGCAAAACAGCCATTTCCCCCTCCATACGCTCAATTTCAGCTTCAAGCTCCTTGATACGGCGACGCTTTTCCGCATCTCTCGAACGCTGCTCCTTGGTGCGGTACGCCTTCACGCCCTTCTCGGCAGCAGCCTGACGCTGCTTTTCCTCCTTGGCAGCGTCCTCGGCTTTCTGCTGAGCCGCCTGCCGCTCCTGCTTTATGGAAATATAATTATCGAAATCTCCCTTGAAATATTCCGCACCGTTTTCTGTTATTTCCAGAATTCCCGTGGCTATCTTATTCAGCAGATAGCGGTCGTGGGACACAAAGATGATAGTTCCGTCAAATGCGTCCAGAGCCTCTTCAAGAACTTCCTTTGTGGCAAGGTCAAGATGGTTTGTGGGCTCGTCAAGGATAAGCACATTTCCCCGTTCCAGCATCATAATAGCAAAGCAAAGCTTTGCCCGTTCGCCGCCGCTGATAACGCCTACCTGCTTGAACACGTTCTCCCCCGTCATTCGCACACAGCCCAGCAGGGAACGTATTTGCAGCTCGGTCATTGTCCGCCATCTGTCGTGAATTTCGTCAATGACGGTTTTCTGTGGGTGCAGCTGAGAATTTTCCTGATCGAAGTAGGAAATTTTAACGTTTTTCGTCCATTCGACAGTACCGTGTGCGTGGGGAATTTCCTTGCGTATCACCTTTAACAGTGAGGATTTTCCTATGCCATTCGCACCGATAACAGCAAGCTTATCTCCCCTTTTCACCTCAAAGGACAGATTATCCGCAAGAGTTTTCCTGTCCGAACCCATGCCGACGGTCACGTCAATATTTTTCACAGTCAGCAGGTCGATAGGCGGAACAACGTCATATTCAAATCGAATTTTCGCCTGTTTTTCGTAGGTTATGGGCTTTTCAATGAGATTTTCCTCAATGCGTTCTATCATTTTGATACGGCTTTTCGCCATATTGGACGTGGTGGCACGGACAAGATTTCTGTCCACAAAATCCTGAAGCTTTGCTATCTCCGCCTGCTGTGCCTCATATTCCTTCATCTGACGGATAACATTGGCTTCCTTCTGTACAGTAAACGCCGAATAATTTCCCTTATACCTCGTAAGCCGTCCCCGCTCTATCTCGCAGATGGACGTACACAGCTTGTCCAGAAAATATCTGTCGTGAGATACGATAAGCAAAGCACCCTTATACTCGGAAAGATAATCCTCCAGCCACATGACCGTCTGAAAATCAAGATGGTTCGTAGGCTCGTCAAGGATAAGCAGCTTGGGATTTTCCAAAAGCAGCTTTGCCAACGCAAGACGTGTCTTTTCGCCGCCGCTGAGCGTGCTTATCACCTGCTCATAGGTTTCACGGGGGAAGCCCATACCGTTCAGCACCTTGTTAATGTTCACGTCAATGAGATAGCCCTCGTTGGACTCGAAATATGCGGAAAGCTTGGCATATTCCCCCGAAAGCTCCTCGAAATGCTTTTCGTCCTTATGGGCATTTTCGGCGGACATTTCCGTTTCAAGCTGACGCATTCTGTCCTGTACCTCATAAAGCCTTGAAAAAACCGAACGCATCTCCTCAATAATGGAATTTGAGCGGTCAAGCCCTGCATTCTGCCGCAGAAAGCCCACGGAAAGCCCGCTGCACTTTGAAATCCTCGCCTCATTGGGATTGGGCTGAGTTTCGGGCTCTTCATCGCCTACGATAATTTTCAGCAGGGTGGATTTTCCGCAGCCGTTTATCCCCACAAGACCTATCCTGTCGCTGTCCTCGATGGTCATAGCAACGTTGTCCAGCACCGTATTTCCGCCGAACATTTTGCTTATATTTTCAATTGAAAGTATCATATTATCCGTTCCTTTATGTTGATTATTCCTATTAATTATATAACATATCCGAGTGCTTTGTCAAGAAATCTTGCGGAAAACGTTGACTTATCGCATATTATATGATAAAATAATGGTATTATGGCTATGAAAAGGATGATATAAATGCAGTCTGTAACAAAAATTCTGACCGCTGTTGTTTCCGAAGCATTCGGCAAATGCGGATATGACGAAAAGCTGGGCGTTGTCACCCCCTCTGACCGTCTTGACCTTTGTCAGTTTCAGTGCAACGGTGCTTTTTCGGGAGCAAAGCTGTACAAGAAAGCTCCCTTTGTGATTGCCGAGGACGTTGCCGCTGTCCTCAAAACCGAGGATATTTTCTCCAAGGTAGACGTTGTAAAGCCCGGCTTTCTGAACCTCACTCTCAGCGACGAATATATGCTGAAAATCGTAAAGGGGATAGAAGCGGATAAGTTCTGCGGAATTCCACAGGCGGAAACGCCCCAAAAGATAGTTATCGACTACGGCGGACCAAACGTTGCAAAGCCGCTGCATATCGGTCATCTTCGTTCCGCTATTATCGGCGAGGCTCTGAAACGTCTTGCCCGTGTCTGCGGAAATACCGTTTACGGAGATGTTCATCTGGGCGACTGGGGCTTGCAGATAGGTCTTGTTATCGCCGAACTGAACGAGCGTTATCCCGATTGGAAATGCTTCTCCGAGGATTTCGATGCATCGGCGGACACAGTTCCCGAGCTGAACCCCGACCTGCTCTGCGAGGTATATCCATTTGCAAGCAAAAAGAGCAAGGAAAACGAGGATTTCAAGGCAAAGGCTCACACTGCGACCTTTGAGCTGCAAAGCGGACGTCCCGGATATATCGCACTTTGGAAGGAAATTCTGCGTGTTTCCATCGCCGATTTGAAGAGCAACTATTCAAAGCTGGGCGTTGATTTCGATTACTGGTACGGCGAGAGCGACGCCGATAAATATATCCCCGAGCTGATGAAAATTCTCGAGGACAAAAAGCTTTCCTATGAGAGCGACGGTGCGTTAGTCGTTGACGTTGAGCTTGAAAGCGACAAGGCTCCCATGCCCCCCGTTATCGTAAGAAAATCCGATAATTCAAGCATTTACGCAACAACCGACCTTGCAACCATCATTCAGAGAAACAAGGACTTTTCTCCCGATAAGATATGGTATGTGGTGGACAAGCGTCAGGAGCTGCATTTTACTCAGGTTTTCCGCTGTGCAAGACGTGCGGAGCTTGTCCCCGAAAGCACCGAGCTGGAATTTCTCGGCTTCGGCACCATGAACGGCTCTGACGGCAAGCCCTACAAGACCCGTGACGGCGGCGTTATGCGGCTTTCCGACCTTATCGAAACGGTAACAAACGCATCTCTGGAGCGTCTTACAAATTCGACCTTCGTTTCCGAGGAGGACCGTGAGGACTACGCAAGAAAGCTGGGAATGGCTGCTATCAAGTTCGGCGACCTGATAAATCACCGTTCAAAGGACTATATATTCGACCTTGACAAGTTTATGTCCGCCGAGGGAAAAACGGGTATTTATCTGCTGTATACAGTTTCGAGAATTAATTCCATTATGAAAAAGGCGGGAGATTTTAAGGCAGAGCTGAACGGCATTTACACCGATGCCGAACGTGAGCTTATGCTTAAACTGATAATGTCGGGCGACGTCTGGGGCAGTGCAATGTCCGAGAAAGCACCTAACTATATCTGCGAAAACGCCTATCAGCTGGCGGTTTCCTTCTCACGCTTCTATCACGAAAACCATATTATGGACGAACCCGATGAAAAGAAAAAGGCAAGCTGGCTGGCTCTTGCACAGCTTACACGAACAATGATCGTCAAGCATCTTGACGTTCTGGGAATTGAAACGGTAGAAAATATGTAAAAAATAGGCTTCCAACAGGTGTCAACACGTTGGAAGCCTTGTTTTATCTCTGAATTTTCCGCTCCTCGTCAATAAGATGACCGAGAAGCTCGGCAACGGTAAATTTCACATTATACTGCGTAACGACCGCCTTGAAACGGACGGACAGTTTATCCGTCCTGAGTGCGGCAAGTGCCGTATCAAGCCGCTTCGAGGACAATCCCGAGAATATTATCAGTTCACCGCTGTCGGGGAATTTCGTGCTGCCCTTCCCTTCCGTTTCGGGGGACAGCTTTGCCAGACAGCCGACAGTTTTCCCGTACTCCGAACGTTCGGGGACAAGCACTCTCAGTCCTATCCTTTCCAGCACTGCCGACGCGGCGGCAGAACGTTCCTCGTCAAAAAACAACAGCACCGCCGTTTCGGGATATACGGGTCTTATCCTTGATTTCATATTCTTTCCTCCGTTTTGGTATTTTCCGAATTCTATTATATCACATATCCAAACGGAAATCAATAAAAATCCTGTCAAAGCCTTGATTTATATCAAAAAATGTGGTATAATCAAGAAAAAATATAATGGGGTGTATATTAATGTCAATCAGCAAAACCACCGCAGTTATCAGAAGGATAACTGCAATTCTTCTCGCCGTAACGCTTTGCTTCCTGCTCGCTCCCATCGCCGAAGCAAAAGGCAGCACACTCACATCCAGTGCCTACAATGCCACCATTGAAGTTGGAAAAACCGGTGCACTTCTTATCACTGCCACGGGCAATCAAAAGCTTACGGCAAGTGTCAGCGACTCCAACGTACTGTCCTATAAATGGGACACAAAATGGACCTCCGACACGACCATCAAGTTTTATATCACAGGAAAAAAAGCAGGTACTTCCAAGGTCTGCATTCAAAACGGAAAATCGGAATCCATTACCATTAATGTAACAGTAAAGGCAAACGATGCTCCTAAAAGCTACGGTGCAACCTCAAAGCTTATCAAAGCCAATACATACAGCGTTTCCGTCAATAAGGGAGCACAGTCATCGGTAAAGATTACCTCAAACAACCACAGCCTTGTCTATCGTGTGGGCAACAGTTCTATCGCTTCCGTCACACCCGGAAAATGGAGCGGAAACACTGTAAAGTTCACTGTAAAGGGCAAGAAGGCCGGCACGACCTATCTCACTGTCTACCGCAAGAATGACAAGAGCGTTGCCGCAAACATAAAGATAACCGTGGGCAGTCAAGACTCATCTTCATCTTCTTCAAACAAAAACAACAATAATAACAACAAAAACAACAACACACAGAAACCCGCTCAGACCGAACCGACCGAAAAGCAGGAACAGGAACCCGCTGTTCCCTCCGGAAATTATGCAGAGCAGATGCTTGCTCTGGTAAATCAGGCAAGAGCCGAAGCAGGCGTAGCTCCCCTTACGCTTGACAGCACGCTGTGTTCGGCTGCCGACCTTCGTGCAGTTGAAATAACCTCGGTGTTCTCTCACACCCGTCCCGACGGAAGAGATTGCTTCTCTGTTTTCAACGAATTCGGCGTAAGCTGTTACGGCGGCGGTGAAAACATTGCAGGCGGCAGTTCCGACGCAGCTATGATATTCAATATGTGGATGAACTCTCCCGGACACCGCTCAAATATCCTTAACCCAAGCTTCAGATCCATAGGAATAGGAAAAAGCGGTGTATATTGGGTTCAGCTGTTCATTATGTGACCGTTTTTTCAAAAAATAGTACTGTCCCCGTCATTTGCTCGTATGACTTTGGCGGGGATATTTTTTATTGGGAAATATCCCAAAATCCTCCCGAATACACTTGAAATACTCTGTAAAATGTAGTATAATGGTATTGTGCCGCTGCTTTCGACCGTCGGCACAGATAGGAATGATCAGTATGATAACAAAAAGTGCCCGAGTTGCGGCAATACACGATCTGTCAGGCGTTGGCAGATGCTCGCTGGGCGTTATACTGCCCACAATGTCGGTTATGGGGTTGCAGGTATGTCCCGTTCCGACTGCCGTGCTGTCAACTCATACAGGCGGCTTCGGAGATATGGCTCTTCGGGATCTGTCCGATTACATTATCCCCGCATTGGAGCATTATAAAAGGCTGAATATCGATTTTGACTGCATTTACAGCGGATTTCTCGCTTCAAAGGAACAGATAGACCACTGTCTGGAATTTCTGTCAAGCTATCCAAATGCTCTTAAAGTGGTCGACCCCGTAATGGGCGACTGCGGAAAGCTGTATAAGACCTACACCCCCGAGCTTTGCAGCCGAATGTCCGAGCTTGTTGCGGCAGCGGATATTATAACGCCCAATCCCACCGAGGCAGCGATACTTCTCGGTGAACAGATGAGCTTCTGTGCCTCCGACCTTACCGCACAGGCAGCCAAAAGCACTCTGGCAAGGCTTGCCGAACCCGGTCCGCAGATAGTTGTAATAACAGGTGCAGTCGTCGGCGGAAAATACTGCAATATCGGCTTTGAAAAGAAAACCAGCCGCTTCTGGAAGGTGCCGTATGTCCACGTCCCCGCACAATATCCGGGAACGGGAGATATTTTTGCCGCCGTGCTGACAGGCTCTATTATCAAGGGGGACAGCCTGCCTATTGCCATGAACAGAGCGACGGCATTCCTTGAACTGCTTATCAAAACCACATACAGCTATGGTACCGATCAGCGTGAAGGCGTAATGCTGGAACAGTGTCTGGGCTTTCTCTCCTCATATCAGTCACTGTGTGCATACGACAGATTGTGAGGTAAGAAAACTATGAGCAATCTGAATATAGTCTTAGTAGAGCCGCAGATACCGCAGAATACGGGAAATATCTCCCGAACCTGTGCAGTCACGGGAGCAAGACTGCATCTCGTAAAGCCTATGGGCTTTGAGGTCACCGACAAGCAGCTGAAGCGTGCGGGGCTGGATTACTGGGATAAGCTGGATATTACCTATTACGAAAATATATCCGATTTTTTCGATAAAAACAAGGACGGCGAATTTTTCTATTTCACCACAAAGGGGCTGAACGTTCACTCGGATATTCACTATCCCGACAACGCCTATCTCATTTTCGGGCGTGAGGATAAAGGGCTTCCCGAGGAGCTTCTCTACAAAAACAAAGAACGCTGCCTGCGTATCCCCATGCGTCCCGAGCTGCGAAGCCTGAATCTGTCAAACTCGGTGGCAATAGCCGTCTATGAAGTGCTTCGTCAGTGGGATTATCCCGACCTTGCTTCGGAAGGAAAGCTGACACAATACGTTTGGTAAAGAAAGGATTTTTACTATGGAAAAAATAAAAATAATGACCGACTCCGCCTGCGATATATCTCCCGAGCAGGAAAAGGAACATAACATTAAAATAATGTGCTTCCCTATCACCTTGGGCGACAAGGGATTTATGGAACGTATCGACCTGACCAACGAACAGTTTTACGAAATGATAGAAGCCTCCGACGAGCTGCCGAAAACCGCTCAGGTAACAGCTCCCCGCTTTGAAGAAGCCTACAAGGAGGTCATGGACGAGGGCTATACCGACCTTATCTACGTTTCCATCGCATCGAAGGGTTCAAACACCAACGCATCCGCACATATGGCTAGGGACAGCTTCTACGAGGAATATCCCGAAGCAAAGGACAAATTCCGCATTCACATAGTTGACTCGAAAAACTACACGGGCGTTTATGGCTATCCCGTAATTCAGGCGGCTATCAAGGCTTCAAAGGGTGCTTCCGTTGCGGATATTCTCGCATATTATGAGGATTGGTTCTCCTGTGCCGAGGTGCATTTCGGCTGCTACACGCTCAAATATGTAAAGCGTTCGGGACGTGTAAGCTGTGCTGCTGCATTTGTGGGAGAATTGATGGGGCTTCGTCCCGTTATCAAGATAGCCGATGCCGTTTCCGTGACCGAAGCAAAGGTCAGGGGCGACAAGGCAGTTATCCCGAAGCTGGCTGAAATAGCCGCAGACCGTATCATTCCTCAGACACCTTACGTTATCATTCAGGGCGGCAGCAAGGAAAAAGCCGATGAGATGGCAGCCGTCCTCACCAAGCAGTTCGGCTATCCCCCCGAAATGTATATCCAGATAGGTGCAGCGGTAGCATCCAACGTCGGTCCCAATATTGTGGGATATGTTATCAAGGCACATAAGTGATTTTGAACTAAAGAAACGCCCCCGCAAGCTGATTTGAGAAAGCTTGCGGGGGCGTTTATTAACTATTCTTTATTATCTCATCAAGCACCAGCGTGTAGCATCTGCCCTTGAAATGAATGCCGTCCTTTTCGGCAAGGTCGGGGTCGAAATATCCCGTGGAATCCTGCAATGGCGTGGTAATGTCAATATATCCGCAGCCGTTTTGTGCGGCAATGCTTTTCAGCTCCGCATTGTAGTCGTTTATGCGGGACATTATATTCCCCTCATTTTCGCTGTTATAAACCTCGGTAACGGGCGGGATAGACAGCAGATACACCGAACAGTCCGGGTCTGCCGCCTTTATCTGTGCGGACAGCTCGCTGACGCTGCTCAGCATCGACTCGTTCGACAGCCACTGAATACCGTTTGAGCCAAGCATTATGTAAACATTTTTCGGCTGAAGCTCGGCAGCTCTGGCGGATACGGTTTTCGTCGAACCGTCGGGCAATTCTATCTCCTTAGTCAGTGCCGACGACGGATTAAGCCCTATCTTTGCCGCAACGTTATTCTCGCCGATATATCCGTAAGCGGAAAATCCCACGGTTATCGAATCTCCGATAAACAGCGAATCGGCAAAATGCTCCTTATATTCCGATGATGACATTGAAGCCGCAGCGGTTGTTTCCGACTGTTCCGTTTCCGACTCGCTTTCGGAAATGTCGGTTTCCGTTTCGGAAGATGCTTCTGTGGTGGTTTCGGTAGTAGTTTCCGTTTCGGAAACGGTAGTGGTGGTTTCCGTCAACGGCGGAAGTGTGGGCATTGTGCCGTCAGCGGGGACAGCCCCGTCCTCTATCGCTGAACAGCCTGTAAGTATCAGAGCGGAAGCCGCCAGTACCGCAAGCTTATTTCTCATATTTTTTCATTCCTTTTCTGCATTTTTTACAATCTCCGCAGCATCCGCCGCAGCCCTTGCGTGACGCTCTCACCGCAAGAAAAAACCATACAGCGATAGCCGCTATCAGAATAATGTCAAGAGGGCTCATATAAATAATCCTCCTATTGTATAAACGATGAACGCCGATACCCAAGCGACCACACACTGCAGCCCAGCCACATAGGCAGCGGAAATTCCGGAATTCATCTCACGTTTTACCGCCGCAATTGCCGCAACGCAGGGGGAATACAGCAGCGTAAAGGTCAAAAAGCTGAATGCGGAAAGCGGAGTGAACAGCGTTCCCAGAGCAGCGGGCAATTCGGCAGATGAAGTGCCCATCAGCACGGCAAGGGTGCTGACCACCGTTTCCTTTGCGGTAAATCCCGTAATAAGGGCGGTGGACGCTCTCCAGTCGCCGAAGCCAAGAGGTGCAAACAGCGGAGAGATGAGCTTTCCTATCAGTGCAAGCAAGCTTTCGGAGCTGTCGGAAACGACATTCAGACGAGTGTCAAAGGTCTGCAAAAACCAGATAATGACCGCTGCCGCAAATATTACCGTAAACGCCTTTGTGATGAAATCCTTCGCCTTATCCCACATAAGATACGCAACGCTTTTCGCCGAGGGCATTCTGTAATTCGGAAGCTCCATTACAAATGGTATGGGATTTCCCTTGAATTTAGTCCTGCTCATTATTGATGCACTGACTATTCCGATGACAATTCCCATAACGTACATAAGCATCATCACCAGCGGAGCATTTTTCGGGAAGAACGCCGCCGTGAAAACCGCATAAATAGGCAGTTTAGCTGAACAGCTCATAAACGGCGTCAGGAAAATGGTCATAGTCCTGTCACGGTCGCTGGACAGCGTCCTGGTCGCCATTACAGCGGGGACGGTGCAGCCGAAGCCGATAAGCATAGGCACAAAGCTTCGTCCCGAAAGTCCTATCTTTCGGAGCAGCTTATCCATTACGAAAGCCACCCTCGCCATATATCCGCTGTCCTCCAAAATGGACAGAAAGAAAAACAGCGTTACAATTGTGGGCAGGAAGCTGAGTATGCTCCCCACACCCGCAAAAATTCCGTCAATTATCAGGCTGTGGACTATGGGATTCAAGCCGTAAACGGTCAGTGCATTGTCTGCCAGTTCCGTGATCTTATCAATGCCGATGCTGAGCAGGTCGCTTAAAAATGCACCGATAACGTTGAATGTCAGCCAGAAAATAGTCAGCATTATCAGCAGAAAAACAGGCAAAGCAAGGTATTTTCCCGTAAGAATTTTGTCTATTTTTACGCTTCGGATATGCTCCTTGCTCTCCTTCGGCTTTACTACCGCCGCCGCACAGAGCTTTTCGATGAAGTCATACCGCATTTCGGCAAGAGCGGCATTTCTGTCCAGCCCTGCCTCCTGCTCCATTTCGGTAATGCTGTGTTCAACCATATCCTTTTCGTTTTCGTTGATAGCCAGCATTTCGATAATGTCCGAATCGCCCTCAACAAGCTTTGTTGCGGCGAATTTTCTTGATATTCCCGCCATATCGGCGTGGTCCTCGATAAGATGAGTAACGGCGTGAATGCATCTATGTACCGCTCCCGAACAAAAGTCGGTCTTTTTCGGGAGTATCTTCCCTTTAGCGACCTTTTCAAGCTTTCGGATAAGCTCGTCGATACCCTCATTTTTTGCGGCACTTATTGGCACAACGGGTATTCCCAGACGGCTTGAAAGCTCAGAAACATTCACCGTTCCGCCGTTGTTTCGCATCTCGTCCATCATATTCAGTGCCAGCACCGTGGGGATATTCATCTCCAGAAGCTGCAGCGAAAGATACAAATTTCGCTCGATATTTGTGGCATCTACGATATTGATGATTGCTCCGGGTTTTTCCTTAATAAGGAAATCACGGGTGACAATCTCCTCGTTGGTATACGGTCTTATGGAGTATATTCCGGGCAGGTCTACCACCGTCATATCCTCGTGACCTCTGATAGTTCCGCTTTTCTGCTCGACGGTAACGCCGGGGAAATTTCCGACGTGCTGATTAGAGCCTGTAAGCTGATTGAACAAAGTGGTTTTTCCGCAGTTCTGATTGCCTGCCAGTGCAATTATCATTGAGATACCTCCTCGACGGAGATCTCCTTTGCATCGTCAAGCCGTATTGTCAGCTCATATCCCCGCAAATGCAGCTCGATAGGGTCGCCCAGCGGTGCGACCTTTCGCACGGTCACCTTTGTTTTCGGGATAAGCCCCATATCCAGCAGACGGCATCTGAGTGCCCCCTCGCCGCCTACCGAGGTTATGACAGCGGACTGTCCGGGCTTTAACATATCAAGAGTCATTAAGCTCATCTCCAAATAAAATATATATTATGACTCATTGCAAATATCGTAAATACGTCATTCGTCAAGCTTCAGCACCGACATAAACGCCTCCTGAGGAACCTCAACGGTACCCAGCTGACGCATACGCTTTTTACCTTCCTTCTGCTTTTCAAGCAGCTTTTTCTTTCGGGTAATATCGCCGCCGTAGCACTTGGCAAGTACGTCCTTTCGGAGAGCCTTGACTGTTTCACGGGCAATAATTTTCCCGCCGACCGCCGCTTGGATAGGTATCTCAAACATCTGTCTTGGGATATTGTCCTTCAGCTTTTCAGCCATCTTTCTTGCACGGGGATATGCCTTGTCGGCGTGAACGATAAATGACAGAGCGTCCACAATATCGCCGTTCAACAAAATATCCAGCTTGACAAGCTTTGAGGGTGCATAGCCCATCATTTCATAGTCAAAGGACGCATAGCCCTTTGTCCTTGATTTCAGTGCATCGAAGAAGTCGTAAACTATCTCGTTCAGCGGAAGCTCATAGTGAAGCTCCACTCTTGTCGCATCGAGATATTTCATATCTTTGAATATTCCACGTCTATCCTGACACAGTTCCATAATATTTCCTACATAATCGGACGGCGTAAGAATGTTCGCCTTAACCATCGGCTCTTCGGCACATTTTATCTCGGAAACATCGGGGAAATTGGTAGGATTATCGATATAAACAGTTTCGCCGTTTGTCAAATCAACCTTGTAAACAACAGACGGTGCAGTTGTTATCAGGTCGAGATTGAACTCACGCTCCAGACGCTCCTGAATTATCTCCATATGAAGAAGTCCCAGAAAACCGCAGCGGAAGCCGAAGCCCAGTGCAATGGAGGTTTCAGGCTCAAAGGACAGCGAAGCGTCGTTCAGGCGAAGCTTTTCCAGAGCATCACGCAAATCGCCGTAACGGGCACCGTCCGCAGGGTAAATACCCGAGAACACCATAGGATTTACCTCACGGTAACCGGGAAGCGGCTCGGCACAGGGATTTTCGGCATTTGTCACCGTATCGCCCACCTTTGTATCGCCGATGCTCTTTATGGAAGCGGCAATGTAGCCGACCTCACCCGCCGAAATTCCATCAGCATTGGCAACAAGCTCGGTAGCACCCATATATCCCGCCTCAACAACGGTAAACTCAGCCCCCGTTGCCATCAGATGAATGGTATCTCCCGGCTTAACACTGCCCTCTTTCACCCTTACATAGATGATTACGCCCTTGTAGCTGTCATAGTAGCAGTCGAAAATAAGAGCACTCAGCGGCTTGTTGAGGTCGCCCTTGGGTGCGGGAATGTCGGTTATCACCCGCTCCAAGACCTCTTTAATGTTGGTTCCCATTTTTGCGGAGATCTTCGGTGCGTCCATAGCGGGAATGCCGATGACGTTTTCCACCTCTGCACAAACCCTCTCAGGCTCGGCGGACGGCAGGTCTATTTTATTGACAACGGGAACAACTTCAAGGTCATGCTCAATAGCAAGATAGGTGTTTGCCAGCGTCTGAGCCTCAATTCCCTGAGATGCGTCAACCACCAGAACAGCACCCTCGCATGCGGCAAGAGAACGGGAAACCTCATAGTTGAAGTCAACATGTCCCGGCGTGTCGATAAGGTTGAAAACATAGGTCTGACCGTCATCAGCCGTATAGTTCAGACGGACAGCTCTCGCTTTTATGGTAATGCCTCTCTCTCGTTCAATATCCATATTATCCAGAAGCTGATCCTCCATATCCCTGAGAGATACGGTGGAGGTCAGCTCCAGAATTCGGTCGGCAAGGGTGGATTTTCCGTGGTCGATATGAGCAATTATGCAGAAATTTCGTATATTTTCCTGTGGTATCGGCAAGTCGATCGCTCCTTCAATTCAATTCATACTTTAATATTATACCATATTGCTATGACTTTGTAAAGCAATCGAACTTATAAAAAAATATAAAAATTTATCTTGACAATGGTATTTTTTTGTGATATAATGTTTATGCAGTTTGGAAAGAACTGTTCCCGTGGGGGCGTAGCGCAGTTGGGAGCGTGTTTGAATGGCATTCAAAAGGTCGAGGGTTCGATCCCCTTCGTCTCCACCAAGAGTATTCCGCCGCCGATAAACGGCGGCGGTTTACGTTTTCATCTCGGGGGTATAGCTCAGTTGGGAGAGCGGTTGCTTCGCATGTAACAGGTCAGGGGTTCGAATCCCCTTATCTCCACCATAAAAAACGGCGTAGATAACATATCTACGCCGTTTTTTATGTTTAAATAACCCACTTAATAACCCACTTTCAATATAAGATAAGATTCCACTCTGTTAATAATTCCCCACCGGGGAATTATCATCTTTCTTTTTTCGATTTGTTCTGTTCATCTCGTTCGGCAGCTGCATCCTGCACATTATCCGACCATTCGCTAACAGACATAACCTTATCATCAACTTTAGCCAGATCCCGTACATATTTCATATCAAGAGTGTACAGCTTCAATCTTTTCCTGTGCATATGTCCTCCAACCTAAAAACAAAAGGCTGCGAAAAAATCGCAGCCATAGCTTTTAAAACTCCCACTCTCAGTAGGGTCCACTGCTTTTAAAACTCCCACTCTCAGTAGGGACTACTGCTTTTAAAACTCCCACTTATACGGTAGGGACTACCTCTTTTTACAAAAGCACAAAGCTTTCATACGATAAGCATTTCGCTTACCGCCATCTATATTATACCCTGTTATTAAGGAAATGTCAATAGTAGAAAAAACGGGACAGCAAATACTATGCCGTCCCGTCCATCAATTCCCCACCGGGGAATTTTTCCCCATCGTGGAATTTCTCTTATAAACTCATATCGTCATTCTTCCTGCTTATGTCCTCACCAGCAACAGCAGGCTCATACCCCTGCTGCTCAATATTATCAAGCCAAGTGTCGGTGAAATCAAGCACACTTGTCATCTGCTGAACGGATTGAGGAGTAGGCTCTGCATCGGGGTCATAAGTTTCGTAAATGCCCATACCGCTGTTCTCATAGCTTACGGGGACAACTTTTTCTTTTTCGTAATCCACCTTAAAGCAGATAAGCGGGTCATACATCAGATCGCCGTTCTGCTCATAAGTGTGTGCAACAGAGAAAATATCTCCGTGCAGCTCTACGGAAAGAGTATCCCAGCCCTCGCCTGCTTCAAACCTCATCGCACCGCACTTTCCGAACAAAACATCGGGGAAAGTTTCGGAAAATCTCTCGTAAATATCCTTATTCAGAGTATCATCGGTAAGCTCAAACCTCGTCAGTTCCTCGTGTACTTCCGCAAGCCTTGTTTCTGCCTTTAAAAGCTCATCGGCTTTCGGGAACGGCACTTCCACGTCAATTTTCATCTGTTCAAGCTCCGCTTTCATTGTATCCACCTTTTCCTGTGACTGCCGAATATCCTTACCGATATTATTGATACAGTTGTCAAGACGGATTATATTTCCGATATTGGTTTCGGGATTAAGGTCACAATAGTGGTGCTTTTCGCCCTCAAGACAAGCCTTTGTCTGTTTGGTTATGGTATCGAAAAGCAGCGATAATTTCATTCCACGATATTCGCCTACGGGTATTGTCTTTCCTTCCGCAAGCCTTCCGATATTGCTGCCGATAGCCGCTTTCAGAGCTTCTCCGCCCTCTGCACGGTCGGTATATACCCTGTCACCTATCTTTATGGGATATATCTCCTTGCCTTCCTCGGTCAAAACCCTTGGCTGAGAATTGGCAGTATCAAAATCTGCCTTATTATGCTTGATATGCAGCTCCGCCGCCTGAATTGCAGCGGGAATTTTCACACGAATATTATCCTGCAATTCATATATCTTTTCAGAATAGCGGGACTTCTCCGATTTCAGCTCCTTGATTTGTGTCTGGAGCTGCATCTCCTCTTTGATTAGGACGTTGCCTGCACACAAAGCCTTTACCTCCGCATAGTCAAGAGCCTGCTCGTCAATATCCGCACAAGTTCTCTCCGGGGTTTTGGAAGTCATTATCTGACTGATAAACCTCTGCTTATTCTCCAAAATCTGATACAAGTACGCATCGAAGCTCTTGTCGGTAACGTACCGGAATATATCGACTTCGGGGTTTTCATTGCCCTGTCGCTCGATACGACCGTTCCTTTGCTCCATATCGGAGGAACAATTTATACGGAACATTTCAAGAAAACCAACCGAACAAGCCGTAATGTATTGAAAAAAGCAATAAATACGTTGTATTATGACTATATACAAACAAAATCAGCCGTGGCTACTTTCTTATGTGCAGCCACGGCTGATTTTTTGGTTTTCAAATTCCGAACAGTATGTATGTGCAGCACAATAAGGTAGTACTCTTCCTATAAATGTGTACTTAGAGTTCCTGTATGTATGAATATATAAGAAGTATAATTCTTATATAGGAAGCAAGGGGGAACTAAAATGCTTATTTTTGATTTCAAATCAATAGGAAATAAATTACTTGCACGGCGTAAACAAGCAGGAATGACACAAGGAGAGCTTGCTGAAGCGGCAGGGTTGTCTGACCGCACCTATGCAGACATTGAACGAGGTACAGTTAATGCACGTATTGAAACCATTCTCAATATCTGCAAATCTCTTGATATAACTCCTGATGATATACTGACCGAAATGACCGACAACTTGAATAAAAAACAGGAAGAAATTTTAGAAAAGCTTAATAGATGTACTCCCAGCCAACGGGAAACTGCCCTAAATCTTTTAGAGGTATACTTGAATTCGCTGAAATAACAATGGATTTAATAGAATTATTGTGTGAAAGGATACCCCTATTATGTTGAATTTTTATCTGCTGCTATTGGACACAGCAGAAGAAAAAGTTAAATTTGAGGAACTTTATTATACCTACAGACAGGATATGTTTAAAACCGCCAAAGCAATTCTAAAGAATGATTTTGATTCTGAAGATGCTGTGCATGAAGCATTTTTAATCGTTGTGAAAAAGTTATCAAAAATTTCACAGGTTAAATGTCCCCAAACACACGCTTATTTGCTTATTATAGTAAAGAACATTGCTTTAAAAATATTGAACAATAACAAGCGTGAATTTGCTGATGAAGAAGAATTTGAAAATGCAGCTGATACTATTGATATCGAAGATGATATTATAGCAAGGTTTTCCGTTATATAGGTGGTGCACTTTGGGACGTTTGCTTTGCTGTTTATTTGAGCGAAGTAAACACCCGAATCTCAGACGAAATATCAAATTACCAGATTACCACAGGCAAAAAAGCAACGATTGAAGAAATAAAGGATATTCCGGCTTCAAAAAGAACTTCTTCTGAACAAAAAATCATCGAATTATATGAAGATATTGACGGTGTATATAAGGCTGAATGGGATCTCATTGACAAGAGCAGGGCATTTAATGTTGATACTGCACTTGTAGAGAGCTACAATTCGCAGCTTTCTGTTATTGGATCTGACTACGCTATGATGCTTTCTGACTGTCGTGCGTATTCAAATTCACTTATTACATTGACTACCGGCAAAGAAACAATTGTAAAATCACTTCTGATTAGTCATTATGATGATTTCATAGATGGAATCAACAGATATGGACTCAATTATGCAAATCTTGCAGTTGAGCATGGTGAACAATTTGTTAAAGCCATTTCAACATATCCGCAATATGCTGATGATATAATTAAACTGACATCGTTATATGGTTCTAACTTTATTGAAATTGTATCAAAAGGTTCAAACACTGGTGAAATAGTAGCATTTATTTCAAAATACGCTGATGATGGAATAGAAACTTTATTAAAAAAATTTGATGCTTCGGGAACTGATCAGCTTATTGTTGAGAGTGAACTTTTTTTGAAAGCTGATGGATCAATTAATTGGGACTTAGCGCCAAATGGAGGACGAGTGCCAAATACTGAGAAATATAATCAATTATTGAGTGCAGGAACATACATTGATAGATACGGTTCAATCATGGGAAAATATGTTTCTCCTTTTGGGGTTCCTTACACGCAACGCTCTTTACCATATGTTGAAAACCCAAAGGCATATCATGTGTATTTAGTAAAAAAAGATATCGTTGGTGTAACAAGTTCCAAAATTGCGAAAGCTTTTAATGGAACAGGTGGTGGAACACAATATGAACTGCCGTTAACAATACATGAATTGTTAACCGATGGATATCTTGTGGAGGTTATATAATTGAATAGATATGAATTAAAAAAAGAATTGTCAAATTTAAAAATCAGTCCATGGTATTATAATATAGATGGCGTTGGAGAAACAGATCAAAAATTGTGTCTTAAATATGTTGATTCACAGTGGATGGTTTATTATTGTGAAAGAGGTGAAATAATTTATAAAAGAATATACAACACAGAAAGCGAAGCATGTGAAGATATACTTAAAGAATTACAACATTTAGAGCAGAACTGTTGATTCTGACCAATAACATCAACAATCTTCCATACCCCTATCTTGAATCGATAGGGGTAAAATTTTATACAATGACTAATTTCAAATCAAAGCAGCAGACAGGAGGATGAATGGTATGTTGAATGAAATAGCAGAGCAGCAATTAAGGAAAGCAGGTTGGTATCCAGGAAGAAAGGTGGATATTTCCGACCAGATTGACTTTTGGGAAAGTCTTGGATATCAGACATTTGATGCAGCTGTAAAGTTTATGGAGGAATATGGTAAACTGCGTATTACAGACAAATATATTTTTACAGTTATGAATTGTTTTAATCAGACAAATCACACGACATTCGTTACTGATATTTTGGAGTTTTATAACGAATATACTGAACAAGAGAAATTTGAATTTAACCTGTTTGGAAATGTAAAAGAAAAGATATTGCCTGTACTGAAAATCGAGGAAATGGTTGTTTATTTTATAGGTGAATCTGGTTCTTTTTATCGTGATGAAGGTTTAATTGCAGAGAATTCTGAGGTATTATGGAATGAGTACTACGGTTCGTATATCGGTGGAATCTCTGGCTGTTATCTCACTTGGAACGAGATGGATAGGGGCGAACAACGAAAAAGAGCTCTTGGGAGCGGAAAAGGTACTCGAAAGTATCTTTAAATCAAATTGAATAACACCATACCTTTCGTTTGCCAAAAATCAATGCTTGCTGAAATCAAGCTCCATTCTCCCGAGTTGAAAGCCTTTCCTCTTCTCTCAAGTAAAAAAATTATAACAAGTTGAAACACCCTAAAATACGTCATTACAATCGAATATCCACCAACAAAAGAAGCTTCGAAGGCTGTTACAGTCTTCAGAGTTTCTTTTTTAATGCATAAAATGAAAAGGTGATGTCATTTTCTCAAATTTGACGTTAGCAGTTACCGGCAAGTAACAGCAAAACCGATTAATTTGTCGTCAAATCAGAGTTTGATAGTAACAGATGCAGTAAAAAAGCATCAAAACACGAAAAATGCACTCAAATAAATAACCAATACAATTAAAAAAATGGTATATTCATATCAAGACATCTTCTCATGAAGCTGATCAGCCACCCCTCTCAGCTCCGTCTCCCAATTAAGGAGCTGCTTTGCAAAATCATTGATTTCAGACAGAGGGCTGTCATCGGACAGCCCTCTTTTCATAGTAAGAGCCTTTTCTTTCAGCTCATTGAAAAGAGCATTGTACTGCTCAAGAGCTTCGGGAGAACGCTTGAGCTTGCGTTTCTGGTTGTTTGTGTTGTTGTAGAACTGAGTGTAAAGGCACTGCACATCGCTTTCGGCGTTCTTTATGCGATTTTCCTTTGTCCATTCCCTCTTGTGAACGTTGCGGCACTCCTGACTGCAAAAGTCGGAATTGTTGGTCTTGTCCTTTATTATAAGCTTGCCGCAGATAGTGCAGTTTGAAACTATGCGGTTAGCCTGTTTGAGCATATCAACGTAAATGCGGAGAACGGCAAGGAACGAGTCATCGGCAACATAGGCTGTCTGCCAAGTGCCGTTAAGGTGCGTATAATAAATATGTACCGTCAGATCGGTGGGCGAAGCGTTTATCTGCTCCGGTATGTTCCAATATCGCACATTCGATTCGGGAACAGTGGGCAGATTACGAAACGGCAGGAGCATATCCGATACGCAGGTGTTGAACTGCTCCGCAAATCGAGCCGCCGACTTTTTCATTGAGGACATAAAAACGTGCCATTCGGAACTCAGTGTCTTGTGGTTGTACTGATAATTCGTCAGTATGAAGAAAATCATAAAATTTAGAAGCATATTGCCCTTGCCTGAACTGTCATACAGTTTGGCGAGGGCATTTATATATTCCTCCGCAGACTTGTTGCCCTGCCCTTCGCTGATGATACCGCATAAGCCGTTTGAACAATCGGCAAGAGTCTGCATTTTGCCATCTTCCTCAGATTGAGCAAGCTCATTCATATCATCAACAAGGCTGCCGAGCTTACGGGTGCGGACTTCAATTTCGGGACTGTCAACTCCAAGAGTGAAAAATGCTTTCAGCTTATCGGGACTTCCGATAGCTATAATCTCCTTTTCGTTAGGAACATCGAAGCTAATACCTATAGAAGCTGTCTTATCCTCTGCAATTATGTTCTTTATGTTCAATATGTATCCTCCATTTTGTTGATTGTGTGTTTATACTTTCTATTAGTCACATTATACAATAATAAGCCCGATTTGTCAAGCAAGTCAGACAAAATCAATCAGTATCAAAGTGATTGACAGGGCATTAGCAATCGATTGATGCCCGATTACACAACAATTTCCGTACAAATACGAAAAATGATGATATAATCAAACCATCGAAAGTCGCAAAGGAGGTGAAACTGATGGATAACAGAAAGAACAGCACACCCGAAATTCTCTCTGCAAAGGATTTGCAGGATATGGGATTTTCACGTTCTATGTCATATGCCCTGTTCAATCGTGAGGACATTCCCGTTATCCGCATCGGAAAGCGTAAGTTTATCAGACGGGAGATATTTATGGAGTGGCTTGCGGAACAGGAGAGGACGGACAAGGAATGAGCCGAAATCATAACGAACTAAAAATGAAAGGAGAAATCATTTTATGAATGAGGAAGTAAAGACCACACCCACAACCGAGCCTGCTGCCGAAAAGCAGACCAAGCCGAAGCGTACCGATGAGGAGAAATTGCAGGAGTGCTATGAAAAGTGTGACAGGCTTCGGGAGCAGAAAACCGCCCACAAGAATAAGGGGCAGGTAATTGATAAGAGCATTGCCGAGAACAATGCGAAAATCGCAGAGCTTGAAAACAAGGAGATTCTCAAAACCATAAAGGAGAAGAAAATCTCCGCACAGGAGCTTATCGGCTTTTTGAAGAAAATGCCCGAAGGCGTTACGCTTGAAAATGTTGCTTTCCGCAGAATACCGCCCCACTCCGGTCAGCTTCACTTTAATGATACGATGTGACCGCAGATTTAGTACCAATATCCTGCCGTTTTAGTATAACTGCTGCGTTTGGTATCAGAAACGTACAGAAATAATACCAACGGCATAGCACCAAAACGGCAGAAAAGTGGTACTAACTCAGTTTTGGTATTGATAACGTACCGAAATGATACCAAAAAAGTAGTATGAAAATACCGCCGATTTGAAGCCAATGCGGAAATGGTATGAAAAAAAGGTACTTTTCATACCAACGAAAAGGGGAGGTGAGCCAAATGTCAGAAACGGAAGAAAAGCTGTTGACCGTAAAAGAGTATGCAGCCGAAAATCACGTTTCCCGTCAATCCGTCAATTCCAAGATAAACCGTCATAAGGACGAGCTGAAAGGTCACGTTTTCATAATAAACGGCAGAAAGATGCTTGACGGCTTTGCACAGGATTTTCTTAAACCTACAAAGGACAATGCCCTGCTTATCAGCAAAAATGCAGAACTTGAGAAATCTCTGGAAAACGAGAAAAATGTTAGCAAGCAGAACAAGAGCCTTGCCAACAGTCAGGGGAATAAGGTAAAGGTTATGACTGTCGAGCTTGAAACGAAGAATAAGCTGATTGCCGAATATGAGGACAGGATAAAAAAGTTGGAGCAGTCCATAAGTGAGAAAGATGCCATAATTGCCGAAAAGGACAATCGCATAGCCGAGCTTACCGACAAGGCTGCTGCATTTGAAAATTTCGCAGAACAGCTCACTGCTCTATTCGGAGTTTTGGAGGAAACCGCTAATACGAGCGTGGGAAAGAAGATCGGCAATCTTCTGTCAGGAAAGAAGTAAACGCATTGCTTGAATTGTGTTTACAGAAGAGGGTTGCTTGATTATCACAAGTGCAGAAAAAGTACACCTTTTTCCCGACCGGCTCCGCAGTCGGCTTGTTAAGGGCTGCCGCCCCTAAGACCCCGATATTTGATAAAAGGATAGGAGAGTGATTTTTACGAAAAGAACAAAACGCAAACACGTTCTTTTTACGCAGGAGCAGTGGGAGCGTGTATGCGAACGTGCCAAATTTGTGAAAATGAAGCCTGCTACATATCTTCGGAATATGTCGCTGCACAAGGAATGGAAAAACGTTTCTGCCGATGATTTCTGCCTTCCGATGAAAATCATAAATCATATCGGCACCGATATGAATATGATTATCAGAGTTGCGGAAAGCACAAATCCCGAACACCTTGAAAAGCTCCGAGAGCTTAAAAAGCGGTTTGATGAATACAGGAACAACTTCATTCGCTACTATTCTCAGCTTATGAACAGGGGGGTGAAAAATTGAAAAAGACAAAAGGACAGATCAGAAAGGAAATTAAGTACAGCACAGAGGAGTGGAACAAGGTTACTGCCCTTGCTAAGAAAAGCGGAAAGCTCCCTGCTGCCTACATAAGAGATCAGGCACTTAACATCAAAATCAAGGTGATTGATGTTTTCTCTCCCGATGACGGTGTTGTCGATATCCGAAACAAGTTTCATCGGGAAATGAATGAGGTTGCGAAAACTGTAAATACACACAAGGCGGTTTTCACAAGTGACGTGGAAGAAGTCGAAAGGATCATCAACGAGATGGGAGAGTTTTCCCGAAACGGACTTCACACCATTGCTATGCGAGAGGTGAATTGCTGATGGCCGTTTTAATACACTTTTCCATAAAAAGCTCTCCTTTGGCTCTTTTGAAATATGTCACAGGAGAAACCAAAGAGCATAAAGCGGAAATCGTCACAGGAATAAACTGCTCCGATGATCCCGAATCGGCATATATCGAAATGGGACTTTGCTATGAACATTATGCAGGAGAAAAATTCCACCGAACAGCCAAGCCCGTTGGGAAAGAGCATATCAAAATGCACCACTATGTCATTTCATTCGAGGGAGATGAAGTCACTCCGCAGGAAGCTCAGAGGATTGCGGAGCAGTGGGCATATGATACCTTCGGCAATAACCGTCAGATACTCATTGCTGTTCATACCGATACAGATAACATTCACGTTCAC
>CAZINI010000012.1:0-66714 GCA_964540575.1 uncultured Ruminococcus sp.
TGATTTATGCCGCTGAAAATCCTGTCTTACAGGATTTTCAGCCAATAACTGCCCGATGGGCAGTTATTGAGTACGCACTAATTATGAATATCCTTACATTTTGTTTAGATAAATGTCCGTTTTAAAGATAAGAATCTGTTCAGAATACCTTGTGATCGGTATTCTTCCGGATCACCCTTGCAGGATTTCCCATGGCAATAACCTCAGCAGGAAGTTCCTTCATTACAGAGCTTCCCATTGCCACGACAGTACACTCACCAACTGTGATCTTTTCTCTGATAAGCGAAGACATGCCAATATAAGCTTTGCTGCCGATATTAGCATCTCCCGCAATCCTTACGCAAGCCGAAATAACGCAGTCATTTCCAATAACGCTGTCATGACCGACACCTGCATTTGCCTGAATATAAGTGTTCGTGCCGATAACGGAATCTGTAGAAATATTGGAGCCATAGCAGATAATAACGCCGTCTTCGATTTTGGCAAATCTGCTGATGCGGCAGGAGGGGTGGATCATTGTTGCCAGCTTATATCCTCTTGACTGAACTTTTTTCCGCATTAGCTCCCTGTACTCAGGTTCACCTATAGCAATTGCCACTTCTGCTTCATCGGCTGAAAAAGCGTCACAAAATTCGTCCATGGAAAGCACATCGGTGTGGAGCTTAGCTGTATCAACCTCGACATCGGATATAAACAAGATCTTATTCCATCTGTGAGATGCATCATTTATATCTAGTCCCAGCTCATAGACTTCACGTCCCAATGAGCCTGCACCATAAATTCCAAGAATCAATCTTTACAACTCCTTGTTCACTTGTTATTTTTTTCGATATATTCAAATACATTACGCCAATGCTCAGCGGCTCCGTCTATTGAATAATACGCCTTAAGCCAAGGATTTGGGAATGGTGTCTTAACAGGCGAAGCAAACTCTTCAAAAGTGATGTTATCAAGCTCATCAATATCGTGTATCTCAAATCCCTTTTCTACATAAAAATCGAAAAGAGGATTTTTTCTTGAAAGATAAACCTTTTTGCCCATATAAAGGAGCTTATTGATATTTCCGAGAGCATTCTGTCTTTCAGCATTAAAAATACCCGCATGAAGCCCTGTAAGAAACTTTGTATACTCGTGCTGAGGCATAAGCTTAGTCATAAATGCACATTTTGTTGACGGATACAGCTCATTTCCCAATGACTTAAGTCCCTGGATATATCCCGAACGTGCAGTCACATAATCATTTCCATAGCTTATGGGAACATATAGCTTAATGTCTTCATTGATAAATTTCTGAAGCTGAAACAGTGTTTTTGAGTGTTTATTAAAAGAATGAGCGTTATTTCCGCACAAAACCTTAATTGTTTTAATTGGAGGTTTTGCGGGAATAATTGCCTTACTTTCAATATTTACATCAACATTACCGTTATTCTTAGTTACAGTAAGCTTGAAGGCTGTTTGATCCTCAACACTTTCAACGATTTTATCAATAATACCATAATCTGCCCAAGTAGGAGCTGATTTCTTTTCCTCCTCATTTTGAGCAGCCATATCTTCCAAGTACTTATCCATTATTATCCAGTTTCTTTCTGAAATAGGATAGCCTGCACAAAGCACTTCCCTATCGCCGAATTTACTCTTGTATACGGGAACATCAGCCTCAAGCAGAGCAACCGCATTAGCTGCCTGAGTTCTGCAATAGGTTTCCATTTTATTGAGTATTTTATTTTTCAGGCTGGTTTCGGGTCTTAAATAATTATACATATCAATTCCCCAAATTACCCAACAGATTTTTTTAAGGAAGTCCTTGTTCATGCAAAAAAACAGGATCCATTTCCAGTCCAGGTTAAAGCCGTGAAGTATAATATGATCGGCTTCTTTCATAAGCTTTTTGATTCCCTTGTACTTATTAAGCTTACCCTTGCCAAGGCTGGAAAAATTTACAGTATTCTCAAACTGGAGAAGCACCGCTTCACTTGTTTCTACATTTCCTCTGTACAAAATTTTATGATCTCCGGCAGGAAAATGCTTTCTGAGCATTGAAACATATGCCAGCATCATTCTCTTGCTTGGTGTCATAATATGTAAGTACTTCATTTATTATCCCCCAATTTATTCTGTATTTTTTCTAATATGATCAAAAAAATACTTGCCAGCCCATTAAAATTCAGTACACTGTCCGATAAAAGACCTTTAAGCCTTTTATCAAAGACACAGCCATTTTTCAAAGCAGATATGAACAGCTGACATTTATGATAGGTAAAGTCAACCCCAATATTATGCAAATTTGAGTATAATTCTAATCGTTTCGTGTATTCATAATCCCTAAAAAGAACATCGTTCCTTTTATAATTCAAGGTTATTCCGCTGCTGAGTATCCTGTAACAGCCCATATTCTCGTTGATCCTGTAAAAACTTCCGAATCTGAGCCATATTAGAATAATGGCACGGTCGCTAACAGGAGCCTTGCACAGGAACAGATCACTGAAACCTTGTTTTTCTGCCTCAGAAAGATTTCTCCGCAGGAATGAGGATGGCTGCCCGGGAAGGAAAATCCCCTTAAAGCTTTCGGCAGTAAAGACCTCATCATCGCAAATCCAGTCAATATTCTGATTTTTGAGAGCATTGCAATTTTCATCAACTAAAGTAACCTTATGGCTGCAGCCGGAATACTCAGGGTGTGCATCAAGAAGATCCACCTGCTTTTGAAGCTTCTCGGGATCAGTCCAGTAATCATCTCCCTCGCAGGTAGCAATATACTCACCGCTGGCCTCAAGTATCATTTTGTATGAGTTTTCGGCAACACCGAGGTTTTTTTCGTTATGAAAAACGGAAATGATATTGCCGTATCGGATTTTATACTTGTTAATAATTTCCGGCGTTCTATCGGTTGAACAGTCATCAGATATAAGTATTTCTATATCGAAATTGACTTTCTGACAAAGAATACCTTCAATTGCCCGGCTGATAAACTTTTCGTGATTATATGTCAGAACAATGACCGATACCTTAGGTCTGACGCATTTTTCTGCCATCATCTACACTCCAAGAATAATGTCGCAGATCCTGTCAACATCTTCGAGCGTAAGCTCTGCATATAAAGGCAGTGTAAGCACTCTATCTGCGATATATTTTGCAACAGGTGTTTCGTTAACTTCTAAGTTTTCTCTGCACACCTTAAATTCGGAGGTAAGAGGATAGAAATACTTTCTTGCGAAAATATTCTGAGCAGCAAGTCTTTCAGCCACTTGATCACGGCTGCTTCCAAACTTAGCTTCATCAAAAACAACAGGAAAATAAGCGTAGTTGCTTTTAACGTTATCCTGAATAGCAGAAAGCTTTATTCCCTCAATATTTTCAAGTCGTTCCCGATAGCGAGCTGCACAGCGTCCCCTATTGGAAATATAGTCATCTATATGTCTTAGATTGCATATTCCCATAGCGGCCTGAAATTCGGTCATCTTGGCATTGGTTCCGATAAGCTCGGCATCCTCCTTGCCATACATACCAAACTGCCTCAGTGCCTTGAATACATCATCAAGGGACTCGTCAGAATATGCAAGACAGCCGCCTTCAATGGTATTAAAAACCTTTGTTGCATGGAAACTGAACATTGAAATATCACCGAGAGCTGCTGCACTTACACCATTTACCGTTTCACCGAAAGCGTGAGCCGCATCGTAGATCACCTTCAGTCCATACTTATCCGCAATTTTCTGTATTTTCTCATAATCACAGATATTTCCATAGACGTGCACAGGAATGATAGCAGTGGTTTTTTCGGTGATAAGTGCCTCAATTTTATTGGGATCCATAGTAAAGCATTCATCTTCAATATCACAAAAAACAGGTTTTATCCCATTACGCAAAATAGCCTGTGTAGTAGATGCAAAGGTAAACGGTGTGGTAATTATCTCACCGCTTAGCTTTAAAGCATTAATGGCAAGCTCAAGAGCAAGATGTCCATTTGAAAAAAGCATGACACTGGGAACATTGAAATATTCTTCAAGCTGTTTTTCAAAAGTGACATGCTTCACTCCTGCGTTTGTCAGCCATCCTGTTTCCCATAACTCCTTTATCTCCTCGATATACTCTTCAAGAGCAGGCATAGAAGTTTTTGTCACCTGTATAGGTTTCATTTTGAATGGTCATTCCTTTCAGAGATTTTGCTGTGTCATACCGAAATAAGCAGTGCCTGTTCCGATATTTCAGACATTTCCGAAGAATAGCTCAGACCGTTTTTCTATCTCCGTACATTCTCGCATAATAATTCTGATATTCACCGCTGATGATCTCTTCCCACCATTGACGGTTATCCAGATACCACTTGATAGTTTTCTGTATTCCGTCAGCAAACTTTGTTTCGGGCAGCCAGCCCAGCTCGGTATGAATCTTTGTGGGATCGATCGCATAACGCATATCGTGACCCTTACGGTCAGCAACATATGTTATAAGGCTCTCAGGCTTATCTAATTCCTTGCATATGATTTTTACAATATCAATATTTTTCATCTCGTTATGACCGCCGATATTATAAACCTCGCCGACCCTGCCCTTATGGATGATAAGATCAATAGCCTTGCAGTGATCCTCAACATAGAGCCAGTCACGGACATTCTCTCCTTTGCCATAAACAGGCAAGGGCTTATCATTCAGTGCATTTGCGATCATCAGCGGAATAAGCTTCTCAGGGAAATGATATGGTCCATAGTTATTTGAGCATCTCGAAATGCTGACAGGAAGCCCGAATGTCCTGTGATAAGCCAGAACAAGCAGGTCTGCCGAAGCCTTTGAAGCGGAATATGGTGAACTTGTGTGAATGGGTGTTTCCTCCGTAAAGAACAGATCGGGACGATCAAGAGGAAGATCGCCGTACACCTCATCGGTTGAAACCTGATGATACCTTTTTATTCCGTATTTTCTGCAAGCATCCATAAGCACCTGCGTGCCAAGGATATTAGTTTCAAGGAAAACAGAGGGATTTTCGATAGATCGGTCAACATGGCTTTCAGCAGCAAAATTCACCACCATATCGGGCTTTTCTTCCTCAAAAAGCTTTTCAACAGCTGCCCTGTCAGTAATGGATCCCTTCACAAATCTGAAATTAGGATTATCCATAACTGACGAAAGAGTCGAAAGATTTCCCGCATATGTAAGACAATCAAGACATATAATTCTGTACTCAGGATAACTATCAAGCATATGGAATATAAAATTGCTTCCGATAAATCCCGCACCGCCTGTAACAATTATTGTCATCGTTTATCCTCCTCTGCCAGTGAAATAATATATTTTCCGTAATCGACAGAAGCCATCTCCTGTCCCAACGCCATCAGCTGAGCTGTGTCGATAAATCCTCTTCGCCAAGCGATCTCCTCGATGCATGAAATATAAAAGCCCTGAAGCTCCTGAACATTTTTAACAAAAGCACTTGCCTTATGCATACCCTTCGGAGAGCCGGTATCCAGCCAGGACATACCACGTCCCATAATCGTAACATTGAGCTTACCCTCTCTGAGGTAGTGCTCATTGATAGAAGTGATCTCTATCTCACCCCGTGCAGACGGCTTTACATTTTTTGCGATCTCAACAACATCATTATCATAGAAATAAAGACCGGGAACAGCGAAATTTGACTTAGGTTCAGCGGGCTTTTCCTCGATAGAAACAACCTTCTTATCCTTATCAAACTCAACAACGCCGAATTGCCTCGGATCCTTTACAAGACAGCCGAAAACGGTCGCACCGCCGTCCTTGATCTGAGCCTTGGCATTTTCAAGCAGTGCAGTAAGATGCTGACCATAAAAAACATTATCACCAAGCACAAGACAAACACTGTCATCACCAATAAAGCTTTCGCCAAGAATGAAAGCATCAGCCAAGCCTCTTGGAGTTTCCTGTACGCAGTAACTGATATTTATTCCTATTCGTGAACCATCGCCTAACAGCTTACGATAATTTGGAGTATCCTCAGGTGTTGAAATAATCAACACATCTCTTATGTTTGCAAGCATAAGAACCGAAAGAGGATAATAAATGAGCGGCTTATCATAAATAGGAAGAAGCTGCTTGCTAACTGCAATAGTATTGGGATAAAGGCGGGTTCCCTTTCCGCCTGCTAAAATAATACCTTTCATAATATCTCCTATATCAATTTATTTATTTTGCGGCACAGTCGGCAGTATCTTTGTTTTCAGGAAGATCTCATAGCTGTCGCATATCGGCTTAGTTTCACCAAACGCTATCTGACGGCCATGATCGAGCCACAGCACCTTATTGCACATTCTTCTTATCTGAGAAATAGAATGAGATACGAGAATAGTTGCCTTTCCCTTCTTGATTATCTCCCTTATCTTGCTCTCGCTTTTTTCACGGAACTCACCATCACCCACCGAAAGGACCTCATCAAGGATAAGGATCTCAGGTTCGACCATACTCGCTATGGAAAAAGCAATTCTTGACTTCATTCCCGAAGAAAGCTGCTTAAAGGGTCTGTCTTCAAAATCCTTAAGTCCTGAAAATTCAAGAATATCATTATATTTAATATCCATAAACTCTCTTGTATAACCGAGCATTGCACCTCTGAGATAGGCATTTTCCTTAAGGTTAAGCTCTCCGTCAAATCCGCTTGCCAGCTCCAGAAGAGCCGCTATATTTCCATTGACCGTCACATAGCCCGTTGATGGTACCATGATCTGAGTAATGACCTTGAGTAAGGTTGATTTGCCTGCACCGTTAGTACCGATTATGCCAAGCATATCACCCTGCATAAGCCGGAAATTTACTCCGTCGACAGCCTTAAATTTCTCAACGGAATACTGTCCCTTGAGCTTCTTCACGAAGAATTCCTTAAGGCTCGTATTCTTCAGATCTCCGGTTATATATTCAACTGAAACATTGTTAACTTCAATTACAATTTCATTCATCAGCTGCTCCATTATTAAATATAATACAGGAATTTATAATTATTTTTCTTGTAGATCAATGCACCAATACCGATAGCCGCAATGCAGTAAAATGCAGCCAGAAGATGAACACCCAAAGACGGTATCTGCCCATCGATCAATATCAATCGGAAATACCGAATGTACACATATACGGGATTTAAATAGAAAAGCTTCTGAAAATTCTCGGGATAAATGTCAACTGTATAGAAAATAGCCGAAAGATACATCAAAAGCATTGTGAAAATATCGTAAAGGTACTGAACATCCCTAAACATAAGATACAGTGCCGAAAGAACAAGCCCAATGCCAAGATTAAAAACCACCAAGCATGCTATCGGATACAGCAGCAGGATAAATTTCCAAGTAAAATGAATCCTGTCAAATGCCACAAAAATAAACATTATCACAAGATTTATCCCGAAATTTATAAGCGATGCAACATTTTTTGACAATAGAAACA
The DNA here is from genome assembly GCA_964540575.1 of uncultured Ruminococcus sp. GTDB lineage: Bacteria > Bacillota > Clostridia > Oscillospirales > Ruminococcaceae > UMGS1889. The sequence goes on from CAZINI010000012.1 coordinate 7,405, forward strand.
TATACTTCGGAACATTTACCTTTGAAAAGATAGACGCATTATTGTAAAGTGACATCATACCTGTGCTTGTCGACTCTTTGAAGTAGCTGAATACGATATTTCCGCAAAAAAGATAAATGATATAATAAGGGGTATTTCTTCCGAAAAACTGCGTAAATACCAACGCCATCGTTCCCAAAGTCATCAGCGGACCTATAACGCTCCAAAGCATACCCAGGACTGTTCTTTTATATTTCTTTTTAAAATCCCTCTTTACAAGCTCTTCAAATAGGAACCTGTTCTTCTTGACTTTATTCATCACATTGTCAAAAAGCATAGCACACCTTCATTCGACCAATCATATTCAACCCATACAGCCGAGTAACTTCCGCTGTACTTCAAAAAGCGATTTTACAAACAAACGTATAAAAAACACCCATATTATATTTTATCATATTGCAATTCTTTTGTCAAGCAAATGGTTTAAAATTATTTGCCATATTGACAGTTTCCGAGCTCATTGGGCAATACGTTTTGTCAAAAATTCGTATTTACGCTGTGCAGCTGCCGCTCAAATCATTTCGACTATCCACAGAAGCCCTTAGGATTACGAAAATTGTACTGATTTTTTATCATTCTGTAAACAAAACAGCAGACAGAACGCTGTCAACCCTGCCCCGAACCAACAAAATAAGCCCGACCATCGCAACCAGCATGACGGCTGCTTGTGATGATCGGGCTTTTTGATCCAATTTAACTTAGGAATAAATTATGCAGTAATCGACTTGCCGGCAGACATTGCACTTCTGATATTTGTCTTATTGTTGAATGCTGCTACATAGTAGTAATATGTCTTGCCGCTGACAGCAGTTGTATCTGTAAAGGTAGTGCCTGCCTGTACATTAAGCAGTGTCTTAGCACCTGTGGAACTGTCTGCTCTGTATATACGGTAGCTTGTAGCTCCGGTCGATGTGCTCCATGTCAATGCCACACCGTTTGATGTCTTTGCAGCCGACTTGATGATCGGAGCACTGATCTTGGTCATTGTGACCTTTCTGGAAGTCGAATAAGCACTTCTTATCATTGTATTTTTGTTGAAGGCTGCTACGAAATAGTAGTATGTCTTCCCTGCAACAGCTGTTGTGTCGATACCGTTCAGGTTTGCGGTAACAAGTATCTGTTCCTTTGTACCTGTCTGGCTGTCGGCTCTGTATATTCTGTAGCTTGTTGCTCCGGGAACGCTGCTCCAGTAGAGATACAGTCCCGCATCGCCGATACATGTATCGGTAAGAGAAGGTGTGCTTATCTTGGTCATTGTGATCTTTCTTGCTGTAGAGAACGCACTTCTGATGTTGGTATTGCTGTTAAATGCAGTTACATAGTAATAATATGTCTTGCCGCTTACGGCTGTTGAATCAACATAGCTTGTGTTTGCTGTTGTGGTAAGCTGCTTCTTTGTGCCTGATGCACTGTCAGCACGGTAAACTCTGTAGCTTGTAGCTCCGGGGATTTTGTTCCAGTAGAGATAAAGTCCTGCATCACCGATAGCCGAATCGGTAAGACCGGGAGCGGTCAGTGTTGTTGCAACTGCCCTTCTTGCAGAAGAATATGCACTGAGGAGCTTGGTATTGTTGTTATATGCAGCAACGAAATAATAGTATGTCTTGCCGCTTACAGCTGTGGTGTCGCAGAAGTTAGTAGAGCCTGTAACGCCAAGCTGTGTCTTTGTGCCGGTAGCACTGGTAGCTCTGTAAACACGGTAGCTTGTTGCACCGGAAACTGCATTCCAATAGATATACATTCCGTTGCTGCCCATTACTGTATCGCTGATAGAAGGTGCCTTGGGTGCTTCCGCACTGCTTCCGCCGGGAACATAATCAGTAGTGCTTAATGTGGGGTATTTAAGGGTTGTCGACCAATCGCCATAATAAAGATTTCCCTTACCTGTAGGAGTATGATATTTGGAATCCTGATTCTTTGTGGTTGTACTGCCAACAAGGAACCAATTCTCGGTATATCTTGTATCAACGCCATCACAATAATGCCCATTGATTTCGGGACCATCTATCCATGTAACGTCAACATTATACCATTTACCGCCCATGTAAACCATATTGTACTCATGCATATAACCATTTACAAGAATACAAGGAATATTAGCATAGTCGCATAACATCTTGTAAGCCTCAGCATAGCCTTCGCATACACAGTCACCGTTGATAAGTGCACCATATGCATTCCAGCAGTTGGGGTACAGATACATTGTAGAAGACGAAGCCTCACTTGCAGGAGTATTATATGTATTTTTGTCACTTAAATAACGAGCAAGTGCAAGTGCCTTATCATATGTACTCAGTGAGCTGAGTGAATTGACTTTTGAACTTACAACATTCATTACTTTAGTATAATTTGTTGCCATTCCACTGTTAGTTTGTCCGTCACAAGGAATTAATTTCATTAATACACCATTAGTATACAAAGTATACTCAAACAACCATAAATGGAAATATTCGGGATGATCCTTAACAAACGCTTCAAAGCCCTGACAGAGCTCATATATACAATTTGATTCAGAAAATGAACCCTCTATAAATATATAATCGTAAGTGATGTCTTCCTTAAGAGCAGCACCGATCGTGTTATAAACAAGCTTTTCATTTGCAGTTAGAATGTTATAGAAATTATAACTATTGGTGCCGCCGTAATAGCTCTTGGGATCAGCTGTAACTTTAGTTACATCGTACGGTTCATTACAAACAGAGCCTTTGATCTTGCTCGCATCAATTGAAAATGCACCTGTTTTGCATTCAAGATTCTGCTGAAAGATCGCATCAAGCTCGGACGATGATATTTCCGCCGACTCGCCCGTTGAAAATTCTTCAAACTTATCTGTCGATACTACCACAGACATTTCACTGTCGGCAGAAGCACTGAACGCTATCGATGAAACTATCATCGATGCACTCAAAAGCAGTGACACTGCTTTTTTGAGATTATTTTTCATATTTTTTGCCCCTTCACAATAAAATTTGACGCTAAACGCTAAGCATCACACGTCTTCAGATTAAGCATACCACTATTATTTGCATAATTCTGTATCAAATAATTTCCAAAATGTAAAATTTATAATTTTAGACATATTTTACATAGAAATATCTAATAATAATGCTTTATACTAATTCCGTCAAAACCGCACCGAACCAACAAAATAAGCCCGACCATCGCAAACAGCATAATGGCTGCTTGTGATGATCGGGCATTTTAATCCGATTTACTTTGGAATAAATTATGCAGTAACAGACTTAGATGAAGACATTGCACTTCTAATATTTGTCTGATTGTTGAATGCTGCTACATAGTAGTAATATGTCTTGCCGCTGACAGCAGTTGTATCTGTAAAGGTGTTGCCTGCCTGTACTTTAAGCAGTGTCTTAGCACCTGTGGAACTGTCTGCTCTGTATACACGGTAGCTTGTAGCTCCCGAAACTGTACCCCATGTAAGCTGCACGCCGCTTGTTGTGCTAGTCGCCGACTTGATTGAAGGTGCACTGATCTTAGTCATTATAACCTTTCTTGCGGTAGAGTATGCACTTCTTATCATTGTCTGGTTGTTAAAGGCTGCTACATAATAATAGTATGTCTTTCCCGAAACAGCTGTTGTATCGATACCGTTCAGGTTTGCGGTAACAAGTATCTGCTGCTTTGTACCTGTCTGGCTGTCGGCTCTGTATATTCTGTAGCTTGTTGCTCCGGGAACGCTGCTCCAGTAGAGATACAGTCCCGCATCGCCGATACATGTATCGGTGAGAGATGGCGTGCTTATCTTGGTCATGGTGACCTTTCTGGAAGTCGAGTAAGCACTTCTTATCATAGTCTGGTTGTTGAAAGCTGCTACGAAATAGTAGTATGTCTTCCCTGCAACAGCTGTTGTGTCGATACCGTTCAGGTTTGCGGTAACAAGTATCTGTTCCTTTGTACCTGTCTGGCTGTCGGCTCTGTATATTCTGTAGCTTGTTGCTCCGGGAACGCTGCTCCAGTAGAGATACAGTCCCGCATCACCTATGCAGGTATCGGTCAGAGAAGGTGTGCTTATCTTGGTCATGGTGATCTTTCTTGCGGTAGAGAATGCACTTCTGACGTTAGTATTGCTGCTGAATGCAGTTACATAGTAGTAATATGTCTTGCCGCTTACGGCTGTTGAATCAATATAGTTTGTGTTTGCTGTTGTGGTAAGCAGTTTCTTTGTGCCTGATGAACTGTCAGCACGGTAAACGCTGTAGCTTGTTGCTCCGGGAATGCTGTTCCAGTAGAGGTAGAGTCCTGCGTCACCGATAGCCGAATCGTTAAGGCCGGGAGCGGTCAGTACAGTCGCAACAGTTTTTCTTGCGGAAGAGTATTCACCGAGGATATTGTTGCTGTTATATGCAGCAATGTAATAATAATATGTTTTGCCGCTTACGGCTGTGATGTCGCAAAAGCCGGTAGAAGAGGTATCACCGATCTGTTCCTTTGTACCGCCAAAATAGTCAGATCTGTAAATTCGATAGCCTTTTGCATTGGGAACTGCATTCCAGTAGATATACATTCCGCTGCTGCCCATTACTGTATCACTGATAACAGGTGCATCGGGTCCAACTAAAGCACTTCCGCCCTCGTAAACATAATCGCTGGTACTTAATGTAGGATAAGCAAGAGTCGTGCCCCCGAACTTACCTCCATTGGAAGGCGTATGATGTATGTTAGTATCCTGCTTTCCTGTTGTGGTGCTGCCAACAAGGAACCAATTAATGCTGTATCTTGTATCAACGCCGTCACAATAATGACCATTGGTCTTGGGAGCATCCATCCATGTAACGTCAACATTATACCATTTGCCGTCCATATATACCATATTAAATTCATGTGTCGGGCTTATGACAAGGATACAAGGAATATTGGCATAGTCACAAAGCATCTTGTATGCCTCAGCATAGCCTTCGCATACGCAATCGCCGTTGATAAGTGCACCGTATGCATTCCAGCAGTTGGGATATTTATAACATTCCGCTGAACTTTTAACATTGCCCGCTCCTGTATTATATACAATATTATCACATAAATAACGAGCAAGTGCAAGTGCTTTATCATATGTATTCAAAGAGCTAAGGGAATCCACCTTTGCCTTAACAATATCCATTACTTTAGTGTAATTTGTTGCCATTCCGCTGTTAGTTTGTCCGTCACAAGGATAAAGCTCCAGTGTTATGCCGCCATTATAGTACTTTCCTTCCGCCTCCCATAAATGAAAGTATTCGGGATGATCCATAATAAAAGCACTAAGGCCCTGCCAAACTTCATTGAAGTTGCTAAACGATCCTGCCACAGATACTTTATCGGCAGTAATATCATTCTTTAGTGTAGCACCGACTGCATTATAAACAAGCTTTTCATTAGCATTAAGAATGTTATAGAAATTATAACTATTGGTGCCACCGTAATAGCTCTTGGGATCAGCCGTAACTTTAGTTACATCGAACGGCTCATCATAATAAGAAACTTTGAAATTGCTTGGATCAAGTGTGATAATGTCAGATGAGCCCACACTCATGTTCTGCTCAAAGATCTCTGCAAGCTCAGACTGTGATATTTCTGCCGACATTTCATCGTCAGCGGAAATATTGAACGCCATCGATGATGCCATCAACGATGCACTCAAAAGCAGCGACACTGCTTTTTTGAGAGTTTTTTTCATATACTTTGCCCCTTTACAATTTAAATTTTATATATGTCCTCTAGGTTTTATACGTCTATGTTTCAATAATACCACTATTTTTTGTATAAATCCGCACCAAATAATTTCCATACCGTAAACTTCACATTATTTAGACATATTCTGCATAGATATGTCTAATAGTGAACACCCACAATTGACATATCACTAAAACTATTGTATAATAATAACGGAATCATATTGCAGGATGTGTTAAAATGTACGATTACCTGATAGTCGGAGCAGGGCTTTACGGAGCTGTTTTTGCTCACGAAGCTATATCAAGAGGCAAAAAAGTCCTCGTCATTGACAAAAGACCCCATATAGGCGGCAATGCTTATACGGAAAATGTTGAGGGAATAAATGTCCATAAATACGGTGCACACATTTTCCATACCAATAACAAAAGCGTTTGGGAATATGTCAACAGCTTTGCCGTATTTAACAGATTTACCAATTCCCCTGTTGCAAATTATAAAGGCGAATTATTCTCTCTCCCCTTCAATATGTATACGTTCAATAAAATGTGGGGAGTCTTAACGCCCGAGGAAGCTGCTGCAAAAATATGCGAACAGTGCAGTGAGATAACAGGCGAGCCGAAAAATCTTGAAGAACAAGCCATCAGCTTGGTCGGCCGTGACATTTACGAGAAGCTTGTCAAGGGATATACCGAAAAGCAGTGGGGCAGAAGCTGCCGTGAGCTTCCTGCGTTTATTATCAAGCGTTTGCCCGTAAGAATGACCTTTGACAATAACTATTTCAATGCACTATATCAGGGTATTCCCATAGGCGGATATACAAAAATGATTGAAAATATGCTGGAGAGTGCCGAAATAAGGCTTAATACCGATTACCTTTCCGACCGAAATAGTCTGAGTAATATTGCTAAAAAGATCATATATACGGGTCCAATAGACGCATATTTTGATTATTGCTTCGGAAATCTTGAATACCGCTCTGTCCGATTTGAAACCGAGCTGCTTAATAAAGCTAACTATCAGGGAAATGCTGTTGTAAACTATACCGACAGCGAAACGCCGTGGACACGGATAATCGAGCATAAATGGTTTGAATTCGGGAAAGATGAAAGCGGCAATGACATTCCAAAAACAGTGATAAGCAAAGAATACAGCTCCGAGTGGAAACCCGGGGACGAACCGTATTATCCCATAAATGATGAAGCAAACAGCTCACTCTACGCAAAATACAGAGAGCTGGCTGCAAAGGAACGGAATGTTATCTTTGGCGGACGTCTTGCCGAGTATAAATATTACGATATGGACACAGTAATAGAGTCTGCCCTCAAAATGTGCGAAAGTGAGTTGGATTAACAAAATACCGCTGTACAGGAAACCATGTACAGCGGTATTTTTGCTATATATCTGCAACTGCTTTGTATATCTCACCCATTTCATTTACGGTGATCTTTATATCATAGCATTTGGAAAGCTCCGAGCTTTTGCACCCCATACTTTTTCTTAAAGAAGGGTCGCTGTAAAGCGTTCTGACTGCGTCGGCAAAGCCCTCCACATCATTGTCCCTGCACATAATGCCATTTTCCGAAGTTATAAGCTGGTCATTTCCCCGAATATCCGAAGCGATACACGGCAGCCCCGCTGCCATAGCTTCAATAACTGATATAGGCAGTCCCTCCTGATGTGAGGTAAACAAAAAAACATCGGCAATTCCCAGTATTCTGTATATATCCCGCCTATAACCGAGAAATGAAACCTTATCGGCTATGCCAAGCTTGCTGCAAAGCTCTGTAAGACTGCTCAGTTCGGGACCTCTGCCGCATATGAGATAATGGGAATTCGGAATGTCCGCTTTCGCAAAGGCTTTAAGTGCCGTTTCATAATTTTTTCTCTTAATAAGCTCTGCAACGGTCAGAACAACAAAGGTGTCCTCGGGAAGTCCAAGCTCTGTTCTAAGATCATCGGTATTTTCAGCAGCTTTTCTGACTGCCTCAGTATCCACGCCGACACCATTCAGATAATAAAGCCTGCCGCCTTTTCGGAGTTTAAACGCCTTTGCCGCTTCGTGATCCTCCTTATTGATAGTTATAAGAGCATCTGTACGGTGTGCCATAAGCATTTCGGCAGTTCTGTATATCAGGAAATTTTTCAATGGTGCACCCTTATAGAAATGAAATCCGTGAGCCGTATATAATATCTTTGTTTTGGGAACAAATACGGAAGCCATTCTTGTCAGAATACCGCCGATCGGGGTGTGGCAGTGTATAAAATCATACCGTTCCTTAACAAACAAGCGAACGAGCTGAAAAAAAGCCTTAATATTTCGCAAATCGTATGGATCACGGCGAAAATCTACCTTATGAAACTTGTCGGCACATTCCATCGGTTCATCATCCAAAGACGCATAATGCACCTCACATCCCCTCTCCTGAAGCCACTTGATATAAGGATTATTGAATTTCTGAAAATTTGCAACGTGCGACACAAATAACGCCTTCATAACTCACCGTCCAACACATTATTTATACATAATCAGTTTCTTAATGTCAATATCATTGAAAACGCAGTGATAGGTCAGGATAATTATCCCGGGACAGGTCAGCTCCAGCAGGAACAGCCAGAATATGCCGCCCCAGCTCAGCCCGTCAATAGTCTTGCTTTCGGTAAACAGACTGACGAACGGCGAAACATGGATATTTCCGATAAGATATGCACTGTATATGGTCAGCTCAACGGTTCCCGTCATTTCAACCGTAACAGGCTCCTCGGGAACAGTAGTGACTTCTCCCTCGGAAGTGTCGGCAGGTGCTTCGGTAACAGCGGATTCGGCAGCAGTTCCCTCCTCAGCTTCCGGTTCAGCCTCGGTCACGACCGAGGTGTAGGTGTAATCCTTTGAGTAGAACACATCATTCACCGCTCCCGCCTTTACGAGCACGATAAGCAGAAACATTATGAAAATAGGTGCAGTGGCAACAGCAGCCATTTTGTACGGCATCTTCTTGTCCTCCTGCTGACCGTGGAATTTCACCATATCACGGTCATTTCGGGCAGCGTTGTAGGCGTACTGAAAGAACATTCCCAGCGTTATCGCCATTGTGCAGATGCACATAATTATCTTCATCAGCATAAATTTATTCATTATCATAGCCGTCATCAGGCAGATAACAAAGCACATTATCTCCCCAACGAACCAAAATCCAAGTCCCTTCAGACTGCGGACAGCAAAACTTTCCATTTTTTTCAAAACTATTCATCTCCCGATGATAATATTTTTCGTTCCCAAGAGAATAATATCCTCAGGACCTTTTACGTCCAAAATAATAAAGGAGATCATACCTATGAACAGTACGACCAATCTTTTGAGTGCCATTTATCAGAATGCGGATATGGGCTGCAGCTCCATCGAAAAGCTTCTGCCGAAGATAGCAGATAAGGAGCTTCGCAAAGAAGTAAGCAGCCAGCTGAACAGATACCGTCAAAGCTACAACAGAGTCAGCGGCGAGCTTCGTGCGGAACGGACTGCCCCCAAAAAGCTTGATCCCGTCACAAAGGCTATGACCAATATGGGGATAGCATTTTCCTGTGCAAAAAGCACCGAAAGCTCCAACCTTGCCAAAATGCTCATTCAAGGGACAAATATGGGCATTATCCGACTGAACAAGAGCCTGAACGCTGCCTCGGACGCTCCATCGGACATAATCAGCGAAGCCAAAGATATGCTGAAAGCTGAGCAGGCATATATCGACAAGCTGAAACCGTTTCTCTGATATTTCCATCAAAATCAACACAAGGGGACTGAACGCTGAGTGCAGACAGTCCCCTTTTGTTGTACTATTCCCCCGATGATTCCTTTGCCTTGTTCTTCTGATGCTTGATGACCTTAAGTCGGGAGAATTCCTCCCTTTCCTTTTCCTCAAGGCTGTTGGAGATATACCAGACCGTCAGCTCAAACTTGGGAATAACTATGTTTTTAAGAGCGTTCGCCCTTGTTTGAGTTTTCTTGATAGCGACGGCAAGACGGTAAACTCCGTTCTCAACCTCAGCCAACACAGCGGTCATCTGCTTTACCTTTTCAAAACAAATGTAAGCATAATCCAACCTGGAATTGGTCACCGCAAAGCCGTAATCCAGCGTAGGTGTTCTTTCCTTGATGGTCACCTGCGGAAGCTCACAGCCCATAACGCTTCTGTAGGTAACTGTAACTGAATCGTCCACAGGCATTGAATGAGCGATATTTTCGATAACGCCCATGGTAATGTTTGCCTCCTGAAGTGCCGCATATGCCTTGATATAGGTTTCCTCAATAGAGCCTCTTATGGTCTTGACGGTGCCAACCATTGTCATCAGCTCACGGATAAGAATGTTACGCTTTCTGTCCAGAAGCTCATATCCCAGACGGGCAAGACGCAGGGATTTTTTCGTATTAATAAGGTTTCCTTTGGTGGGAAAAACCTGTTCAGCCAATTGCTTTCACCCTTTCGGTCACACAAATCTTTCAGCATTCTTCGGGTGATATTTTTCCTCCAGAAGCTTTTCGTCAACACGGTCAAGCTCCGATTTCGGCAGCAGAGAAAGCAGATCCCAGCCCAGATCGAGAGTTTCATCGATTGAGCGGTTTTCATCAAATCTCTGCGTTACAAAATATTTCTCGAACATAACACCGAAGTGCATATACGCCTTGTCAATATCCGAAAGCTCGTCCTCACCGATAACCGATGCCAGCGAACGTGCGTCCTGAACTCTTGCATAGCAGGCAAAAAGCTGGTTTGCACAGGCGGAATGGTCGGCTCTTGTATAGCCCTCACCGATACCGTCCTTCATAAGACGGGAAAGTGACGGCAGCACCGAAACGGGAGGATAAACACCCGTCTGGTCAAGCCCTCTGTCGAGAACTATCTGTCCCTCGGTAATATATCCCGTAAGGTCGGGAACGGGGTGAGTAATATCGTCATTGGGCATAGTCAGGATAGGTATCTGAGTAACAGAACCCGATGAACCGTTTACAACGCCCGCTCTCTCGTAAAGGGAAGCCAAGTCGGAATAAAGGTATCCGGGATAGCCCTTTCTTGCGGGAATTTCGCCCTTTGAGGAGGAGAACTCACGAAGTGCCTCGGCGTAGGAGGTCATATCCGTCATAATTACGAGAATGTGCATATTTTTCTCATATGCCAGATATTCAGCCGCTGTCAGGGCACATCTCGGCGTAAGGATACGCTCGATGATGGGGTCGTTCGACAGATTGAGGAACATTGCAACTCTCTGCAGAACGCCGCTTTCCTCAAAGCTTCTTCTGAAATAATCGGCAACGTCGTTCTTAACACCCATTGCGGCGAAAATAACGGCGAAATCGCTGCCGCTTTCCTCGGCTATCTGTGCCTGACGAACTATCTGAACAGCCAGCTTGTTATGGGACATACCCGAGCCCGAAAAGATAGGCAGCTTCTGTCCTCTGATAAGTGTTGTCAGGGCATCGATAGTGGAAATTCCCGTGTTAATGTAGTTTCTCGGATAGGTTCTTGCAACGGGGTTCAGCGGTTCGCCGTTTATATCGGCAGACTTTTCGGCGAAAATATCGCCCAGCCCGTCAATAGGCTTGCCTGCACCGTTGAAAACTCGTCCGAGAATTTCCTCGGAAAGGGGCATTTCCATCGGTCTGCCCGTAAATCTTGTTTTTGTATTGGTAAGGGACAGTCCTCTTGTTCCCTCGAAAACCTGCAAAATTGCCTTGTCCTCGGAGATCTCAACTATTCGTCCAAGGCGTGTCGTGCCGTCGTTTAAACGTATCTCCGCAACCTCATCATAGGAAGCGTTTTCCACGTGCTCCAAAGCAACCAGAGGACCGTTTATTTCCTTAAGTCCAACGTACTGTAAGCTCATTTTACTCTTCCTTTCAGCGGTTATTTTTGGTGATAACAGCACTTATTCCCTCTTCGATCTCGGCATTCAGCAGTCTGAACATATCAAGCCTGTCATTTGGAATATCGTACTTTATCTTGATGACCTTCTCAAACAGTCCCGTTTCAAGGAGAGCAGCCGTCGATATGCCCGATACGACCGCCTTTTTGCACCATTTATACAGATTGAGGATAGCACCCATCATCATAAACTGCTTTTCAAGGGGAACGTAGGTATCATCCTTATGATAAGCGTTCTGCTGCAAAAATCCGACTCTGACCACTCTTGCTATTTCGATAACAAGCTTCTGATCGTCGGGCAGAACGTCCGAACCGATAAGCTTAACTATCTCCATCAGCTTGTTTTCCTCAATGAGTATGTTGGATATTTCCTGACGGTATTCAAGGAATTTTTCGTCAACATTCTCACGATAGAAATCGGAAAGGTCTTCCAGATATTCCGAGTAGGACGATGTCCAGTTGATAGCGGGATAATGTCTTGCATATGCAAGTGCCTTGTCAAGAGTCCAGAAGCAACGGACAAAACGCTTTGTGTTCTGAGTAACAGGCTCGGAAAAGTCTGAACCCTGCGGCGAAACCGCACCGATGATAGTTACCGAACCCTCGCTGCCGTTCAGCGTTTCGGCATAGCCCGCACGCTCGTAGAACTCGGAAATTCGTGACGGCAGATATGCGGGGAAGCCTTCCTCGGCGGGCATTTCCTCAAGACGTCCGCTTATTTCACGGAGAGCCTCAGCCCAACGTGAAGTGGAATCCGCCATTATTGCAATGTGATAACCCATATCACGGTAATATTCCGCCAGCGTGATACCCGTGTAGATAGACGCTTCACGGGCGGCAACGGGCATATTTGAGGTGTTGGCGATAAGCAGCGTTCTGTCGGTCAGGGGCTTTCCCGATTTCGGGTCCACCAGTCCCGAGAATTCCTCCAGAACCTGAGTCATTTCGTTTCCACGCTCACCGCAGCCAATGTACACGATAATATCGGCATCGCACCATTTTGCCAGCTGATGCTGTGTCATAGTTTTTCCCGTTCCGAAGCCGCCGGGGATAGCCGCCGTGCCGCCCTTTGCGATAGGCAGCACCGTGTCGATAACACGCTGTCCCGTAATAAGCGGACGGTTGATGGGCAGACGATTTTTAATGGGACGGGGTTCTCTGATAGGCCATTTCTGACAAAGGGTCAGAGTGACCGTTTCGCCCTTTTCGTTTTTCAGCTTGACTATCTCATCGTCTATCTTATGCTCGCCGTTTTCGGCTGTCCAGATGACCTCACCGTTCACACGGGGCGGTATCATACAGCGATGCTCGATAATGGACGTTTCGGGACATACTGCGTAAATATCTCCGCCGCTCACACTGTCGCCCACGGAAACCTTTACCGTAACATCAAAGACCCGCTCCGTATCCAGAGTAGGAACATTCAGACCTTCTGCGATAAATGCACCACTAATATCGTATATTTTACGAAGCGGCCGCTCGATACCATCGAAAATATTGGAGATGATACCGGGACCCAGCGTCGCCGACATAGGTGCCCCGGTGGTATAAACAGGCTCGCCGGGCTTTAGTCCCGTAGTCACCTCGTAAACCTGAATGGTAGTTTCTTTATCGGTAATGCCGATAACCTCGCCGATAAGGCGTTTGTTTCCGACATAAACCATTTCAAGCATTGAAAAATCCGTGGTGTTTCTGACCTTAACAACAGGTCCGTTGACCGAATAAATGCTGTTCAATGCTTTCCCTCCGTTCTCAAATTATAAGTGTTAGGGAAATACTGATTTTATCGCCATTCTTATTTGTGTGACGTATTCAGGTGTATCTCCCTCGCCTTCGGCGTGGAAAATACATTTATCAGTGTTTCCTCAGGCAAATGAATTTCTGCCTGCGAACTCTTTTCTCTGCTCTTCGAGAGCGGAGTCAAAGGTCCTGTCGGAAATAGTGCCGTTTTTCCTGCTGTACACGGAAAGTCCGCCCAGATGAATATGCTCGTCCGTTTTGAACTCCGCATCGGGATAATCCTTTTTCAGCAGCTCGGACAGCTTTTCGTCCTCCTCGCCGATATAGACAATATCTCCCACAGCGGGGGCAGCCTCCGCCAGCAGCTTTTTCATATAAACTGCATAATCAGCGGACGTTCTGTACTGCACAAGACGCTTTGAAACGGCGTCAAAGACCTGTCCCGTCAGCTCTTCTCTGCGGCGAAGCACCTCTTTTTTGGCTTCAAGCTCCAGCCGTGAAGCCTCTCTGAGATATTTCCCGCTGACCTTTTTTATGTTCTCCGCATAATATTTATCGGCGGTTTCGGCAGACCTTGCGTTTGCCTCCTCAATAATAGTGCGGCTTTTCTTTTCGGCTTCTCTGATAATCTCGTTCACCTGATGGTCTATCTCGGTATTGACAGCCAGAGAAAACCGTTGAAGCTTTTCGTTATTTATCTCTTCCATACAAACCTCCGTTACAGCTTCAGACCGATAGCGTCCTCAACATATCCCGATATTGTGCTTGAAATATCGGAGGTTGCATGTCGGTCGGGTATTTCGACAATAAGCGGACTTTTCATATTCAGCTTCATATCGAAAACCGTTTCCCTGCACAGCCTGACAAGCTTTTCGGTCATAAGTATAACGGCAACATCCTTATCGGCAGCCGCAGCGGCAAGAGCCTCCTTGACTTCCTTTTCTTCGTGAACAACGACTCCCCGGATACCTGCGAGCCGCATCCCCATCTCCGTATCTGCGTTATCGCTTATAAGGAAAAACTGCATCAAACCACCTCCGTTTCGGAAATTTCGCAAATCAGAATTTGAACAAATCAGAATTTGTTTATGATAAGGAATGCAATAAGGAAGCCGTAGAGGGCAACACCTTCGCCGAGAGCAACGAAGATCAGAGCCTTGGAGAATACCTTAGGATCCTCGGAAACAGCTCCGATAGCAGCAGGAGCAGCAGCGGAAACGGCAATACCGCATCCGATAGAACCAAGACCAACAGCCAGAGCAGCAGCAAGGTAAGCAAAGGATTCAGCGTTGCTGACAACATTGGAAACAGCCTCAGCAGTTTCGGCAGATACAAGATTTCCCACAGGAAGAGCAACAGCCATCAGCAGAACAGCGAAGAATGTGCAGATATTTCCAATAAGAGCGTGCTTAGCCTTTTGACCCGTGCCGTGTCTGCGGATAATTCCCGCAACGGGAACGGAAAGAAGGATTACTATCAGAAGCGGCAGAAGAAAAATGTACATAACAATGACCTCCAAATGTTTTAATGAAATTTATTCAATCTTTTCGTCATACTTGACCTTAACGGGCTCAAAGGGCTTACCGTCGCCGTCATAGAAGCGTGAGAATATCTCGTAGAACTCAAGCCTGAGCACCTGAATACCTACCAGCATACCCTCAAGGCACATAACGAAAATATTTCCGAGAATAACCACAAGCAGCGAAGCACCGCCGTTTGCACCCTCAGCAAGAGCCATTACCACAGCCATCATACCTGCATGTGAAAGCACGAAGCCGCCGACTCTTACGAATGAGATGGTGTTTGTTGCATATCCCAAAAGGAACTCGAAGCACTCAAAGAAGTTTGAAGCGATAAAGTCGCCTACTCCGCCGTGTATCTCAAACTTTTTGCCCTTAAGCAGACCGCCCAGCGGTTCACGGAAGAACATTATGATAAGCGGAACAACTATCAGACCGATAATATAAGCGGGAGTGAACAGTGAAACGCCCGTTATTATCATATAAACAAGAGCAAAAAGTATCGCACCGAAGAAAATAAGTCCCGCAAGACCGTTGTTTGAGAACAACGCCCGCTCGTAATTCTTCTGTTTGAAGCCCGTAATGACGTTGAACAGTATGGAGATGACTATCAGTGCAACGCCGATAGCGATCGCTCCGTACAGGATAGTTTCCGTGTTTTCCAGAATTTCAAGCGGCTTATGCTGCAATCCAATTGCGTGATACAGCGGGTCAAGAAGATTTTCATATCCGAACACACTTCCGTAAACCAGACCGAACAATGCACTTGAAACGCCCAGCCTTGTCATAATATGACCAAGCTTTGCACCCTTCAGCTTCCACCAAAGGAAACCGAGAATTGCAACCACAATTCCCTGCCCCAGATCGCCGAACATTATTCCGAAAAGCAGCGTATAGGACACGGCAACGAATGTGGTCGGATTGATACCGTCATAGGACGGCAGACCGTACATTTCAACGAACATAGAGAACGGTTCGCTGAACTTATTGTTTTTCAGCTTAACGGGAGGCTTTATCCTGCCGTCAATATCTGCGGGTTTCAGAACTACGGAAACTCCCAGCAGATCATCGAACATTGCCTTGAACCGTTCGGCATCGCTTTCGGGAACAAATCCCACAATGTAGAATTTGCCGTTTACGATGGAAGCCTTGCTTCTCAGCTCGAAATTATCGTGTTCCGCTTTAAGAATGGTGAAATAGCGGTCAAGCCTGTGACGCTCTGCTGAAATTATCTGCTCCTTTTCCGCACGGCAGCTTTCCATACATTCCTTTGCATCGGCAAGAGAAGTTTTGATAAGCTCGGTAGCGTCATCGGCATTTCCCGAGAGGAATTCGGGGAGCCGTACCTTTTCAAAATAGAGCGATTCCAGAATATCGTCCATTTCGGCGGCAAAGCTGTCGGGAGCAAACGCCGCTCCCCAGTAATAGTCACCATCGTGGTCATAGTCGATGAACATAAAGGTCTTATCATCGTAATAAGGCAGCTTCTGATAGCTCTCCGACGGCATTTTTCCAAATCGTACGGTTATATGCTCACAGGAGTTTATCTTCTCAATATCTACATTCAGACCCTTTAAATGATTTAACTGAATAAGAGCACTTTCTCCTTCGGACACCTCCTCGGAAGCCTTTCTCATTCGGTCGGAAGCGTCCGCCAGCTTTTCCGATAAGCCGTGGATATACGTTGTCATAGCGAAAACGCTGTCCTCTGTGTAATCGCTGCCTTCCTCGGTAACAAGCTCTATACCGTTTGCCGCCGCCAGCTCGGTAAGCTGTTTCAGCGGGAGAAGATAGGGGTTGTCCTCACGCAAGGAGGAAAAGCCCTGACCTGAGCCTGCGATCTTTCCTGCGGATTCTATATGAAAGCATCCGCTGTCGCTGCATCGTATCAACACGGCATCAAGGTCCTTGACAAGCCCTGCTATGTTTACGAGCTGCATTTTTTCAATTGACATTCCTGTCACCCCTTTATATAAAAAGTGTTGACTGATGCGTATTTATATGACTATCAGCGACTCTATTCGCTTCGGGTCTGCCTGATAGCGTATGCCCTCGATAATGCTTATGATATTGTTGACCTCTGTTTCCAGCAGATACATAAACGCATATAAACATGACGAGGTATCAACAGAACGGCACATTACCGCCTTTGCGTATCTGTAACGCATACGTCTGACACCCATTTCCAGATCGGTCACGTCTATGCCGTTTTCAGCCATCTGCCTGCCGTAAACGGTCTTGGAGAAACGGCTGATAAAGCTGTCACCGTCGGGCGATGAGTACAATTCATACTGCTTTGCCTGAGATAGTCTTCCGTAAAACGGGAGCATATCCTTTTCTATCTCAGCTGCGGACATTCCGAAAAACTTTTTCATTCGATAGGAATTTATGATATTCATAAAATCTATCTGCACCTTTATCTGCTTTTCTATCTCATCAGCAGAATTTTTGTCGGCAGTTTTTCTGATAGCCGCAAGCAGCCACTTGAAATAATATGTTCTGAGAGCCACCTCAATATCCGTAAACTTAGGCTTTACGCCCGCTGCGGGTATATGCGGCTTTAGGACAGCATAATAAGGCGTTGGCTTTAAGAATTCCAACAGCTCGCCATACTCTCTTATCCTTGCAAGGGCAATATAGTCAAAGGAGGAATACTCATTCATATAGCTTGGCATTGTGGAGATATAATCATCTCCCGAGCCTGCATTTATATGCCGCATAAGGCTGAGTATCTCTGTTATCTCAGACTCAACGATAACATAACGGTAAAACTCGCCGCCCTCCTCAAAAAGCTGCTCAAATTTGCACAGCCGCTTATATTCCTCGAAACGGTTTCGCCTGATAAGCACTTCAAGCATACCTCGGTGAACGGTGTTCGTATCTATCTGAGCAAGAGTTTTTCCGTAATGAGTGCTTCGCTTAAGATACTCAGCAGCATCGGCAACATCGGAACAGCGAAGCAGCTCGTGATAGTTTTCGGAAGTCAGGCATTTTCCGTAGACAGCACGGATCTTCGCCTGAGTTGCATAGCCTTTTTTAGCCATTTGAACCTCCGCCGATCACATTGCTGTAGATCTCGTTTTCCCAAGCCTCGTGATTTTTTTCAAAAACCTCGTTGAGCCTTGCGATCTCCTTATCTCTGCCGGCGGTTACGGCGGCAGCCTTTTCGTCAGCTTCTTTGCGTTCGTTATCCTCAATTGCTTTAAGCCGCTTGTCCGCTTCGGTAATACATTCGGAAACAATGCGTTCCTCCTCGGCTCTTGCGTCGGCGATTATCTGATTACGCTTCGCCTCGGCTTCGCTGAGTCTTCGCTTTGCCTCGGAGTCGATATTCAAAATACTGTTGATAACGTTATCCATTAGCTTCGTCCTCCGGATATTAAATAAATGCTTAAGCCGCAGACAATTTGAAAAATCTTGCGGCAAAAGCGGTAAAATAGCTTAGTTTTTCAGACTGTGAAGAGGTGCGGGTATCTGACCGCCTCTTGCAATAAATTTCGAGGGAGAATTGGTGTTCACCCGCATAACGGGACCCTTTCCGAAAAGTCCGCCCCAGTCGAGGACCTCCCCCTCCTTCATACCGATAGCGGGAATTACCCTGACAGCGGTGGTCTTGTTATTGACCATACCGATAGCTGCTTCGTCAGCGATCATTGCAGCAATAACATCGGCAGTGGTATCTCCGGGGATAACTATCATATCCAATCCCACAGAGCATACAGCAGTCATTGCTTCAAGCTTTTCGATGGACAATGCCCCGCACTCTGCGGCAGCTATCATTCCTGCGTCCTCGGAAACGGGGATAAATGCACCGGACAGTCCGCCTATCCTTGAGCATGCCATTACGCCGCCCTTTTTAACGGCGTCATTGAGCATTGCCAGAGCAGCGGTAGTTCCGCATGCACCGCAGCGTTCAAGACCTATCTCCTCCAGGATATGGGCAACGGAATCACCCACCGCAGGAGTAGGAGCAAGGGACAGGTCAACGATACCGAAAGGAACGCCCAGCCTTTTGGACGCAGTAACGCCCACCAGCTGACCCACTCTTGTTATCTTATATGCAGTTTTCTTGATAATATCTGCAATTTCGGTAATATTTGCATCGGGATATTTTGTCAGCACGGAGCGTACAACTCCGGGACCGGAAACGCCCACATTGATAATGCAGTCAGGCTCGCCTACGCCGTGGAACGCACCCGCCATAAACGGATTATCGTCAACAGCATTGCAGAACACTACCAGCTTTGCAGCACCGAAGCACTGTTCATCAACGGTTTTCTCGGCAGCTTCTCTGACAATTCTTCCCATAATTCGGCAGGCGTCAAGGTTGATACCTGTCTTAGTTGAGCCGATATTTACCGAAGAACAAACGCAGCTTGTAGAAGCCAGTGCTTCGGGAATGGAGTTGATAAGCCGCTCATCACCCGCCGAAAAGCCCTTCTGAACAAGTGCGGAATATCCTCCGATAAGGTTTACGCCGACAGCCTTTGCAGCCTTCTCCATAGTAAGTGCGAACTTCACGGGAGATGCGTTGCAGGCGGCGGAAACGATAGCAATAGGCGTTACCGACAGCCTCTTATTGATAATGGGGATACCGTATTCCTTCTCTATCCCCTCGCCTACCGAAACCAGCTTTTCGGCACAGCGGGTTATCTTCTCATAGACCTTATCGCATGCTCTGTCAATGTCCGTGTCGATACAGTCCAGCAGAGAGATGCCCATAGTAATAGTACGAATATCCAGACATTCGTCCTGAATCATACGAATGGTTTCCAGAATATCATAAGCATTTATCATATAAAAAATCCTCCGAAATCATTCGATCAAATATGGTGCATACAGTTGAAAATATCCTCGTGCATAGTATGTATTTTAAGGTTGTTTTCCTCGCCCATTTTTTCAAAGCGGTCTGCAAGCACGGTGAAATCGGCATTTATCCTTGAAATATCCACAAGCATTATCATAGCAAACATATCCTGTAAAACCGACTGTGTGACCTCAATAACGTTTGCATTGTACTCAGCACAGACGCCGCTGACCTTTGCAAGGATGCCGACAGTATCCTTTCCGATTACGGTAATAACTGCTCTCATTATATAATACCTCCAAAAACGGTAGTTTTGCTGAATTCAGCACTTATATTTATATTATCATATTTTAAAGAAAAATAATATCGTCAAATTGAACAATTCTATATATCTTTTTGGGTAATTTTATTGCAAATTTATTATTTGGATAATTTTCCGTTTCCGTTAATTCAAAATATCTGACCGCTGAAACGGCAAATCACGAAATAATTCAGCAAATATTAACAAAAACCGACAATTTACTTTGTTAATATGTGATATACTAACCTTATGAAAGGAGCGTATTTATGAACATTATAGATCTGCATACTCATACAAAAAATTCCCCCGACGGAAGCGATACCGTTGAAGCTATGGTCACACAGGCGAAAACGCTGGGACTGTCCGCCTATGCCATCACCGACCACTGCGAGGTAAACCGTTTCTATCCCCTTGAACATTACGGAGATATTCAGCCGAAGGAATACGATACATACGATTTTGAAAAGGATTTTTACATTTCAATGGAGGAAAATACTGCCATTAAGGAGCGTCTGGACGGCAGCCTGAAATTTCTCTGCGGAATTGAGCTGGGGCAGGCTCCCTATGATTATTCCATTGCCGATAAGGTCGTGTCGGACAAGCGGCTTGATTTTGTTATCGGCTCTATCCACCAGATAATCGGCGAGGACGATTTTGCGTTTATCAGCTATGAAAATGCGGACGCCGTTCCGAAGCTTCTGGAAAGATATTACACCGAGGTGCTGGAGCTTTGCCGCTGGAACAAGTTTGACGTTCTGGGACACCTCACCTATCCCCTGCGGTATATAGTGGGAAATTCGGGCATTCCCGTGGATATGAAGCCTTACGAGGAGCTTATCGCCGAAAGCTTCAAGACCCTTATCGCCAACGGAAAGGGCATTGAGATAAACACCTCGGGACTGCGTCAGAAATACGGCAAACCATTCCCCGAGCTGTCCTATCTTAAGCTTTACAGGGACTTAGGCGGTGAGATACTCACCGTCGGCTCGGACGCACACTGCGTCGCCGATTTGGGAAAAGGCGTAAAGGACGGTTCAGAGCTTGCCCTTGCGGCGGGATTTAAACGCCTTTGCTATTTCGAGGGCAGAAAGCCTGTGTTTGTCGAGATTTAACAATACGAAAACTCGGAGCAAGCTGTTCAGTGATGCAGCTTGCTCCGTTTATTTTTTGGCGAATATATCGTTCGTTCCGGTTAATTCAGCCCATCTTGCAGTCAAAAATTTTGCGTAAAGCACGTTGTCAAGCCCATAGCAACCGATTGCAAATCCATCATTCATTTCTATAAGCAAAGTTCTGCCGTCATCGGTTTTTCCAAAATCAAGAGAACATGCTGACGGTATGTCTTTATAGGCTTTTACAGCAGCTTCCATAACAGATATATCACATTGCTTGTTTCTGTCACCATTATAAAACTGTACACCGATAATCTCCCCATAGCGGATAAAACAACGCCATTCCGATACAAAATTTACGACATCGCTGCAAAAAATATCAGCATCGGGTTGGAGGTGGTCATATTCCGAAATATCCTCCCTGATGCGTACAATAATTCCTTTAGCCGCCTTTTCCTCAACCGGCTTTATAAAAACGGGAAGTTTTTCTCGTTTCAGATCTTTCAATTTGACAATTCGTATATTTCTGCCTGTGAATTCCATAAGATCTTCGGGATAATCATAGTCTGGCGGAGTTATACCCAATTCACCCAAAGCGTGGCTCATAATAAGCATTCCGCCGACAACGACATCCTCTCTTTTTCTGCATGCAAGCTGCTCATTTGTTGAAAATAAAACACATTCTATCCCAAGCTTTTTGTACCCATCGAATGCAGCCTGACATTCTTCATTCCAAGGCTTTTCCTGAAATGCGTGAATATATGCTTTCATTGTAACTCCTCACATAAATACAGCTTAGGGCAAGACTTCCCCGCCTTTTACTGCAGTAACATCTTGCCCTAAGTTATTTTTCATTAAAAATAGTTACTTCGTCCCTTTAAAATGCAGAACCATTTCCTGAAGCGTCTTAGCCTGACTGCTCAGTTCCTCGCTGGACGCTGCACTTTCCTCGGCGGTAGAAGCGGTAAATCTCACTATCTCCTCAATGGAAGTGATCTTATCGGAAACTGCTTTGACCTCGCCCGCCTGTACCTCGGAAGCCTCGGAGATGCTGGTGATAAGGTCGTTTACATGCTCAACGCCCTTGGAAACCACTTTGAGTGCCTCGTCCGTTTCGGCGGCAAGCCTTGTTCCCTTTTCAACGGCAATTCCCGTGCTGTTGATAAGATCGCTGGTGTTCTTAACTGCCTCGGCAGACTTGGAAGCAAGGTTTCTTACCTCGTCCGCAACCACTGCAAAGCCCTTGCCTGCGTCACCCGCTCTTGCGGCTTCAACTGCTGCATTAAGAGCAAGGATATTTGTCTGGAATGCAATATCGTCGATAGCGGCGATGATCTTAACTATCTCCTGAGCCTTTTCGTCAATGTCCCTCATAGACTCCATCAGCTCAGTCATACGCTTGTTGCACTCAACGACATTTTCCGAAGTGACCAACGAACGCTTCTGAGCGTCCTCGGCAGACTTGGCATTAGCTTCTATCTGGCTGACAAGCGACTGTATAAGTGTCGTAAGGTCGTCGATAGTTCTCGACTGCTCATTTACACCGCTGGCAAGAGAATTGGAGGTTTCGGCAACATTATCCGAGCCGAGAGCCACCTGATTTGATGCAGTGTCGATACCGCCGATGATGGTTCTCAGGCTGTCGGAAATACTGATTATGGACTGCTTTATCTCAGCAAAATCTCCGACGTAATCGCCGTTGAATTCGAGATCGAAATTTCCCCTTGAAAGCTTGTCCAGATTTCCCGTAATATCACCGATATAGCGAAGCCAAACTGTATTTGTATCTCCAAGGCTTTCGCAAAGCTGACTGATGCTGTCGTTTGCGTAATATGAAGGAACGTAGCTGAGATTGCCCTGCTCCATATTCTGAACCGCTGTTTTCAGTTCCTGAATAGGTTTAAGCAGCTTATTCAAAAGAATTCCGATAGCAAAGCTTACAACGACCAGAGCAGCCAGAAGTATGATAAGCTGAGCAATTGCAAATGCAGACATTTCACCCATATACTCTATTCTGTCAATAGCATAGAGATAATACCAGCCCACAGACGAGATCTTATAGGGAATAAAGCAGACAGTTCTGCCGTCAAAATCCTTTGTCCTGTTTATAACGCTGAAGCTTTCGCTGTCAAGCATATCCACTACGCCGCCGTAGCATTCAAGATCTCTGAGATTAACGGAAGTGCTTGAACCGTCCTCGGCAACGTTTGGCATATATTCGGAATTTTTATGTACGAGAATGTTAAGGTCGCTGTCTGTCAGTATCGGATATGCTTTATCATAAAGGTTAACGTTTTGAGTTATCGACTCAAGGTTATCCGCATAAATATCCGCACCCATAACAAACTGCAGAGTACTTCCGCTGTAATATGCCTTTGCAACGGTAATTACCAGCTTTTTTGTATTGTTGTCGATATACGGAGAAGTGCAGATAAACTCACCCTTGTGGGCAATAGTGTCCTTGTACCAATCCCTTGCGGTAACGTCAAAATCATCGGGCAGAACAAATCCGCTGGCGAAGGTAGTGACGGCATTTGAGTCCACAACGTAGTAGTCGATAACATTGTCGGGCTTCTTTGAAGCAAGGAAGCTTTCCAGCTCGCTTTTGGATTTTGTGTTAAGAAAATCGCTGTAAATTATGGAATCCGCATAATATGAAATAATATTCTGCTGTTCGTTTATCCAATTGTCAAATTCCAGAGATCTGGCTTCGAGAGTTGCTGTCACTTCTTCATTTATCTGTCTTTCCAAGGTTTTACTTACCGACAAGTAGCTGCTTGCCGCCATTATCAAAAGCATTACCGAGAGCACGATAACTATGCCGATATTCAGCTTTCGGTCAAAGCCGATACGCTTTTTCAATGAACTCATCATTACCTCATCCTTTCGGTGAAAATTGTTCGGGAAATTTCCGTTCAAAACCGAACAGTCCGCATTTTTACGGGCATAAAAGCCCTATCCAAACAGATAAAGCCAATTAATATTATTATAGCGTTTTCCATCTCAAAAGTCAATATTTCCCGATAAATTTCACCAAATTTACAGGAAAAAACATTTTTTTAAAATAAAATAGGAATTCCCTTAATATTTGAAAAAACTATTGAATATACCTGATTTCTATGATAAAATGTAATTGACAATTTTTATAGAAGATAGCGTGCATAAACCGCTCTATACGACAAACGAACAATACGAAAAAATATAAAATTCAATCTGAGAAAGGAAAACTATGAACATAATCTACATTCACGAACCAACCGATCTGCAGTGCGGTCAGGCGGTGCTTGCAATGCTCCTTGGAACCTCTGCGGAACATATCTGCGAATATCTCGGTAATGACCGTGAAACCGACCTCCGAGAAATGAAGCGTGTGCTGACCGAACACGGAGTGAAATTCTCCGGCGAACGCAAGCAGGCTCAAACCAAAAACGACCTCCCCCGCTGTGCCCTGCTCAGCCTTGAAACGCCCCGCTGCTGGCACTGGTCGCTTTATGCCGACGGCACTTTTTATGACCCCGAACACGGCATTCTCGATGATTTTCCGCAGTCTGAACGGAAATTTTTCTGGGAGATATTTTCGGATTCACTGCCGAAATAATTCAAATGACATTTTAAAGAAAAATCCAAAAGCAGCGAAAACTTTGCCGCTTTTGGATCTTTTATCAAACGATACCCATAAAATATTCAACAGCTATTGCAACAATTACTACCAGCAGCGAAATAATAAATCCGTGGAGCATAGGTGCAAATCCCGATTTTTTCATATCCTTGAAGCTTGTGTTAAGACCTATCGCCGCAAGTGCCGCTACCATAAGGAATTTGCTCAGTTCCTTCATTCCCGAGGAAGCTGCTGCGGGGATAACGCCAAAGCTGTTGACAGCTGTCAGAGCAAGAAATCCGAGGATAAACCAAGGGAAAATTTTTGCAATATCAAACTTAGCCTTAACATTTTCGGAAGCTGCACCGACTGCCTCTTTCCGCTTGATATGTGCGTTGATGAGTGCGAAAATAATTACTGTGGGAATAATGGACAGCGTACGAGTGAGCTTTACCATTGTGGCAAAATCTCCCGCCGCTTCGGAAAACGCATAGCCTGCCGCAACTACGCTGGAGGTGTCGTTGACCGCCGTTCCTGCCCATAAGCCGTATGCCATATCCGAAAGCCCCATTGCCTGTCCCATTATGGGGAAAAGCACGATCATTGCCATATCAAAGAGGAATGTGGCTGACATGGCATAGGCAATATCCGTATCATCGGCGTCAATAACAGGCGAGATAGCGGCGATCGCCGAACCGCCGCATATTCCCGTGCCTGCGGAGATGAGGTTTGACAGCTTCCAGTTTATTTTCAGTGCCTTACCAACAAAATGTCCTATTCCAAAGCAGGTAAACAGCGTGAACACCATCACACACAAAGACATTTTTCCCACTTCCAGAACCATTTTGATATTAAGGCTTGCACCCAGCAGGATAATTGCAAATTTCAATACCTTTTTTGAGGTAAAACTAAGTCCCTTTGAAAAAAGCTCGGTGGGTTTCCAGAAGTTATTGATTATCATTCCGAGGAACAGTGCTATGACCGATGCACCTATCAGATGCACAGGCAGCAGTCCCTCCAAAAGCTTTGCGACCGCCGCAATTATAAGTGCCATGATGAAGCCGGGCAGCAGTGCGGCGAATTTTTTCAATGTGTTCATATTTCTCGTTCCTTCCGATTAATTTATTTCTTTATCTTGATTTTATCACATTTTTATGATAAAATCAAATTATTATTTACTATCAGATGATAAAAATATTTTATCGGAGGAACTTATGACTGATACAAGGATAGAAACATTTCTTACGCTGTGCAAGGTTATGAACTACCGCAAAACGGCAGAAATTCTGAATATGACCCAGCCTGCGGTAACTCAGCATATCCATTATCTTGAAAATTATTACAATTGCAAGCTGTTTATTTACGACAGAAAAAGCCTGCAAATGACGTACGAAGCGGAACTGCTGAGAGAATATGCGGAAAACGTGACCTGTCAGGAAAAACGGCTGAGAACGCTGCTTTCGGAAAAGACAGGCTGCCATCTGTCGCTGGGGGCAACGAAAACCATCGGCGAATACGTCATTGCGGAGCATATTTCGGCATTTCTGAGCGACCCCGCAAACCGCATTTCCGTGAATGTTGATAACACCGAGCGGCTGCTTGCGGCGTTGTCCGACGGCAACATTGACCTTGCACTTATCGAGGGATATTTTGACAGCAGCCGATATGCCTCCAAGCTGTACAAAGAAGAGCCTTTTGTGGGAATATGCGGTGCGTGTCATCCATTTGCGGGACGGGAAATATCCATTGATGATATATGGAACGAAGAGCTTATTCTCCGTGAAGAAGGAAGCGGCACAAGGGATATTTTGCGGCAGCTGCTTGCCGACAGGAACCGCTCATTTTCCGATTTCAGGCGGACGACTGTCATCGGCAATTTCGGGCTTGCTGCTGCTATTCTCGCAAAGGGTATCGGCATCACCTTTGCATACAGAGCCGTTATGGAACGGGATAAAAATTTGGCGGAATTCAAGGTCGAGGGCTGGGATATTGTTCGTGAATTTAACTATGTTTACCTTGACAATCCCTTTTCGGAGCAGGCAGCGGAGCTATTCGATTCATATCGGCTGAAAAATTAAGAAAACCGCTTCTCCACACAATAGCATGGAGAAGCGGCATTTTATGCAGCATACAAAAAAATGTCAATCGAACGATGGATTGAATGCATAGAAATTCTTGGAATTCAGATTATCCTGAACTATGCGAAGCCCTTCGCCGAAATTATCAACTTGAGTAAGTGCCTTGAAACCCGGTTGTTTACGGGATTTCAAGGCATTTTCATTTTAGTTTGATTATACCGTATTCTTCTCCGAAATATTTATCAAAGAAGCTTGATAATATCCTCTGCAATATCCTTATAGTGGTCATCAATAATGCCGTAGTCAACCTGCTTGTAGCTCCATGCGGCTCTGCCGATGCCGTACTTCTCGAATGCAGTTCTGATGTCCTTATACCAACGAACGGTATCGGGTGCGGGGGCTTTGTCGATAACACCGTATTCACCGCAATAGAGAATAATATCATGTTCATCACAGTATTTTACTGCATTTGCCCAGCGATCGATAAACAAGTCTGCGGTGATAGTTTCTGTTTCGATATTCTTGAAATCCATCATATATGCAAGACCAAGCTCCTCAGCCTTCTGACGGTATTCGGCTGTCTTGCCGGGATATGCAATAGAAAAATCGGGGTTATTTCTCATCTGCTCTACCCAATATGCCTTCTGATGAGTGAAGAGCAGCGGGTCATAGCAATGGAATGTGAAGATAACATTCTTATCCTCGGGGATCTCAAGGTCGTAGATAGCATCAATAGATGCGTTCCAGTAGCCGCCTACGATTATCCTTATATCGGGTGCGATGGCTCTGATACGCTTGATAGCTGTTCTTGCCACCTTATTCCATGTATCGGAAAATGCGGGGTCTGTTACTTCGTTGAGCAGCTCAAAAACAAGCATATCTGAATTGCTGCCGAATCTTTCCGCAAACTGCTCCCACAGCTTATAAAATCTTTCCTGAAGTGCTTCGTCGCCGAAAAATCCAACATATTCGGGATCATCAAAAACAAAGCCTGCGGTCTTATGAAGGTCAAGTATCATATTAAGTCCGTATTTTTTGCACCAATTGATCGCATTTGAAATATACTCAAATCCGCTTTCTTTATACAGCCCATCTTCGGTCTCCACAACGTTATAATCAACGGGAATACGAAGGTGGTCTATCCCCCATTTGGAAACACGCTCAAAATCAGCCTCTGTTATAAAGCTGTCTAAATATTCCTTTTCATAGCTGCGTTGGGAAAGCCAGCCGCCGAAATTTACTCCGTGCATAAAGCCTTTGAATTCTTTCATATATAGCATCCTCCTAAGAAAATTTTGTGCTTTTACAATTCAGATTATAGCACCTTTTTTTCTTCATATATACTATTATTTTGCTATGTATATCAAGTTTTTGCTGTTTCTGACGAATATGTCAAGACAAAATGTTCATTTTTAAATCTGCTTAATATTCTATCCCTTTTCGTGCCGTAATGCCTTTTTCAAAAGGATGCTTTACACATTTTATCTCGCTGATATAGTCCGCAGCATTAACAAAAGTATCCTCCGGCTCTCTCCCCGTGAGAATTATCTCGGCACTGCTTTTTCCGTTCAGAATAAATTCTTTTGCCGCTTCACGATCCATAAGGCCGTATCTGTACGCTGAATTGAACTCGTCGAGAATTATCATATCATATCCGCCGCCAAACGCTTCTGAAAGCAAACGGCAGTGGCATTCCGCAATTTCCGTTTTATCGGCTTCGGTCATATTTTGGGAAAACGGATAATCCCTGTCGCATCGAATTACCGTTATATTCGGTATCAGATGCAAAGTGTTCAGCTCCGAAGTATCACCGCCCTTCATAAATTGAACAAAGCATACCTTCATTCCCGCACCGGCTGCTCTTAAGGCAAGCCCAAGAGAAGCAGTGGTTTTTCCTTTGCCATCTCCACAATAAATATGTAAAAGTCCCATTATATGCCCTCCTCTAAAACTCTGTAAATAAGCTCCATATCAAGACTGCTCCGCACTCCGTCCGCAAGAATATCATACTGCATTTCCTTGTATGCTTTTCTGTCAGTCTTTCCTCCGCCGTATGATATACCCTTGCGGGCGTAAAGCGTTTTCACTATTCTTTCGGAAATCTCCGCACTGTCAAATATGCCGTGGATATAGCAGCCGTAAACATTGCCGTTTTGTGCTCCCCCGCAGGACAAAAGCTGTGTTTCTTCGGAAAATGTTTCACCCATGTGTATCTCATATCCCGAAAATTTTGCCCCCGAAAGGCAGGAAAATATTCCCCCAACTTTTGCAAAAACACCCTCTGTTCTGCGGCGTATTTTTTCGGTTGAAAACTCGGTACGGCATTTTAGCAGACCCATTCCGCTGATACATCCTACGCTCTCCGCACCTGCATTGTCGGTTATTTTTTCACCAAGCATCTGATAACCGCCGCATATACCAAACAACGGAACGCCCCTTGAAACGCTTTTTTTTACCGCAGCTTCAAGTCCGCTTTCACGAAGCCATTTCATATCCGAAATTGTGCTTTTCGTACCGGGAATAATTATCATATCCGGCTCGGAAAGCTCGGAGCATTTTGAAACATACCGCACGGAAACACCGTCATACTGCGAAAACACATCAAAATCCGTGAAGTTTGATATTCTCGGCAGACGTATCACGGCAATGTCTATAATGCCCTTTGAACCGTTTTCCAGCTTTTCCGAAAGACTGTCCTCGTCCTCAATATCGCATTTTATATATGGAACAACGCCAATAACAGGCTTTCCGCCACGCTCCTCAAGCATCTGAACGCCGTCCGAAAAAATGCTTCTGTCCCCACGGAACTTGTTCACGATAAGACCCTTTACCATGCTTCGCTCGTCATCTTCAAGCAGCATAAGCGTACCCAGAAGCTGTGCAAAAACGCCGCCCCTATCAATATCTCCCGTGAGAAGAACGGGTGCCCTTGCAAGCTTTGCCATGCCCATATTAACAATATCGTCCCGTTTAAGGTTTATCTCCGCCGGACTGCCCGCCCCCTCGATAACGATAATATCATGCTGTGACGCAAGGGTTTCATAGGCATTCATAATATCCGGAATAAGCTCTTTTTTCTGTCTGAAATAGTCCATCGCCCGCATATTTCCCCTGACCTCGCCGTTGACGATGACCTGCGAACCCACATCGGTTGTTGGCTTTAAAAGTATGGGATTCATCAGCACGGACGGTTCGATTCCAGCCGCTTCCGCCTGCATTGCCTGTGCCCTGCCCATTTCCAGACCGTCCTTTGTAATGTAAGAATTGAGTGCCATATTCTGCGATTTGAATGGTGCAGCGGAATATCCGTCCTGTCGGAATATCCTGCAAAGTGCGGCGGTGAGAAAGCTTTTTCCCGAGTTGGACATTGTGCCTTGTATCATTATTGCTTTAGCCATTTACGCACCTCCTTATCGCCGATATAAGTGCAGTATTTTCCTCGTGACTGCGGACTGCAATGCGGTAATATCCACGGGAAAGACCGCTGAAATTTTCGCAGTTTCGTATAAGTATCATCTCACGCAAAAGCATTTCATCAAGCGGGATATTTGTATGAAACAAAATGAAATTCACATCGGACGGATATACCTTAAAGCCGAAGCTTTTCAGATTTTCCGATAAATATTTCCGTTCATTTTTAATAAGCTTTGCAGTTTTTTCGACATATTCTTTTTCATCAAGTGCCGCTTCGCCCGCCGTCTGTGCAGCCGATGAAACACTCCAGAACTGCCCTGTTTCACGGACTTTTCCAGCAAGAACAGCATCACCGAAAAGTGCATATCCAAGCCGAAGTCCCGCCATTGCATAAATCTTTGTAAACGCCTTTATTACCACCGTGTTTTTATTCATAAAACACTTTGCATCTGTTGCGTTTTCTGTGAAATCAATGAAGCATTCATCGCATAAGAATATAATATTATCCTCTTCACATTTCCTGCAAATAGCCAGTAAAAGTTCTCCGTCAACAGTCCGTCCCGTAGGATTATTCGGCGTACAAAGTATGACCATATCAACGGTTTTATCAAGCATTTTTATTATTCCGCAATCAAGGACAAAATTATTTCTCTCCGAAAGAAAATAGGTCGATATTTCACAGCCGAACTGCGTGAGAGCTTTTGAATATTCTCCGAAGGACGGCGCACAGATAACCGCTTTTTTCGGCTTGACTGCCTGCACTATCCGATAAATAAGATCGGCAGCACCGTTCCCGCAGACTATATTTTCGGGCGGAAATTTCTCCCGATACGAAAGCTTTTTTGTCAGCCTGCGGCAGTATGGGTCGGGATATTTTTCCCATTCGGATATGGAATTTTCAAGAGCAGTTTTCATGCTTTTCGGCATACCCAGCGGATTAATATTTGCAGAGAAATCATACAAAATATCCCGTCCGAAAATATCTCCGCCGTGCTCGGAAACACTCATAATATACCTCCAAAAATTACCGCTCTGAACGCTGCGGAAATCATCAACACTATGACGGAAGTGCAGTACATAAGCCTGTTTGCACGGCGTATATCCTCGCTTTCGGGCGGGCGGATGTCATCTCCGATAAACTCCTTTTTATGCAGCTCGCCGAAATAATATGCGTCCCCCGCAAGCCGAATGTCAAGTGCACCTGCACACACAGATTCCGTCTGAGCCGAATTCGGACTTGCATGCTTTCGGCGGTCACGTTTCCAGATATGAAATGCGTTATTTCCGTCCAGCCGAAGCAGATACGCCGAAAGTATCATTGCAAGTGCAGTCAGTCTTGATGGGATATAGTTCAGAAGATCGTCCAGACGTGCGGAAAAACGTCCTATCTCGGCGTATTTCTCATTTTTGTAGCCTATCATTGAATCCATAGTGTTTACAGCCTTGTAGATAAATCCAAGCACAGCACCGCCGAGGGAAATGTACATTATAGGTGCAGTCACCCCGTCGGAAGTGTTCTCGGCAACTGTTTCCACAGTTGCTTTTATAATGCCTGTTTCGTCCAGCACATCGGTATCACGCCCCACTATCATTGAAACGGCTTTTCTTGCTTTTTCCGTGTCATTTTCCGAAATGGCACGATATACCTTCATGCTTTCTTCACGCAGACATTTTGCCGCTATCAGATAATAGCAGAAAACACTTTCAACGGCAATTCCTAAAACTGTGCTGATCTTATACGCAAAAAACAGGCAGGCAAACGGTACCCCCGCCGACAGTAAAATCACCGTCAAAGCAAGAAAAACTCCCCCAGCCCGCAGATTTTTGAAACGCTTTCTCACAAAGCTTTCAAGCCGTGAAATAAGCGTTCCTATAAGCCTTACAGGGTGCGGCAAGCAATACGGATCGCCGAGAAAAATATCAATAATAAAGCCGATAAGCATCGGCAGAATGAGTATCAACGCTTTCATATTTTCTCCGAAATAATTATTTTTTCGCCGTCATATTCGGTCACAAATCCGTGTGCATTTTCCACTTGAAAATCATAATATCCGCCCTTTGGATAAGCATATTTTTCAAACACGGACATTATCGTTCCTCCGTGAACAACAAAGGCAAACGACGTGTTTTCGGTATATTCCAAAACCGCTTTTTCAAATTCGGCAATGCACCTTTTCTTAAAATCGGAAGGGTTCTCGCCGTTAGGAAAAGTCATTTCTCCGCCGCTGTCTATCCAACGCTGATAATCGGGATTTCCTGACAAATCAAGATAATTTTTGCCCTCAAAATCACCGAAATCACACTCTTTCAAATCGTTTTGGATAATGATTTTTTTATTGGGATAAATTATCTCCGCCGTTTGCATACAGCGTTTCATAGGGCTTGAAATTACAATATCACAATCCGGATAGCTTATGCTTTTCAGCTCGGAAATACCCGCATCGCACAGCGGTTCATCGGTCACACCGATATATCGTTTTTCAAGATTTCCCGTCGTTTTTCCGTGACGGATAAATATTATTTTCATTCCGCTTTACCCCTTTATTTTTACGGGAATACCGCATATCACCCGCACTACCTCGACAGAATTTTCCGCAATTATACAGCCCGCTCTGCCCGTTTCCTCACGCCAAATCCGTTCGCTTTTTTCAAGGGGGATTATTCCCGAACCTATCTCGCTGATGATAATTACAGTATCGGGATTTTCTCTGCAAAGCCGTTCCGTAAACTCCAGCACATCGATATTTTTTTCGATAAGACGCTTTACCAAAAGGTGATATTCAGTCACACATTTTGCGGTAAAAACAGCTTCAAAATCACAGCTTTCTCCATTCAAAATATCATTGTCGGAAAAGCCGAAACGCTGTTTTGCATATTCCGTTTTTCCCTGAAATGCACCGCCCGTTATCATTATCATAAAAACGCCTCCGTGATCTTTTCTCCCATAACGGCAGCTATCAGCACCGCCATTTCGCATATCTGCAAAAACCAGCCTGCCGTATCTCCCGTTATGCCGCCAAAATTTTTGTATGCGGATATTCTGTAATATATGAACGCACCTGCCGCACCTATCAATGCAAGTCCGCCCGAAACAAGGTCTGTCATAAGCATTGCCGCCGACATTATCGCCGTAAATATTATCAGCACAACAATGGTTATTTTTTTATGTGCAGGCTTTGCAAAGCTTTGCAGTGCACCGTCCTTTTTCGCACCTTTGAACGTTACCGCCGCCAGTCCGCTGAGTGCCCTTGAAAGGACATATCCGCCGGCAACTATAACGGCTGTTTTTTTCACCTCCGCAAGCAATGCCGTCTGCAATATCAGATAAACGCAAAGCCACATTGCCGCAAATGAACCGATATGCGGGTCGCTCATAATTTTCAGCTTTTTCTCTTTATCCGCACAGGAAGAATTTGCGTCGATAACATCGCAGAAGCCGTCCATATGTATCCCGCCCGTTACGACCAAGGGAATAATAACCGATACTGCACCCTTCAACAGATCTCCCGCATTGAACATTTTACAGACATATTGCCATAACAGAAAAAATGCACCGATCACCGCACCGATAAGCGGAAAAAAGCAGAGAGCATACCGTCTGTTTTCCTCTTTCCATTCCACCTGCGGCATGGGTATTCGTGAATACATGAGAAATGCACTTGCAAACGATTTTAAAAGCTTCACGGCAATTCTCCTTTCAGCGGCACGGGAATACCGTATACACATTCGACAACAATATCGGAAATTTTTGCGGCACGGCGGTTTATTTTTTCCATAATTTCAATATATTTTGCCGTTCCCGAGTCATAGGAAATACCGTCACTTCCGACTTGATTTGTTACGATAACAAGCAGACTTGAAAGGCTTTTCAGATGCTCAAAGCCGCAAATTATTTTTTCGGTCGGGTCGGTCATATTTTCATCTTTGAACATTTCATTTGCACAAAGATTTGCGGTACATTCAAGGAGAATACCGCAGCTTTCGGGAACATTTATCTCATCAATATCCGTGTATTTCTCGATAGTTTCAAAGCCTTTGCCGAAACGCAGTTTTCTGTGCCGTTCAATAGCGGAAAATGCTTCCTCGCCATAGGGCTGCATGGTCGCAATATAGAATTTTCTGCCGTCAAAAGCGTCAAAAAGCTTCTCCGCAAAATGGGATTTTCCGCACTTTGAACCGCCTGTTACAAGCACTGTCATTTCAGTTCCACATACCTTTCCATTTCCAGATCATCAAAGCGATGGGCACTGTTATAAACCGCCAATGCACCGTCAAGGAGCGGCAGAAGCATTATCCCGCCTGTGCCCTCTCCAAGCCGCATTTCTGCCGTTATAAGCGGCTTTAAGCCTATGCCGTCAAGCAGCATTTTTCCCGATGGTTCTCCCGAAACATGACTAGCCATCATAAATTCCTTTGCAAGCGGATTCATCTTATATGCAATAAATGCGGAAACAGCCGAGATAACTCCGTCAATTACAACGGGGATATGATAATATGCACCGCCCAGGAACAGTCCGACCATTCCCGCAATATCGAAGCCGCCAAGCTTTGCAAGCAGTTCAAGGGGATTTTCTTTGTCGGGAAGGTTGACCGCAATTGCTCGTTCAACAGCGGCTATTTTCCGTTCCAGACCTGCACTGTCAAGCCCCGCTCCCCTGCCCGTGACCGTTTTCGGCGGAAGTCCCAGCAATACCGAAGCCAGTGCGGCGGAGGTGGTAGTGTTTCCAATGCCCATTTCCCCCGTAATGATAATATCAACGCCCTCATTTTTTAAATCACGGACAATATCCATTCCGACGGTAATTGCACGTTCGGCTTGCTCAATAGTCATAGCTGCTCCCACGGCAATATTTTTCGTGCCGTATGCGATCTTTCTGTCAAGCAAATTTTTACATTTCACATCACGATCAATACCAATATCTACCGCCATTACCTTTGCGTTATAAATGTCAGAAAGGACGTTTATGTTTGACGTTCCCTCTGCTATCGCTTTTGCACAAAGTGCCGTTACGGAACTGTCCGTCTGGGTCACGCCCTCGCATACAACACCGTTATCGGCACACATTACAACAACCGATCTTTTGCTTAGTTCAACATTTTCGCTGCCCGTAATTGCCGCTATTTTTTCGACCGCCGTTTCAAGCAGTCCAAGACTTCCAAGGGGCTTTGCAACGCTGTTCCAATGTATCCTTGCAGCCTTTGCCGCTTCTTTGTCGGGCGGTGTTATTTTTGTTATTCTATCCATTTTTCCTCCGTATTCAAGTAAGCTTTGCAAAAGATTTTATACTGAGAACCTCATCGAAGCAGCTGTATGACCGCAATGAAGCAAAAAACACTGTTAAGCTTTGCAACTCAACAGTGTCACAGCATCCGAAAAAAAGATACGACAAATAAACGGGAAAGCCGATAGCTATCCCTCTTTTCGTATCATCATCTAAGCTCCGGAGCTCCGCAGAACTTACACAACACCCGTTAAATCACGAGAAAAATAAAGGCAAGTATTCCGACTTATTGTCTGCCGAAAACAGCTCACATACGCCTTCCCGAGAATATATTCCAGTGGCATCGTGTATGCTTAAATCATATAATGATCAACAAAATACGGCAACGGCCTTGCTCAGGATTCGCACCTGATTCCTTGTTAGGCTCGCAGCTATTGACATAGATCTGCTTTTGCACCTTTATTCCGATAAATTTTCATATTGAAATAATTGTATCATCTTAACGGGAGATTGTCAAGCACATATCTCATTTCTGTTTCCTGATTTCTCTCCGTTTTTCCAATTTCGAATTATGTCGTGAGCTCACTCATATTATTACAACAACAAAGATGGATACAGCAGCAATTTTACATCGCTATGCAGTTTGATATTCGGGAGGCGAAAAAATGGCGAAGCTTATCAGCGAATATACAGACGTCAGAAATATCAGACATAAAGTTGAGCATACCGTACTCTCTGACAATAACAAAGACAGCAGGGAGCGTATCCTTGAGGAAATAATGCTTGCCCTGACAAAGAAGTACCGCAAGAAATCTAAACCGTCGTAATATTTACAGCACAGAAGGGAGCTTCGGTCAATGTCCATTGTAATTTACGCTCGTAAATCTGTGGAACGGGAAAACAGTATCAGCTGTGAAACGCAGGTCGAATACTGCAAATCTATGATAAAGCCCGATGAGCGTGACGAAAATATCATTACCCTTGTCGATAACGGATTTTCGGGTGGCAACGTAAACCGTGACGGCTTTCAGAAAATGATGAAGCTTATTCGCAAAGGGACGGTCAGCAAGGTTATTGTATACAAGCTGGACCGAATAAGCCGCTCCCTTTCGGACTTCGTAAACATTTTGCAGGAGTTCAAGGAGAATAAGGTCGAATTTGTTTCCTCTCAGGAAGCATTCGATACCTCCTCACCTTACGGCGAGCTCATTGTCAAGCTTCTGATGGTATTTGCGGAATTTGAGAGAACTTCCATAATCAATCGTGTAACACAAGCCTATGCACACAGAAGTGAACTGGGCTTCTACATGGGCGGCAGACAGCCATACGGTTTTGAACTCGTACCTGCTTTTATTCATAATGTAAAGACAAAAATGCTTAGCCCCATTTCCGCAGAGATCGAGCAGATACGATACATATTTGAAGTTTATGCCCGTGAAAATGTTTCTCTGAGGCGGCTTCAGGAGCTATTGCTTGCGGAAGGCAAAACGCCGCTGAATGGCAGCAGCTGGACTTCCTCCAAAATATCGGCGATCTTGAAAAATCCCATATATGTAAAGGCTGACTCGGACATCTATGAGTATTACGAGCACCATGGAGTTCGGATAATAACAGATAATTCGTTGTTCACAGGTGAATACGGTGCACAGCTTTATGGGCACAGCAAGCATAGATCATGTGATACCGATTGGTCTGATATGAAGCTGGTATTGATGACGCATCAAGGCGTTGTGGATTCGGATATATGGCTCAAATGTCAGCGAAAGCTTGAGAAAAACAGACAGATCACGAACAGTTACAGCAATCCCACAAGCTGGCTTGCGGGTAAGGTCATCTGCAAGAAATGCGGACATACGATGACTACCATCAAGGGCAAAATTAATAAGTCCGGCGAGATACGAAGATACTTCAATTGTACGGGCAAATCCCACAAAAAGACCTGTACAGGACCTAAATGCTCCATTTATGCCGAAGATCTGGAAAATATGGTATATGACTGCATTTCCGAGAAACTGTCCGCCATAAAAGGTTTCGGAAACAACAATAAAAAGAACCATGCAGCAGAGATAAATGACCTGAAGCTTAAGATCAGAGCTGTGGAGAAAGCAGAAACACAGCTTATGGATACATTGCTTTCAGGCGGCTGCAGCGGTGATCTGATGGAGCTTGCAAATCAAAGAGCAGTTCAGCTGAAAAATGAAAAGTCTGCTCTTTATGAAAAAATAGAAAACCTCAACAGCAATGACGAAGGAGAAACTGCTGTTATTGATCCTGCAAAAGCTTGGAAAACCGCTGAATATGAAAACAAAAAATCTGTTGCAATGATAATGATAAATCAGATAATCATTGACGAGGAAGGTAATATGCAGATAGTATGGAATATTTAAAGGTATCTGCACTCATCAGAGCTTCTCTTTTTATGATTATTCGATTGTAATAGCGTAGTTGCTTGCAAAGTATAATATTTTGAGATGTACTGCCTAAAACTCTCTGTAAAAATCGTCCTTTAACTCGGAAGTTACAAGATAGCATTCCTTTTCAAAGAAAAGCTTAGCAGGAACACGCCGGCTTTCACCATAATAGAATTCGTCCGCCACAAGCTTGCCGCCGCAGCCTGTGAAAATCATAGCCATGCTTGATAATGCGAGAAATGATGCAAGTACACGTTTCTTCGTGGTGATGCATCCAAAAATTTTGATTTTGTATGACCTGCGGCTAATTTCCAATGTATTATTTTCGTCTGATGACTGCACAGCCAAACCCTTCGACCGTAATTTTACCGTCATAAATCTCCCCTGTCAGCATATCGGAGTATTTTCCGTCAAGAGAAATTTCCGCAGCAGTTTCTCCGAAGTTCTGAACGA
Organism: uncultured Ruminococcus sp.; assembly: GCA_964540575.1. Taxonomy (GTDB): domain Bacteria; phylum Bacillota; class Clostridia; order Oscillospirales; family Ruminococcaceae; genus UMGS1889. Next base: position 45,678 of record CAZINI010000012.1, read on the forward strand.
ATATAATTTTACCGTTTTCATTTTCACGGTATGTAACGCTGACATTTTCGGGAATATCTGCGTTAAGTGCTCTGTCAAGCTTAATATTTTCGGCAATTTCCCGATAAAAATCACGGAAAAACTCCACATCTGCATTTGCACATAAATGATATGCCGTACCCTTGCCGAAGCTGTTTTTCGTAAGTGCGGGAGAGCCGTTGTAGAAGTCTTTTTCATAACCCGCAAGCACCTCGCAGGTAACGGGGTGAATTATCTCGCAAAGCTCCGAAAGACGGTATTCCCTGCCGTTCAGCTTCATAAAGTTATGCTCGCCGTCGTAAAGGCTGTCTATCTCCTCGACCCACATTCCAAGCACGTCGGACAGCTTTTCCTCTGTGCTTTCACCGAGGAAGCATAGGTCTGTTTCGTTTACAACTCCGCTGAATGCCGTTGTTACAAGAGTTCCGCCGTTTTTCACAAATTCACGCAGCTTATCCTGAATACTGTTTCGGAACATATACAGCATGGGAGCGATGACCAGCTTGTAGCCGCTGAAATCATAGGTGCTGTCAACTACATCAACGTTTATTCCGTTTTGCCAGAAGTAGTCGTAATTCTTTTGAATTTCGCCGAAATAATCAAGTCCTGCATTGCGGGGACCCTGACATTTATCTAAAGCCCACTTGTTTTCCGTGTCAAATATGATTGCGACCTGAGCAGGCGAATCGCTGCCGTAGATCTCCTCCGAAAGAGCATTAAGAGCTGCTCCCGTTTCCGATACTTCTTTGAATACTCTTGTGTTTTCCGTGCCGACATGGGAAATCACAGCTGAATGGAATTTTTCCGCACTTCCTCTGCTCTGCCTTATCTGGAAATAAAGTCCCGAATCCGCACCGTGAGCAACAGCGTTCAGCACCGAAAGCTTGTGCATACCGGGCTTTTTCAGCTTGCTTATGGGACGCCAGTTAGTCGTTGAGGGCGTACACTCCATGAGCAGGAACGGTCTGCCCTTTACGGCTCTCATCATATCGTGGGAAAGGCTTTCGTTCCGAGCTATTTCCGCATTGCTTGCGGAAAATGCGTGCCATTCGGGGTAGCTGTCCCACGAAATAACGTCAAGCTCGTCCTTGAATTTAAAATAGTTAAGACCGTAAACGTAAATTCCCATAAGATTTGCCGTAACGGGAATATCGGGGTTTACCGCTTTGACAGCCTTTATCTCCTCACGCATAAAGTCAATTGTCCTGTCGGTAACAAAACGTTTCCAGTCTAAGTCAAGCCCGTGGATAGATGTTTCGCCCATATATGAGGGGCTGTGTACCTGCTCCCATTTTGTATAGGTATGCGACCAAAATCTTGACCACCATGCGTAATTGAGCTTGTCGAGAGTGCCGTATTTATTCTTCACCCACCTGCGGAACTCGTTCTGACAAAGCTCACAGTGACATTCTCCGCCGAATTCGTTGGAAATATGCCAAAGGATAACGGCAGGGTGATCAGCGTAACGCTCCGCAAGCTTTGTATCGATTATACGAACTCTTTCACGGTATGCAGGCGATGTATAGCAATGGTTATGACGATGACCGTAAATGTTTCGCACACCGTTCTCGCCTACACGCAGCACCTCGGGATATTCCTCCGCAAGCCATTGAGGACGTGACCCCGACGGCGTTGCAAGTATTATATGAATACCGTTTGCCCAAAGCCTGTCAATGACATTATCAAGCCATTCAAAGGTGAAAACGTCCTTTTCGGGTTCAAGTGCCGCCCATGAAAAAATGCCTATGCTGACACAATTTATGTTTGCCTTTTTCATAAGCTGGGCATCACGTTCAAGAATGTCGGGGTGATCCTGCCACTGTTCGGGGTTATAATCGCCGCCGTGGAGGATATGGGGGAATTTCGGGGTTGCAGGGTTAAACTTTTTCATTATAATTCTCCTTTGTATTCACCGCTTGTTTGCGGAAATGATTTTTTTGTATTCCGACGGCGTACAGCCTTCGTATCGGCGGAAAAGCCTTCCGAAATATGAAGGCGTTTCAAAGCCCACACTCAACGCCGCACTTTCTACCGAAATATACGATAATGTAAGCAGTTCCTTGGCACGCTGGATACGTTTTTTATTCAGGTATTCCATGGGACGCATTTCAAAATGCTTTTTGAACAGCCTGCACAGATGAGCTTCCGATAGATCGGAAACCTTGCAAAGCTGATCCATTGTGATTTTTTCCGAGTAGTTTTTATCTATAAATTCTATTGCACTAATAAGTCCGTCGGGAGCTTCATCGGAGAATGAAGGTATCTTTCGTGAATATTTATAAATTTCAAGGATAAATTCATACAAAAATCCTGAGGCATAATAGTTTCCGTACAAGGCATCATCGCTCATTGTCCGATAGATCTTTCGGAGAATTCGGAGCAGTCTTTCATCATCGGCAGCATTGTTAAAAATCATAGGCTCGGTAAATCCCAGCGACTCAAGGAGCTTTTCTGCATCTCTGCCGCTGAAATTTATCCAATGAGAACGCCACTCTCCGCAGGTGCAGTAGTATTCGTGAGGTATGTTTGCAGGCATATAAAATGCACTGTTTCGCCGCAGGGGGATTTTTTTGTTACCGAGGAGCATTTCACCCTCGCCGCTTGTAAATATGATAAACTGCGGATAGGGATAACCTTCGGGACGGTAAATATCGTTCTGACAGTAATCTATCCCGATACCGCAGACATAATAAGGCAGATTTTGTTCGGTGCCGATGACAGGGTAGCTTATGTGCGGCATATTTTTTCCTCCCGACCAAATAAATAGTTCAATTACATCATATCTCATTCCTTCAAGACTGTCAAGCGAAAATGTCAGTATTGTTCGTATAAATTAGTTTTATTCCTATGCAAAGCAAAGATTTTGATATATAATTATAATCAGAATAATTTGCATAGTTACAGACAGACAATATTACAGCTCATACACAAAAATAATTTTCTACGGGTAACCTGTTCCTTTGGAATTATAGTCCATAGAGTATGCAAGCGTATTATTATAACGGATATTCGTATTTTGGACAGTATTCAAGTTTTTATCAACTTTTTGAAAAAAATACCCGTCAGTACATTTACTTATGTGTAACTGACGGGGTTCATGGATATATGATGGTACAATTATATTATGTAGTCATAATCTGCTGATACTAAGCACCATTTGAAATATGAAAAAAATCAAAAATTTTGAATATATTGGATTTCGGTGCAAATTTTTTTCCTGTATTTTATTGGTGTTTAGTATGAAATATAATGTGCACAATAAACCTAAATCCGATACCTTTTCTGCACTTGCGATATTCTTCCACCCACTTTTATCAGCCATACGAAAACAATACGTTTAATGCTTATCTGTGAGCAAATTTCAGATTTTCTTACCCATACCCGTATTTGCGGTTTCCCCCAAAACGCCGAAAAGAGCATTGAGCCTTTCTCCCATTTCTGCAATGGCAATGGACTTGTCCGTAAGCATTTTTTCTGTAAATGTGATTTTTGCCTTTTTCATAATTTCTGCTTATCTTGGAATATATCAATTTTTTTCATAACCCTATTGACATTTATCCGAATTAGGATTATAATATAAATTATCCGAGTTAGGATAAAAGAGGTGAGAATATGGAAATGCCGACCGTATTTGTGCTTACTGCATTTAATCAAGCCCACAAAAAAATGAACGTTATTTACCATAACTATGCAAAATCCGTGGGACTATCGGATGCTGCCTTCTGGCTCATATATTCGCTGTATGAGCACGGTTATCCCTGCACTCAGAGAGATCTGTGCGGATCGTGGTTTTATGCACCGCAGACGATAAACTCTGCACTTAAAGCTCTGGAGGAAAAGGGTCTTATCACTCTTGAAGCAACTCCCAACAACCGTAAAAACAAACAGGTCCGTTTTACGGAAAGCGGAGATGAACTTGTCAGAGAAAAGCTTGTCCCTCTTGTGCAGGCGGAGGAACGCTCCTTTGACCGTCTGGACGAGCAGGAACGCAGCCGCCTTCTGGACATAACGCAGAAGCACATTGGAATTTTAGAAGAAGAAATAAACAAACTGTCATCGGAGGACTGATCATCGCAATGGTCAAGTCGAGCGGAAGATGTCGGGTGAGCCCGGTTATTGTTACAGATAACCGGGCTCTTTTTATTTTTAGGAAGGAAGTATTGTTATGAAAATCATTACTGTAAGCCGAGAATTCGGAAGCGGAGGACGAGAGCTTGGAAAGCGTCTGGCAGACGTTCTAGGTGTACCGTGTTATGACCACGAAATTATTGATATGGTCGCCGAAAAATGCGGCTATGATAAAAATTATGTTGCTCACGTTTCGGAAAAGGACATCCGTACATTTTATCCCTCAACCATCGGTCATCGTTTCCTTGCACCGCATCCTACGGCACAACAGCCACTGAAAATTGCAGCCGAGCAGCAGAATATCATACGGCAGCTTGCAGAAAAAAGCGACTGTGTTATCGTGGGACGGGGAGCCGATATAATACTGCGTGATATGGATACACTCAATATTTTCGTGTATGCAGATAAAGAGTCAAAGCTTGCACGATGCAAGAAAAGAGCCGATGAGAATGAAAAGCTCTCCGATAAGGAAATTCTTCGTAATATGAAGCAGATAGATAAGGAGCGTATGAATTATCACGACCTGCTTTCGGAAACAAAATGGGGAGATAAAGGCTCATATCACCTTTGCATAAATACTTCGGGCAGGGAAATAAAAACGCTTATACCCGGTCTTGCGGAATATGCAAAGAATTGGTTCGGTCAGGATTAACAGGAGGCTCTTATGGAAACGTCAAGAAATAAAATAATCTTTAAAAATGTTGCTCCCGCAATTCTTGCAAACGCCTGCGTGTTTCTGTTCTCGGTAGTGGACGGAATTTTCGTGGGCAACGGTGCAGGAATACAGGCTCTCGGAGCGGTAAATCTCGCCCTGCCTTTTGTGCTTGTGACCAATGCTCTGGGTGCAATGGCAAGCATAGGCGGCGTTACGATAACCGCCATACGCTTCGGACGAGGGGACAAAGACGGAGCACAGAACGCTTTTATGCACTCTTTCACTATAAGCCTTATGATAGGTCTGCTCGTAATGCTTGCAGGCTGCGTTTTCACAGCACCTATGTGCAGTTTGCTGGGAGCATCTGAAAACTATGCCGAAATGGTTCGGGATTATGTGTTCTGGTGGGCACTTTTTTCCGTGGCAAACTCGCTTTCTCTGAATTTGCAGTCATTCTGCCGAAACGACGGTGCTCCGGGGCTTGTGGCAGTTACAAATGTAATCACAACAACGGTGAATATTTTCCTTGACTGGCTTTTCGTATTTCCAATGCAGAAAGGCGTTATGGGTGCGGCTGTGGCAACAGGCATTTCCCAAATCGTGGGACTGCTTATCATTTCCACTCATTTTATATTCAAAAAGGGAAACCTTGTTATCGGCAGATACAAGCCGCAGGGGAAGCTTTACACAAAGATAATGTTCAGAGGACTTCCCGAAGCAATAGCACAGTTTTCCACACCCGTAACGACACTTTGTATGAACTACACCCTTATGGCGACATACGGCGATATAGGCATTAACGCTTTTTCCATTATCTCCTATCTTTCGTCCTTTACAATGTCGGTATTTTTCGGAGCGTCCGAGGGTATGCAGCCCCTGTTCGGTCAGGCGTACGGTGCAAAGGAGGATGATGACCTGAAGCATTATTACCGTGCAGGTCAGCTTATCAGCATAATAGGAAGTGCGTTCTGCGTTGCGGTTTATGTCATCTTTCCCCGCCCGCTTTGCAGGCTGTTCGGTGCAGAGGGCGAAACTCTCGACTACACAGCGGTGCATATGTGGGAATACTGCTGGGGATTTATCGTAGGCAGCATCAACACTATGATTTCCGCATATTTTTACTCAACAAAACGTTCGGGACAAGCTATCGCTCTAAACGTAATTCGCAGTCTTATTATGAATACAGTTATCATCACATTTCTCCCGAAAATTTTCGGAAACGGTATAGTATGGCACACCTTTGGAATTTACGAGGTAATTGTGCTTATTATTGCGATAGCACTAAAGAAAAGCTCGGAGAAAAACGGAGTAGTGTATAATTAACACCATTAGAATTATGGAGAAGAAATCGGCACAAAATCTTGCATATATGGATTTTGTGCCGAGAGATTCCCATAATTCAATGAGTGTTAAGTATTACAGATAAATGGAGGAAAAAATAATTATATGAAACAAAACGAAAGCTTTACGGAGGGGCGGATATTTTCGCCGCTGATACGGTTTGCCCTGCCTGTGCTTTTTGCACTGTTTTTACAGACAATGTACGGTGCAGTTGACCTGCTTATCGTGGGACAATTCGGAGGCGAACTTGCAGATGTGTATGTATCTGCGGTATCAACGGGAAGTCAGCTTATGCAGGCGATAACCGTAGTAATAACGGGTCTTGCAATGGGACTGACTGTTTTCGTGGGAAAAGAGATCGGTGCAGGTCAGCGTGAAAAGGCAGGAAAAATTATCGGCAGCGGCATTTTCCTGTTCGGCGTTATAGCTGTGGGAATTGCGGTAATAATGGTCTGCACTTCTCCGCTGATGGCAAAAGCAATGCACGCCCCCGAGGAAGCCTTTGACCAGACTGTTTCCTATATAAGGATATGCTCGGCAGGAGCGGTATTTATTGTAGCATATAATCTGGTGGGCAGTATTTTCAGAGGTATAGGCGATTCAAAAATGCCGCTTATAACCGTTGCTATTGCCTGTGTGCTGAATATTGCGGGAGATCTGCTGATGGTGGCAGTCTTTCATATGGGTGCATCGGGAGCGGCTGCCGCAACGGTATTTGCACAGGCGGTCAGCGTGCTTATCTCACTTCTCATAATCCGCAGACGAAAACTGCCCTTTGCTTTGTCGGTAAAGGATATAAAGCCGCAAAAAGTCTTTATCGGTGAAATGCTGCGGCTTGGAATACCAATTGCACTTCAAGATTTGCTTGTAAATATCAGCTTTCTTGTGATAATTGCAATAGTAAATTCTCTGGGACTGACCGCTTCGGCAGGAGTGGGCGTTGCCGAAAAGCTGTGCGGATTTTTAATGCTTGTCCCCTCGGCTTTTATGCAGTCTATGTCTGCATTTGTGGCACAGAATATGGGTGCAAAAAAGCCCGAGCGTGCAAGAAAGGCTCTGCTTTGCGGCATTGCTTCCTCTTTAGTTGCAAGCGTTATTATGGCATATTTCACCTTTTTCCACGGCGATTTGTTGGCAGGGATATTTGCAAAGGACACAGAGGTAATACTTGCGGCTGCGGATTATCTTAAAGCCTATGCTCTGGACTGTCTGCTGACTTCATTTCTGTTCTGTTTTATCGGATATTTCAACGGCTGCGGCAGCACCACATTCGTTATGATGCAGGGAATTATCGGAGCATTCGGCGTAAGACTTCCTGTATCGTGGCTTATGAGCAAACGTGTCGAAGTTTCGCTGTTTCACATAGGTCTTGCAACACCTGCTTCTTCTCTTGTGCAGATCATTCTGTGCGGCGTATATTTCCTGATACTTTTTAAAAAGCAAAAGACGTCTGATTAATACAACAAGCAAAGGACTTGACCCAATTAATGGTGACAAGTCCTTTGCTTGTTTTTTATCTCGTACATTTTGCGATACGTTCTGACTGTTTTTCATACCTTTTACCGCCAAATTTCTTTGTGAGTATTATTGGCATTTACACAGTTGAATATTCAGACTCTTTTCGTTTTGACTACTTAATTTTGTATGATTTGGTTCGCCGAACCTTTGGAAATGCACGATCTCTCTCTGCCTGAGAAATCTTATGGGGTCGATAATGTCGGGATCGTCCACCATTCGCAGAATGTTGTCATAAGTGGTGCGTGCTTTCTGCTCTGCCGCTAATTGATTGGGGCAACCTTTCGGTTTTCCCGATCAATTCACTTTTTCAATCAATTGGAATTTGTATTCAATTTTGAATATATGTAAGTATCCTTCCAGATAGGATTTCCTTGTTCATCTGTCCAAAAGTAAACATTTTGTTTTAAATGTGCTTCTTTTTCAAATCCAATAGATTCCAGCAATCTCCGGGAATTTATATTGTCAGGATCACATTCTGCAAATATTCTGTGGACACCATTATTGAAAGAGTATTGCATTATTGCCGCACAACCTTCTTTCGCATATCCTTTTCCCCAAAATTTGCGGTTAAATACATATCCTATTTCAAGTGAATTAAAATCTCTTTTTCCAAGATAAATGTTGCCGATCATTTTGTGGGTTTCCTTTAACTCTACCGCAATCATTTCGTCTGTTTCGATCCGCCATTTCAAATTATTCTTTGTTTCTTCCAAACTCATTACCTTATACGGCTCGAATTTTACCACTTCATCATCTGATAAATATTCAAACAAGTCGCTCAAATCATCAGCAGAAAACCTGCGAAGAATCAGCCTTTCTGTTTCTAATATCATACGTATTCTCCTTATCGAATTTCAATTTTGCAATCTGTCTTTCAGCATAAAAATATTATCCTCTATCCGATGAATAACATTCTCAAAAAACTCATCGCTCTCACCCGTTGGATCCGGCAATCCCCAATTATCATCAAATTCCCTGCCGATATAAGGGCAACCAACGTCACACCCCATGGAAATAGCAATATCGGGTGAGGGGATTTTATCAAGGGTTTTGCTATACTGAGTTTTTTCCATATCAATGCCGTACAGATTTTTCATCAGACGGACAGCATCTCCGTTTATCTGCGGCTTTGTTTCCGTACCGGCGGAATAGCTCTCAAAAACATCTGCGGCAAAATGCTTTCCCAGTGCTTCTGCTATCTGACTTCGGCAGGAATTGTGTACGCATATAAAAGCGACTTTTTTCAATTTGATTTTTACTCCATAAGCAGTTTCCCGACCTCCGAGGGCTTCAGCACTCTGCCCTGAGATACGATTTTTTCATTAACAACGATAACGGGCATACTCATAACACCGTATTCCGCTATCTTTTCCATATCTGTAATGTACTCCGCTTCAACGGGTATGCTCATTACCTCAAGAGCTTTTTTCACATTTTCAAGCTGCCTGTGACAGTTTTTGCAGCCTGCACCAAGTACCTTTACGCTTTTTATCTTTGCGATAAGTGCCTTGTCAACAGGGTGCTTTTTTTCTTCCGACTTTTTCATAAAATCAAATAATGCCATTATAAATTCCTCCTACATAATAAAGCCTTGTATCACATTAAAGAAATATCCCACAAGGATAATTCCGATCGTGCAAATTGCGATAAATATGCCCAACAGCTTGGGTTTGACAGCCTTGCGGAGCATTATCATCGAGGGCAGAGAAAGTGTGGTAACACCCATCATAAAGGACAGCACCACACCAAGAAGTGCACCCTTTGCAAGCAGTGCTTCAGCAATAGGTATAGTTCCGAAAATATCCGCATACATGGGAACACCTGCAACAGTTGCCATAATTACGCCAAACGGATTGTTGTTGCCGAGGATATTTACAATGAATTCTTCTGGTATCCAGTTGTGGATAACCGCACCTATTGCTACGCCGATAAGTACATATGGAAAAACCTTTTTTGCGGTTTCCATAACCTGTGCGGCAGCATATTTCATACGGTCTTTGAAATGCAGTTCTTCCTGCGGAACATCAATTGCCTTGCCGTTTCTGATAAATTCTTCCACCTGATCGTCAAGATGCAGCTTTTCGATAAGCGTGCCGCCTGCGACAGCTATCACAAGTCCTATTACAACATAGATAACAGCGACCTTCCAACCGAAAATACTCATAAGCAGAACAAGTGAACCCAGGTCTACCATCGGAGATGAAATGAGAAACGAAAATGTTACGCCAAGTGGCAATCCCGCACTTGTAAATCCGATAAAAAGCGGTATGGAAGAACAGGAACAAAACGGCGTTACCGTACCAAGCAGAGCGGCTATTATATTTGCCGTTATGCCGTGAAAATGTCCCAATATTTTCTTTGTCCGTTCGGGGGGAAAATAGCTTTGGATATATGAAATGATAAAGATAAGCACACCGAGAAGCACCATTATTTTTATCATATCATAGATAAAAAATCTAACGCTCCCGCCGAGCTTTCCGCTTGTGTCAAGTCCGAGAGAATTCAGGATAGAACCGATAAGCCTGTTCAGCCAAGCCATACCAAGTATCTCGTTCTGAAAAAAATCCCATATTGTTCTGATGGTTTCCATAAAAGCCTTACCTTTCAATAAACAAATGTAAATATATCTATATATCTTGAAAAACCGTGCAGAACACGGCTTACCCATTATTCATAATCGGCAAGGACACCTTCAAGAATTTCCACAGCACTTTTTATCGCCTTGGGGCAAACGTCGCCGAACAGTCCTTTTTCCTTGATACAAGCCATTTCATCGGGCTTCGTCAGGTCATATCCCAGCAGGTCACGGCAGACGATAGAACTGTTTGCTTCCTTGAAACGCTTTGTGAATTCGACTGCTATCGCATATGCCCTTGACTTCTGTTCGCTGTCGGCAGCATCGAAATGACCGTATTTCAGTCCAAGCACCATCAGTGCACCCGAAACAGCACCGCATATCTCACCGTTTCTTGCACCGCCTCCGAATGAAGTCGCCAGCTTTGATGCAAGCTTTTCGTCAAGCCCGAAATCGGGTGCAAATGCCGCAAATACTGACTGTGAACAGTTGAAATTATTTGAGAAAAGCTCCAGAGCTTTATCGGTTTTATTCATTTTATTTGTCCTCCTTGTGATTTTTCAGTGAAGAAAGGTATTCCTGTGCAGATTCTATCCCAGCTTCGGAAATAGAATAGTGCATCCATTTCCCCTCTTTGCGTCCCACAACAATACCACTGTCGCAAAGTATCTTCATATGATGCGAAAGAGTGGGCTGTGTGATGTTCATTTCCTCCAGCAGCATGCAGGCACATTTTTCCCCGCTCTGCAGAAGCTGCAATATTTTTATTCGGTTCTCATCGCAGAATGCTTTGAATATTACAGCCGTCTTTTTTACATCAATATCCATCGGATCTCCCCTTTCAGAAAAGCATTGGTTGCTTATGCAGCATAGCTTTTTCATATCGATATTCTTCTATATATTATATACAACAGATAGAAAAATGTCAATATGATTTTATCAACAAATAAACCTAAGAAAATTATACACTTTAACCAAAAATATCTCTTCCAAGCAGTTATCGATCATTACCCTATGAACAAGCCCCAAAGCAATATAGAAATCTGCAAAAGCAGTCCCAACCATAGAAGCTTATTTTTATGAAAATAGTAGAAGAATGATTTTTCTAAATTCAAGTGATATATACATTTCAGAAAGTCTGTCACTTGATTATTCTTTACGTAACTGAATAAAAACAGTCCCCGTGCCATATTTTTCAATGACATGAGGACTGCTTATTCTATCGTTGAAATGGCTGCTTAACTCTTTTTCATCACCACAAAGCCGCAGTTTTCAAGCGTGTGCATATATGTCACAAGGCGGTCGTACAGCGGCTCAGCTTCTTCGCCGAACTCCGCCTTGACCTCTGCGGCAATATCAAATACTGTCTTTTTGCCGTCAATGCAAAGCCATACAAAGCTTCCCTGTCCCTGAAGGTCTATTCGGGTGATCCTCGGTTTTTTTGCAAGCTTCTGCATTATTCTGTTGATGATGCCCTTGTTTTCAACAAGTATCGTGACCTGACCGCTGTCGTCCTTTTCAAAGGTTATACTGTCGCTGTGCACCGGTATCAGATCAAGATAGTTCTTTTCATCTTTCTTAGCCATTATTCTTCTTTCCGCCTGCAAAGCTTATACCTGCAAACTTGATAAGCACAGCACAGAGCACAACAAGCAGTACAGCAGCACCGATAACGCCTGTGTTTACATACTGTGAAATGTCGATGACCTTATCCACACCCGTTACAGCAAATATTGCCAGCAAAATTCCAACCAGACCCTCACCTGCTATCATACCGGAAGAGAACAGTATACCCGAGTTGGACTCGTCCTTCTTTTCATCCTCAGACTTGCCTTTATCGGCAAAGTGACGGATAACACCTCCCAGCATGATCGTGGAAGAAAGCTCAAGAGGCAGATAAAGACCGATAGCAACAGGCAGAACGGGAATATGAAGTATCTCGAATATCAGTGCAATGCAGACACCGATACCAACAAGTCCCCAGGGAAGATTGCCGTCCATAACGCCCTCGGTTATCATCTTCATAAGAGTTGCCTGAGGTGCGGAAAGCTCAGTCGTACCGAATCCCCAAGCGGAATCCAAAAGAACGAACACGCCGCCGATAGTCAGAGCGGAAACACCTGCACCGATAAGCTCGCCTATCTGCTGTTTCTTAGGTGTTGCACCGAGGATAAAGCCTGTCTTAAGATCCTGCGAAGTGTCGCCTGCAATAGCAGCGATGATGCATATAACGGAACATATGGAGATCGCACTTACCATTCCTGCCGCACCCGTTGTTCCTGTTGCCTTGAGAACAAGTGTGAGGATAAGAAGAGTTGCGATTGCCATACCCGAAACGGGATTGTTGCTGCTTCCAACAAGACCGACCATTCTTGAAGAAACGGTCGCAAAGAAGAAGCCGAAAACTACTATCATAATTGCACCGATAAGTGAAACAGGCACCTGAGGAATGAGCCAGAGCACAAGTGTCAGCACAACTATGGCAATAAGTGTAAACTTTAAATTAAGATCCTGCTCTGTTCTGACATCGGACTTAACAGTACCGGATTTAAGCCCTTTGACAGAATCCCTGAATGTTGAACCGATAAGCGGAATGAGCTTGATAAGGCTCATGATACCGCCTGCAGCAACTGCACCTGCACCAATATAGCGAATGTAGCTGCTCCATATAGCGGAAGCACCGTTCAGTGCATATATCTCGGCAATAGTTGTTTTTCCGGGATAAAGGATAGTATCCGCACCGAAAATAACGATAGCGGGGATAAGCACGAACCAGCCCAGAAGACCGCCTGCAAACATATAGGAAGATATTTTAGGCCCGCAGATATATCCTACGCCGAGAAGTGCGGGATAGGATTCGGCAGAAAATTCTGTCTTAAGTGCCTTGAACGGGATAGTGATAACTCCCGCAGCTGCTTTCAGTCCGTCGATAATGAACTTGATAACAGCGGAAACGCCCATACCTATGAATACGCTCTTAGCGGATTCGCCGCCGTTTTCGCCCGCAAGAAGCACCTCTGCACAAGCTGTTCCCTCGGGATAAGGCAGCACGCCGTGTTCCTTGACGATAAGAGCATTTCTCAAGGGTATCATAAACAGGACGCCAAGAAGTCCTCCGCATACGGAGATAAGTGTGATAGCGACCATGCTGGGAGCATCGGTTACGCCGTCCTTTGCCCAAAGGAAAAGTGCGGGAAGAGTGAAGATAGCACCTGCCGCCACGGATTCACCCGCTGAGCCGATGGTCTGCACCATATTGCTTTCCAGTATGGAGTTCTTTTTCATAATAACTCGGAGTACTGACATGGAGATGACCGCAGCGGGTATCGAAGCGGATACTGTCATACCTACACGAAGCCCCAGGTATGCGTTTGCCGCACCGAATACGATAGCAAGTATCACACCTGTGATGACAGAGGTAACGGTTATCTCGGGAGTGATCCTGTCAGCCGGTATGTACGGCTTAAATTCTTTTTGGTTCATTTTGTGACCATTCCTTTCTGATTTTTTGCTTTCCCTGAAATGTGTCCGATCGAAAAATAGAAAATATTCACGACCGAAAACGCACATAAAAGTTAAAAATAATTATATCATATCTTTGTTGAAAAAGAACAACGCATACGTTAATAATATGAAAATGTCGCATTTTGCCGAATCGGTTGATTTCTTATGTGAAATGTGCTATAATGCAAAATGAGTTTACAAGAACTGCCCGAACCGAAAGGAATGAAGCAACGCCATGAAGATTTATGACATTTCACAGGAACTGTTCAGCTGTGCGGTATACCCCGGTGACGAACCGCCCGTAAGATATGTGCGGGAAACCATAGAAAACGGAAGTATATACAATCTCACAGCCCTTTCCATGTGTGCACACAACGGCACACATATCGACGCACCCTATCACTTCTACAAGGACGGAAAAACCATTGATATGCTGGACCTTGAAAAGCTCGTCGGGAAATGCTATGTAACATTCGCCGAGGGAGCTGTTACGGCTGAAACGGCACAGTCCGTCATTGACAAAGCAAGAAGCATGGATAAAGAAGCCGCAAAACGCATTCTTATCGGCGGTGACGCTTTTGTTACAATTGAAGCGGCAAGGGTATTCACAAAAGAAAACGTTGTCCTTTTCGGAAATGAGTCGCAGACCGTTGGACCGCTGAATGCACCCGCTCAGGTACATTATGAGCTGCTGGGTGCGGAGGTAATTCTCCTTGAAGGCATCCGTCTTGCAGGTGTGGAAGAGGGCGTATACCTGCTGAATGCCGCACCTCTCAATCTCGGCGGTGCAGACGGTGCTCCTTGCAGAGCGATACTTATCAAGGAATAACGATTATGAAAAACGCAGCATATTATCACCTTCCCGGGCTATTTGAGTTTTATGAGCTGTATAAAGCCTTTCTGCCGCTTTTCCGTGAACACAGAGAATACTTTTACGAATGGTGTGACATCGGCTCTGTTTACGGTGCCCCGACAGATTGTATCTGGGGCGGGGGCAGAGTCGGAACCGAAGATCACGACCCCCGTGAAGTCCTTGCACTTATGCGGGAATATCATATCTCTTCCCGTCTGACATTCAGCAATTCACTGCTGAGAGAGGAGCATCTTTCTGACAGAAAATGCAACGCCCTCTGTTCCCTGTTCGGTGAAAGCAAGGGCGTCCAAAACGGCGTCATTATCTGTTCGGAACTGCTTCTGGAATATCTGAAAGCGAATTATCCCGAGTTTTATTTTGTTTCATCGACTACCAAAGTTCTGACGGATTTCGGGCAGTTTGTAAGCGAAACCGAACGTGATGATTTTCTTTATGTCGTCCCCGATTTTCGGCTGAACAAAAGCTTTGACAAGCTGAACACACTGTCCGCCGCACAGAAAGACAAAACCGAGTTTCTCTGCAACGAATGCTGCAGCTTCGTATGCAAGGACAGAAAACGCTGTTACGAAAATGTCAGCCGCAAAAATCTTGGAGAGATATGTCCCGACCACCGCTGCACAGCCCCCGAAGCAACCGGCGGCTACCGTTTTTCCAAAGCAATGAAAAATCCCGCATTTATCGGCATAAATGACATCAGAAACGTCTATCTGCCAATGGGATTTCGGAATTTCAAGATAGAAGGACGTGGTCTTGGCAGTGCACTGATATTGGAATTTCTGCTCTATTATATGACCAAGCCCGAGTATCAATTGCAGGTCAGAGAGGAAATATATCTTGACAGTATGCTGGATATTTTTTAAGTTTCGAATGCCGTAAAAAGTGCTGTGTTCATATTTGTCCGAACACAGCACTTGATCGATTTGCTGAAATATTATTGCCAAGTAGGTGCAATATCCATATTATTGCCTAATGTGAATTCACCGTCAGAATAAATAAGTTCTCCCCCTACATTGCAGAAGCAATCCAATATACTTTGATTGGGAGTAAGTATTGTTATACTTGTTGCAAAATACAACGTATTGTCTAAAACATAATAACCCTTTAATGGACTCATATAAGTAAGATTTTTCTGAAGGTCTTCATTAGTATATTCTCCGAAAGTATCTTTACCGATCCCCATTTTTTCAAGATCCACTGTACATTCGGAAGTTCCTGTGGAAAATTTGACTTTATCTTTATCTTCTGTCCATTCAACCTTTATTCTTGACAGCATTTCTTCTGAAAGTGCATTTTCCTTAGTATCATTCTCATGCAGCGAATCGTCCGTCAGACCTTCAATGTCTATCATCTCATAATGCCCGTTTTCATTCTTGATAAATATCACCATATCAGACATACTTGTCATCATACCGCTCCCATATTGCAAGCTGCTGAATATTTCCTGCTCACCGTCACTGTTCATATCGAACAGTTCACATTCCAAAGGGTCGTATATTCCAAAGCAAGAACGCTTAAGCTCATCAATTATGCCGTCGTGCTCAATGATTGTGTACTCCACAAAAACATTATTGCCGTTTCTTTTCTCTTGAGTACCTACGCCGTATATGTTATCGCCGTTTGGAAGTTCACAGATAAAATAAGCCTTGTCGGGTTCGGGTTCCGGTCTATCCCCAAGGTCTGAGGCAAGTACATTTTTATCAAGTATCCAACCACTCGGAGATATGAGTTTTCCGTCCTCGGTGGTTTCTGCTGTTTCGACAGTTGTTTCGGTAACGGTTGTAGTTTCCTCGGCTGTTGTCGTTTCCGATTCGGTCGTTGTTTCGGGCTCGGCAGTTGTTGAAACAGTTGTTGTTTCGGTCGCTGAAACTGTTTCGGAAGCAGTTGTATCGTATGTAGTTTCAACAGCAGCGTTATCATTGTTGCTTGTGCAGCCTGTCATTGATACACAAAGCAGTGCCGCCAATATAAAAGCCTTTGTTTTCTTCATTGATTTTTCCCCTTATATATTGTAAATTTATATAGTGTATTTTAGCACGTTAATCAGAATATGTCAATAGCTTTCCGAATATATTGACCGATAAAACAAAATATGCTATAATTGTTCCGAAAAAAGCTATTAAGGAGTAAGCTATATGTTCGATTGCGGATTTACAAAAGAGGATAATTGGTTCAGATACAGAGCGGGAGCGATAATCATAGAGAATGGCTGTGTTCTGTTTGCGGGAAACAGTAACGAAGATTATCTGTATTCCATAGGCGGCGGAGTGCATATGGGAGAAACTGCCGAAGAAGCGGTAATTCGGGAAGTATTCGAGGAAACAGGTGTCAGGTATGAGATCGACCGTCTGGCAGTGATACATGAAAACTTTTTTAATGAAAATTTGGGAACGCTCAAAGGTCTGAATTGCCACGAGATAAGCCTGTATTTCCTAATGAAGCCGAGAGGTACAATGGAGCTTAACAGCTGCAGCTATACTCATGGTGCAAGGGAACAAATGCATTGGATACCCATAGATGAGCTGGACAAATATAAAGCATTCCCCTCTTTTATGAAGGAATATCTCAGTACGGAACACTCGGGAATTGAACATATAATCACCGACGAAAGAATATAAAATATCAAAAAAATTGCGGGAGGCAGTTTATGATAGGACTTGGAACTATAATCAACAGCACCGCCATAATAGCAGGCGGTATTGTGGGACATTTTACGGGAAAGCTGTTCAAGCAGGAGCAGCAGGAATCGCTAAACAAAACCTGCGGAATCAGCGTCCTTTTTATCGCAATATCGGGGGCAATGCAGGGCATGCTAAAAATAGAAAACGGTGAGATAACAGGCGGAAAATCCATGCTTGTGGTATTATGCCTTGTGTTGGGAACGATCATCGGCGAACTGATAGGCATAGAGAAGGGCTTTGAACGTTTCGGCGAATGGCTGAAAAAGAAAACGGGCAACAGCGGTGATGCGGGGTTTGTCAATGCATTCGTGTCAGCTTCTCTGACCGTCTGTATCGGAGCAATGGCTATCGTGGGAGCTATACAGGACGGCATTCTCAGGGATTGTACCACACTTGCGGTAAAATCCGTGCTGGACTTCATAATCATTGCTGTAATGACCTCTTCAATGGGAAAAGGCTGTGTTTTCTCCGCAATACCCGTGTTTGTATTTGAAGGCAGCATCACACTGCTTGCAAAACTTATTGCACCAATAATGACCGAGCTTGCCATAGCGTATCTTTCACTTATCGGCTCGATACTCATATTCTGCGTGGGAATAAATCTCGTGTGGGGAAAAAAATTACGGGTAGCAAATATGCTGCCTGCTGTTGTGTTTGCAGTGCTGGCGGCTTATCTTCCCGTTGGATTTTTTTAAACGATGTGCGTGCTTGACATAATCTGTGAAAAGTGATATACTTTGTTATATATGTGTTGCAGGGACATACATATTCACTTTTTATGTCAACTAAGTTATGTATTAAGGTGTGTCTTTCCCCGTAAAAGGCGTGAAAAGACACGTTGAGCAGCAGTCCCTTAAATTGACCTTTCAGGGGTGTGTTTGGTTTTGAATATAATTATAGTAGGCTGCGGCAAAGTCGGCGGTGAGATCGCAGAACATCTTAACGATGAGGGCGATAACATTACCGTCATCGACATTGATGCCGCAAAGGTAAATAATGTAACAGCACGGCTTGATGTGCTGGGTGTTACGGGAAACGGTGCAACGCATCTTGTTCAGCAGGAAGCGGGCATCAGAAATGCCGATCTTCTTATAGCCGTTACAGGCTCCGATGAGCTTAATTTGCTCTGCTGCCTTATCGCAAAAAAGGAAGGTAACTGCCAGACCATCGCCCGTGTAAGAGATCCGCAGTACAGCACGGAAGCACCGTATCTCAAGGAAGAGCTTGGTCTTGCAATGGTCATAAATCCCGAATTTGCGGCAGCTGCGGAGATTGCCCGTGTGCTCAGATTTCCGTCCGCAATAAAGATAGACACATTTGCAAAGGGCAAGATCGACCTTATGAAATTCCGTCTGCCCGAAAAATGCGTGCTTACAGGCTGTTCCGTCAAGGAGATAATGTCAAAGCTCAAATGCGATGTCCTCGTCTGCACCGTTGAAAGAGGAGATAATGCGTATATACCTAACGGTGATTTTGTGTTTGAGGAAAAGGATATAATCTCATTGATAGCATCTCCCGCAAATGCAAACGCATTTTTCAGAAAGATAGATTACAAGATAAATCAGGTCAAGGACTGCATCATTGCAGGCGGCGGAGAGATTGCTTATTATCTCTGCAAGATTCTCAAGAAAACTGGTATCTCCCTGAAGCTTATCGAAAAGGACCCGAAACGCTGCGAAGAGCTTTGCACTGCCCTCCCAGATGTCACCGTTATCTGCGGAGATGCCGCCGACCAGCAGACACTGCTTGAAGAAGGACTTGTAAACGCAAATTCCTTTGCCGCCCTCACCAATTTCGATGAAGAAAACGTAATGCTTTCCCTTTTCGCAAAGACAAAGGGCTGCAAAAAGCTTATTACAAAGATAAACCGTATCGACTTCTTTGATGTTATTAAGCAGCTTGATCTTGATTCGATAATCTACCCCAAAAATATCACCTCGGAGCTTATCGTCAGCTATGTCCGTGCAATGAAGAACACCATCGGAAGCAATGTCCAGACGGTTTACAGCATTATCAAGGGCAAGGTCGAAGCAGCGGAGTTTCTTATCAAGGACAAATCCCCCGTCCTCGGAAAGCCACTGATGGAGCTGCGGTTCAAGCCGAATGTCCTTATTGCCGTTATCCTCAGAGGAAATAAGGTCATTATCCCCCGAGGAAGCGATGTTATCGAAAAGAACGATTCGGTCATAGTTGTTTCCAATATCCGTCCGCACGACATTTCCGACATTCTCGAATGACGAGGTATACAGCATGAATTTTTCTATGATAGTATATATCCTCGGCTGGATATTGAATTTTGAGGCACTTTTCTTAATTATCCCTTTGGCTGCGGCAATAATTTTCGGGGATAACACCATAATGTCCATTCTGCTTGCAATGGGAATATGTGCCGCAATAGGATTGCCCATAACCCGGAAAAAGCCTAAGGAAAGCACACTCCATTCCCGTGACGGATATGTTATCGTGTCACTTAGCTGGATAATCCTCAGTGCATTCGGAGCACTGCCCTTTGTATTTTCAGGTGCTATCCCGAATTACATTGATGCACTTTTTGAGACCGTTTCGGGCTTTACGACAACAGGTGCATCTATCCTGTCGGACGTTGAAGCCGTCCCCAAGTCGCTGCTGATATGGCGAAGCTTTACCCATTGGATAGGCGGAATGGGCGTGCTGGTATTCATTATGGCATTCCTGCCGCTTTCGGGCGGACAGAATATGCACATTATGAAGGCGGAAAGCCCCGGTCCGTCGGTAAGCAAGCTTGTCCCCAGGATAAAAACCACTGCCCTGCTGCTTTATGCGATATACTTTGTTCTGACGGCTATTGAATTTATCCTTCTGCTTTTCGGCGGAATGACCGTTTTCGATGCACTCAACATTTCCTTCGCAACCGCAGGCACAGGCGGATTTGCCGTAAAAAACAACGGTCTGGCGGGATATTCGGAAACGCTCCGTGCTATTGTAACGGTATTTATGATACTGTTCAGCCTGAATTTCAACGTCTACTTTCTGATTTTCAGCAAGAAGTTCAAGGACGCATTCAGAGTGTCCGAGATATGGTATTACCTTGCGATAATTGCAGCTGCTGCAGGTTTTATTACCGTCAATATCAGAGGAATGTTCCCGTCAACAAGGGAGGCATTCGGGAATGCGATATTCACCGTTTCGTCCATCATCTCATCAACAGGATTTACGGCTGTAGATTTCAACCTCTGGCCCGAAATATCCCGAACGATACTCGTCCTGCTGATGTTCATCGGTGCCTGTGCAGGCAGTACGGGCGGCGGTATCAAGGTGTATCGTGTAGTCATCCTGTTCAAGAGCATGGGCAAGGAGCTTCAGACGCTTATCCACCCCAAGCAGGTAAAAAAGATACGCATAGATTCCCATGAGATAGAGCATGAGGTAATCCGTTCGGTCAATGTTTTTATGGTCTGCTTTATCCTTGTTTTCGTTATTTCGCTGCTGTGTATTTCCTTTGAGGACTATGATATGATAACGAATTTCACAGCCGTTGCAACAACGATAAACAACATTGGTCCCGGACTTGAACTTGTCGGTCCAACCTCAAACTTCTCATTCTTCTCACCTTTTTCCAAGCTGGTTCTGATATTCGATATGCTTGCAGGAAGGCTGGAGCTTTTCCCGATGCTTCTGCTGTTTTCTCCCGTGACATGGAAAAAATGATTATATAGTGCGTACTCAATAACTGCCCACCGGGCAGTTATTGGCTGAAAATCCTGTAA
>CAZINI010000013.1:0-63833 GCA_964540575.1 uncultured Ruminococcus sp.
CGATAACGACCTCATCGGGAACGAGAGCACCTGCGTCCATAAAGCTCTTAGCCTTCAGACCGCACTCTGTGCCGTTCTTAACGGCAGCTCTGAGAATATTTCCTGTTGAAATCTGGGGAATACCGAGGTTTTCGCTGATCTTTTCAGCCTGAGTACCCTTGCCTGCACCGGGAGCACCTAAGAGAATAAGGTTCATATTCTTCAAATCCTTTCAGAAAAGTCGTGGGTTTATCGGTTTATTCAAGGAAGCCCTTGTGATGACGCATCATCAGCTGAGATTCCAAAGTTCTCACAGTTTCCAGAGCAACGCTTACGATGATGAGGATAGAAGTACCGCCCATCGAGATCTGCAGCTTGGGAACAGCGAGGTTGAAGATGATCGGGAGAATAGCGATAACTCCGAGGAATATCGCACCGATGAGAGTGATCTTGGAGAGGACTCTCTGAATGAAATCGCTGGTGGGTTTACCGGGTCTGATACCGGGGATACCGCCGTTGTTCTGGCGGAGATTGTTAGCTATCTCAACGGGATTATACTGCATCGAAACGTAGAAGTAGTTAAATCCGATGATAAGCAGGAAATAAACTATCGCATACCAGGGGCTGTTATAAGCGAAGAAATTGAGAACGCCAACATAGAACTTCTGCCAGAAGCCTGTGGGGTCTGCGGGACGCTTAATGAAAAGCTCCAGAGTAGCGGGGATAGACATAAAGGACATTGCGAAGATGATAGGCATTACACCGCTCATTGCAATCTTGATAGGAATATGGGTATTCTGACCGCCGTACTGCTTTCTTCCCACAACCCTCTTAGCGTACTGAATGGGAATACGTCTTTCCGACTCATTCATGAATACGATAAAGCCTATCATAAATACGAAGATCAGCAGAACAAGGATAACGAGGAAGATCATCTTCATATCAGCCTTAGCTGTTTCAAAGAGCTTGAGAACAGCGGAAGGACCTCTTGCCACGATACCTGCGAAGAGTATCAGTGAGATACCGTTGCCCATACCCTTTTCGTTGATCTGGTTGCCCAGCCAAACGATAAGAGCCGCACCCGCAACAAAGCAGGCGATGATAACGATGGCAGTGAAAACTCCCTCGAAGCCGCTTGTATATCTTACCGCACCTGCACTTCTCATAGTGAGATAGTAAGCGTAAGCCATAAACAATGCGATGAACATAGAAACGACATTTGTGATCTTCTGGATCTTCTTTCTTCCCTCTTCGCCTTCCTTCTGGAGCCTTTCCAGAGGAGGAAGAGCGTAGGTCAGAAGCTGCATGATGATGGACGAGTTAATGTACGGCTGGATCGAAAGAGCGAACAAAGTCGCCTTAGAAAGTGCTCCGCCGGAGAGTGCGTCCAGATAATTCAGGATGTTTCCGCTGTCGCCCATAAGGCCTGCAAGCTTATCAGCCTCCAGGAAGGGGACAGGGATCGTGCATCCTATACGGAAAATGATTAAAATGAGTAATGTGTAGAGGATCTTCTTCCTTAACTCCACAGACTTCCAAGCATTTCTGAAGGTCTGAAACACATTACATCACCTCAGCCTTCCCGCCTGCCTTCTCAATTTTTTCCTTAGCTGACGCCGAATAAGCGGCAACCTTTACAGTGAGATTCTTTGTCAGTTCGCCGTTTCCGAGAACCTTAACGCCGCTGTTGAGCTTCTTAACGATACCGGAAGCAATGAGGAGCTCCTCATCAACAACTGTGCCCTCCTTGAAAACTTCAAGATCGGAAACATTGATAACAGTGTAGGTAGTACCGAAGATGTTGTTGAAACCTCTCTTAGGAATTCTTCTTGCAAGAGGCATCTGACCGCCTTCAAAGCCGGGTCTTACTCCGCCGCCGGAACGTGCCCACTGGCCCTTGTGACCCTTGCCTGCAGTCTTGCCGTGGCCGGAACCGTGGCCTCTGCCTATACGCTTAACTTCCTTGGTAGAACCTGCAGCAGGTGATAATTCGTGTAACTTCATAAAGCTCGCACCTCCCTTAAATTATGCTTCGCTTACCTCGACGAGGTGGGAAATTTTCTTGATCTTGCCCTGTGTCTGAGCGTTGTCGGGCTGTACGGTTACAGCACCGATCTTCTTAAGACCGAGGGACTCGGCAGTAGCGATCTGATCCTTAAGTCTGCCGTTTAAGCTCTTGACCAGCTTGATTTTAAGTGCCATTGAAAGATCCCCCTTATCCTAAAATTTCCTTAACGGACTTGCCTCTCTTAGCAGCAACTTCCTTAGCGGATTTGCAGGAAGCCAGACCGTTGATAGTAGCTCTTACAACGTTGCAAGCGTTGTTGGAACGCAGGGACTTAGTTCTGATGTCCTTGATGCCTGCCATTTCGATAACGGCACGAACAGGACCGCCTGCGATAACGCCTGTACCGGGAGCGGCGGGCTTCATAAGAACTCTGCCTGCACCGAATTCACCGATAACCTCGTGAGGGATAGTAGAACCCTTCAGAGAAACCTTGATTAAATTCTTCTTAGCGTCCTCGATACCCTTACGGATAGCGTCGGGAACTTCACCCGACTTGCCGAGGCCGAAACCAACGGTACCGTTTCCGTCGCCTACAACAACAAGTGCTGCAAACTTGAAAATACGTCCGCCCTTAACGGTTTTAGATACACGGTTGATAGCAACAACCTTTTCGGAAAGCTCTAAAGCCTGAGCATCTATATTTGCCAAAAGTATTACCTCCTCGTTAAATCTATACGAGTGCGTTTCCGAGCTTCGATCAGAAGTTCAGACCGCCCTTTCTTGCGCCCTCAGCGAGTTCCTTAACTCTTCCGTGATACAGGTAGCCTGCACGGTCGAAAACAACGTCCTTGATGCCCTTCTCGGCAGCCTTGGCAGCGATAGCCTCGCCGACCTTGAAAGCACCTTCCTTGTTGCCGCCGTTTGCATCGAAGCCCTTATCCATGCTGGAAGCGGAAGCCAGTGTTACGCCTGCAACATCGTCGATGAGCTGAGCGTAAATGTGCTTAGCGGAACGGAATACGTTAAGTCTGGGGCAAGCTGCAGTGCCGCTGATCTTAGCTCTTACTCTAGCCTGTCTTTTAGCTCTTGCAGCCTTTCTGTTGATCTGCTTAACCATTTAATTTCACTCCTTTTCATGCGGAGAATAGTAGTCGGTGTTTCAGACTGTCCCATTCTCCTATACAACAGGAAATAATTTCACAGTGAATGATAAAGAGAAGCTTGTTTAACTTACTTCTTACCTTTACCTGCCTTACCTTCCTTGCGGATGATATGCTCGCCTGTGTAGCGGATACCCTTGCCCTTATAAGGCTCGGGAGGTCTCTTCTCACGGATCTCAGCAGCGAACTGTCCAACCTTCTGCTTGTCGATACCGTTTACGATGATCTTAGTTGCAGCGGGAACATCAATGGTGATACCATCGATCTCAGGAATGATGACCTGATGTGAGTAGCCGATATTGAGCACAAGGTTCTTGCCCTGCTTAGCAGCTCTGTAACCAATACCCTCGATATCAAGTGACTTGGAATAACCCTCTGTAACGCCCACAACCATATTGTGGATAAGTGTTCTTGTAAGACCGTGGAGAGATTTGTGGAGCTTATCCTCGGAAGGACGCTCAACGATGATCTCATTGCCCTCAACCTTGATTAACATATCCTTGTTGAAGGTATTGGTCAGGGAACCCTTAGGGCCCTTTACGGTAACTGTTGTTCCGTCAACCTTGACCTCAACGCCGGCCGGAACACTGATCGGCTTTCTACCTATTCTAGACATTGTGTGTTCCTCCTTACCAAATGAATGCGAGAACTTCGCCGCCGACATTCAGCTCTCTAGCCTTCTTGTCGGTCATAACGCCCTTGGAAGTGGAAACGATCGCGATGCCGAGACCCTTCATAACCTTAGGCATATCCTCGCAGCTTGAGTAAATTCTTAAACCCGGTTTGGAAACCCTACGCAGGCCGGTGATGACCTGTGACTTATTGTCACCATACTTAAGAGTAATTCTGATCACACCCTGCTTGCCATCTTCAATAAGCTGATAGCTCTTTATATAACCCTCGTCAACAAGGATCTGTGCAATAGCTTTCTTCATATTTGAAGCGGGAACGTCAACCGTTGCGTGCTTTGCGGAATTCGCATTACGAATTCTGGTCAGAAAATCAGCAATTGTATCGGTAATTTGCATACCAGTTAACCTCCTCATCCGTAACTGCGGCTGAGCCGCCGTAACGATTAAATCTGTTTATTTCTACTGTATCAACGCCGCCCCGTGTTTCTTTTGACGGGAAACGACGTATCGCAAGCCGATGATTACCAGCTGGCCTTTTTAACTCCGGGGATCTGACCCTTGTGAGCTAACTCTCTGAAGCAGATACGGCAAATGCCGAACTTTCTCAGGTAAGCATGAGGTCTTCCGCAGATCTTGCATCTGTTATAAGCTCTTGTGGAATACTTAGGAGTTGCCTGCTGCTTCATCTTCATAGACGTTTTAGCCATTTAATTTATCCTCCTTGATTACTTCACAAACGGAGCACCCATCAGTGTGAGCAGCTCTTTAGCTTCTTCATCGGTCTTGGCAGTGGTGATGAAGTTAATATCCATACCTCTTACCTTGTCGATCTTATCATACTCGATCTCGGGGAAAATGAGCTGCTCCTTGATACCTGTGGAGTAGTTTCCTCTTCCGTCGAAGGAGTTGCCGTTGATGCCTCTGAAGTCACGAACACGGGGGAACGCAACATTGAAGAGTCTGTCAACGAACTCATACATCTTGTCGCTTCTAAGAGTAACCTTAACACCGATGGGCATGCCCTCACGGAGCTTAAAGTTAGCAACCGACTTCTTAGCACGACAAACGATGGGCTTCTGACCGGTGATAAGAGCCAAATCGTTCATGATAGCGTCGATAACCTTTGAATTTTCTCTTGCTTCGCCTGCACCGACATTGATAACGACCTTGTCGAGCTTAGGTATCTGCATAACACTCTTGTAGCCAAACTTTTTCATCATTGCCGGAGCTACGGTGCTAACATAATATTCTTTGAGTCTTGCTGCCATATCGTAAAACTCCCTTCATTAAAAAGTTTTGCCGCAGTCTGCGTTCTTGCAGACTCTGGATTTAGTGCCGTCAGCCTCGATCTTGTGGCCGACTCTGGTAGGCTTGCCGCACTTGGGGCAAACAGCCATTACCTTTGAAGCATACATAGGAGCCTCAGCGGAAACGATGCCGCCGGACTGACCCATCTGTCTGGGCTTAACGTGCTTTGTAGCAATGTTCAGACCCTCGACGATAACCTTGTTCTCCTTAGGGCTTACTTCAAGGACCTTGCCCTGCTTGCCCTTGTCCTTACCGGACAGGATAACAACGGTGTCGCCTGTTTTAACGTGTAACTTATTCATTTACGACACCTCCGATTAAAGTACTTCGGGAGCGAGTGAGAGGATCTTCATATAATCCTTGTCACGAAGCTCTCTTGCAACAGGCCCAAAGATACGTGTTCCTCTGGGATTCTTATCTTCCTTGATAATAACAGCAGCATTTTCGTCGAAGCGGATATAGGTTCCGTCCTCACGGCGAACGCCCTTTGCCGAACGAACGATAACTGCCTTTACAACGTCGCCCTTCTTAACAACGCCGCCGGGTGCTGCTTTCTTGACCGAAGCAACAACAACATCGCCGATATTTGCATATCTTCTGCGTGTACCGCCAAGAACTCTGATGCACATGAGTTCCTTAGCACCGGTGTTGTCAGCGACCTTTAAATAAGTCTGCATCTGTATCACAGCAGGTTACTCCTTCCTGTAAGCGAAACCGTAAACGGCTTCTGCTTTGATATTGCCCGTTCCATACACGCCGCCGTGCTGTTCCTGCCTGTAAGCATACAAGCCACAGCATTTTCGGCGGACTAATATGAACGTCTATTGAAATCAAACGAAAGTAAAACTTTTAGAATTACTTAGCCTGTTCGATCACTCTGGTGAGTCTCCATCTCTTATCCTTGGAGATAGGACGGGTTTCCATAACCTCAACGCGGTCGCCGATGTTGCAAACATTGTTCTCATCGTGAGCCTTGAGCTTTACGGTTCTCTTGATGATCTTCTTATAGAGCGGATGCTTTACGTTGTCAACGATAGCAACGACGATGGTCTTATCCATCTTGTTGGAAACAACGGTGCCTACTCTTGTTTTTCTAAGATTTCTTTCAGCCACAGCTTAACCCTCCCCGCATTACGCATTTGTCTTCTCACGAAGAATAGTCATTACACGAGCATAATCCTTCTTAACAGCCTTGAGGCGTGCAGGATTATCAAGCTGGTTGACAGCGAGCTGGAAACGGAGAGCAAAAAGCTCTTTCTTGAGATCGGTACGCTTGTTTTCAAGCTCTTCGATCGTCATATCTCTAACTTCAGATGCCTTCATTACTGCTCGCCTCCTTCTTCTTTTTTAACGAACTTGCACTTGATAGGAAGCTTATGCATAGCAAGACGGAGAGCCTCTCTGGCGGTTTCCTCGGGAACGCCGCTGATCTCAAACATAACTCTTCCGGGCTTTACAACAGCAACCCAGTATTCGGGAGAACCCTTACCTGAACCCATTCGTGTTTCAGCAGGCTTCTCAGTGATAGGCTTGTCGGGGAATATCTTGATCCAAACCTGACCGCCTCTCTTGATATAACGTGTCATAGCGATACGGGCAGCCTCGATCTGATTAGAGGTGATCCAAGCGGGCTCCAGTGCCTGAAGGCCGAACTCACCGTTGGAAACGGTGTTTCCTCTGTAAGCCTTACCTGTAAGTCTGCCTCTCTGTACTCGACGGTACTTAACTCTCTTTGGCAGCAGCATTACTTGTTACCTCCTTCGCTCCTGTTTCTTCTGGGGCGTCTTTCCCTTGTTTCGGTGTTCTTGGGAGCAGCTTCGCCCTTCAGAACCTCGCCCTTATAGATCCAAACCTTAACGCCAAGACGGCCGTAGGTTGTGTGTGCCTCTGCAAAACCGTAGTCGATGTCGGCTCTGATGGTCTGCAGGGGGATTGTACCCTCATGGTAGCTTTCGGCTCTTGCGATCTCAGCACCGCCAAGACGTCCGCCGACTCTGATCTTGATACCTCTTGCACCAAGACGCATTGCTCTGCCGATAGCCTGCTTCATAGCTCTTCTGAAGGACACTCTGTTCTCCAGCTGAGCAGCAATGCTCTCTGCAACCAGCTGAGAGTTAAGATCGGGCTGCTTTACCTCAACAATGTTGATAGCAACGGACTTGCCCATCATCTTTTCAACGCCCAGTCTGAGCTTCTCGATGTTTTCGCCGCCCTTACCGATAACGATACCGGGCTTTGCACAGTTAACGTGGATCCTTACCTTATCTGCAAATCTTTCGATCTCGATACGGGCAACGCCTGCTGCGTACAGGCTCTTCTTTATATAATTACGAACGTTGTAATCCTCAACCAGAGTATCGCCGAAAGTTGCTTTGTTTGCAAACCAACGGGAATCCCAATCCTTGATTACTCCCACACGAAGGCCGTGGGGATTTACTTTCTGGCCCATAGTTTACCTCCTCTTTCAGCTAAATTATTCCTTTTCCTTAACCACGATCGTAACGTGGGAAGTTCTCTTCAGGATGCGGAACGCTCTGCCCTGTGCTCTGGGCATAATTCTCTTCATGATAGGTCCGGGGCAAACGTAGCATTCGGAAACGTAAAGGTTATCCTTATCCATATTGAAATTGTTCTCTGCGTTTGCAACAGCGGATTTCAGAAGCTTCTCCAGGTACTCACAGGCAGATTTGGGTGTGTGCTTTAAAATCGCCATAGCGGTTTCAGTATCCTTGCCTCTGATAAGGTCGAGAACGATCTGAACCTTTCTGGGGGCGATACGAGCATTTTTAAGGTATGCTCTTGCTTCCATTTAAACTCCTCCTTTGCCTTTTACTTACCGTTATTGGATGTCTTTGAACCCGCATGACCCTTGTAGGTTCTGGTGGGTGCGAACTCGCCGAGCTTATGTCCTACCATATCCTCTGTTACATATACGGGAACGTGCTTGCGTCCGTCGTGAACAGCGAAGGTATGACCAACGAAATCAGGGAATATTGTAGAAGCACGGCTCCAGGTCTTGAGAACCTTTTTCTCGCCTGCTTCGTTCATTGCAACTACTCTCTTTAAAAGGACCTCCTGAACGTAAGGGCCTTTCTTGATGCTTCTGCTCATGGTTTTCCTCCTCCCCTATGGGAAGCAAAGGGAAAGCTTTCGCTTTCTGCCTTTTCTTCTCAGAGATTCTATAAATCGAATGAAATTATTTACCGTTTCTGCGTTTAACAATGAACTTGTCGGAACGGTTGTGGTTTGCTCTGGTCTTGTAACCGAGAGCAGGCTTGCCCCAAGGTGTAACAGGTCCGGGACGGCCGACAGGTGACTTACCTTCACCACCGCCGTGGGGGTGATCGCAGGGGTTCATTACGGAACCTCTTACGGTAGGTCTGATACCCATATGACGTGTGCGTCCTGCCTTACCGAGGCTTACGTTCTCGTGGTCGATATTGCCGACCTGACCGATCGTTGCCATGCAGTTGATGGAAATCTTTCTCATTTCGCCGGAAGGAAGTCTTACGAGAGCGTAATCGTCCTCCTTACCCATAAGCTGAGCCATATTGCCTGCGGCACGAACCAGCTGAGCACCCTTGCCGGGATAAAGCTCAAGGTTGTGAATGAAAGTACCAACAGGGATATTTGCCAGTGCGAGAGCATTTCCGGGGATAATATCAGCATCTGCACCTGCTCTGATGGTATCGCCGACCTTCAGACCGTGGGGAGCGAGAATGTATCTCTTCTCGCCGTCCTCATACTGAACGAGAGCAATGTGTGCGGAACGGTTAGGATCGTATTCAAGAGTAAGAACAGTAGCATTCATGTTAAGCTTGTTTCTCTTGAAGTCGATGATTCTGTATTTTCTTCTGACTCCGCCGCCTCTGTGACGAACAGTGATCCTGCCGTAGCTGTTTCTTCCTGCATTCTTCTTGAGAGGAGCGAGCAGGCTCTTTTCGGGAGCTACCTTAGAAAGACCGCTGTAGTCGGTAACTGTCATCTGACGTCTTGACGGTGTAGTCGGCTTATAAGTCTTTATAGCCATTGTGCTTATTCAACTCCTTTGGTGGTTTTGCGGAAGCGAATGCTTCCATACATTCCGCAGAGGTTTATCCCTCTGCTCCTTGGGATCACATCATACCGTCGAAGAACTCGATGGTCTTGGAACCTTCTGCAAGTGTAACGATAGCCTTCTTCCAGGAAGCTGTCATACCAACGTGCATACCCATTCTCTTCTGTCTGCCACGGCAGTTCATTGTGTTCACCTTAGCAACCTTAACGCCGAACAGTTCCTCAACTGCCTTAGCGATCTCGATCTTGTTGGCGTCCTTAGCTACCTTAAAGGTGTACTTCATATCAGGGATACCTGACATACTTGCTTCGGTAATGATGGGCTTTAAGATAATATCCTGAGCAGCCTTCATTATGCGTACACCTCCTCGATCTTAGCAACAGCATCCTGAGCAACGATGAACTTATCGTAGTTCAGAATATCATAAACGTTGATGGTGTTTACAAGAGCAGTCTTAACACCGGGGATGTTAGCAGCACTCTTGATTACCTTCTCGTCAACCTCGGGCATTACGATGAGAGCCTTAGAACCCTCTGCACCGATAGCCTTGAGCATAGCGACCATAGTCTTGGTCTTGAACTCTTCTGTCTTGATGGAGTCGATAACGATCATGTTGTTATCGAGGACCTTGGACGAAAGAGCGGACTTCATAGCAAGTCTTTTCAGCTTGCGGTTTACAGTGAAACGGTAGCTTCTGGGCTTAGGTCCGAGAGCAACGCCGCCGTGTGTCCACTGAGGAGCTCTTGTAGAGCCCTGACGAGCGTGGCCTGTACCCTTCTGTCTCCAGGGCTTTCTTCCGCCGCCGCTTACCTCTGTTCTGGTAAGAGTGGACTGTGTGCCCTGACGCTGGTTAGCCAGATAATTCACTACCATAGTGTGCATAGCGGTCTTGTTAGGCTCTATGCCGAACACCGCATCTGAAAGCTCAGTTTCGGAAACCTGTGAGCCCTGCATATTTAATACTGAAATCTTAGGCATTATGCTTCCTCCTTCCACTAAGCCTTCTTAACGCAGTCAACGATGGTAACTATTCCGTTCTTAGGACCGGGAACAGCTCCCTTGATAGCGATAAGATTGTTTTCTGCGTCGATCTTAACGATCTCAAGATTCTGAACGGTAACCTTCTCGGCACCCATGTGTCCGGGGAGAGCCTTACCCTTGTAGATTCTGGAAGGGGAAGAACAAGCACCCATAGAACCTGCGTGTCTGTGTACAGGACCTGTACCGTGGGTTTCCTTCAGTCTTGCGTTGTTGTTTCTCTTGATAGTACCCTGGAAGCCCTTACCCTTGGAAGTACCGGAAACATCAACGATGTCGCCAACCTCAAAAGTATCAGCCTTCAGAATATCGCCGACGTTCTTTTCAGTTGTGTTTTCGAGTCTGAATTCCTTCAGAGTTCTCTTAACAGCAACGTCAGCCTTTGCAAAGTGGCCCTTGATAGGCTTGTTTGCAAGCTTCTCGCGGAGGTCGCCGAAGCCGAGCTGAACAGCGTCATATCCGTCGTTGTCAACAGTTTTCTTCTGTACGACAACGCAGGGACCTGCTTCAACAACGGTTACGGGGATAACCTTGCCCGCTTCATCGAAAATCTGTGTCATACCGATTTTCTTACCGATGATTGCCTTTGTCATTATTTTTTCCTCCTTTTGGTTATTGGTCGGTTACCCGACGTGACCCACAGGGTTCGCATCTTTGGGAGATCTTACTTGATCTCCATTACGATGTCAACGCCCGCAGGAAGCTCAAGACCCTGCAGTGCTTCGGTGGTCTTTGCGGTAGGTCTGAGAACGTCGATGAGTCTTTTGTGAGTTCTCAGCTCGAACTGCTCACGGCTATCCTTGTACTTGTGAACCGCTCTCAGGATAGTAACAACTTCCTTGTCGGTAGGCAGGGGGATAGGACCGGAAACCTTTGCACCCGAACGCTTAGCCGCCTCTACGATTTTTGCAGAAGCTGCATCGACTACTGCGTGGTCATAACCTTTGATCTTGATTCTGAGCTTTTCATTGACTGCCACTAAAATCGCCTCCTTGATTAAACTTGAACTGTTGGGGACGAGTTCTGAATTTCGTTACACGCTACCGTGTGTATCGTCATTTATCAAACAAAAACAGCCCTGAAAGTAATCTTTCGGGGCAGTCTGACGTACATAGCACAAGCATACTTACAATAGTATCTGCAAACCCATTGCAGACCTACCGCAGTTTACGCACATTACCGTGTTCGTTATTACAGCCGCCCAATTTTAAATCGGACATACTCCACGGAAATTACCTGACAAACCGTCAGCAACCTTCCGTTTCCTCGCATATCTATTGCAGTCACGCAAGAAGTATTATAACATACAAATGACCGCATTTCAAGGATTTTTTATAAAATCCCATGTAGAAATTTGCAAATCTTTTTCTATGGTTTTTATGCAAATTTCACAATACTGTTTCAGAAATAAAACTTGCAAAATGGTTTTATACCACCCGTCAAGCCCGTTTCAACCAACTTTATTATTATACCATATATATAGCAAAATGTCAAGAGTTTTTTGCAAAAAATGTTGAGTGATCAGTGTTGAGTGTTGAGTTTTTAGCATTAAATTCATCACTCAACACTCAACTCTCAACACTCAACACTCATACCGCTGTTTCCCGCTAAAATTGATTTCCACAAAAATGTCTGCGGGTATTGACAAAACCGCCAAAAGCTGATATACTGACATTGACGGAAATTGCAGAAATGTAATGAAGCGGCGTTCGCCATAAATTGCTTGGGAGCGTCACGGCAGAGAAGCGTATGCTCATGGCAGGACAGTGTGCGTGGAGCCGTTATAAGGCTGCATATAGCCGCCCTGCCTATATGTAAAATTCACTGTGTAATTTTGCTGACAGAATATATGCAAAGCGGTTCTGAGCTTTCGGAGCCGCTTTTTTTATTGAATGTTGAGTTTTTAGCATTAAATTCATCACTCAACTCTCAACGCTCAACACTAAAATCCAAAGTAACTGAATTATATCCGTATTGTAATCAAAATGTAATTGAAAATGGGGTAAAATAATGGTATAATAAAGTAAATATACAAAGGGGGGTGATTTCCTGTGAAAACGAGAATTATCGCATTGCTGACAGCACTTTGTGCCGCCGTGACGCTGTCTGCCTGTTCGGGCGGTGAAAACGAAAACATATCCGAAACGGCAGCGGAGGCAAGAGCCGCCGATATTACCGAAGCGTCCTCCGAAGCTGTGTCCGAGCCGACTGTCGGCGTTGAAGCGGCAGTTTTAAGCGGCGAACCCGTTGAGGAAGCCGAGCCGTTCTCCTCGTACACATTTACCTATTCCGATTCACGGGACAATTACCTTATAACCATATCCCCCGGTGAATTTACCGAACCTGAGTACGAAGGGTCTGCAACACTGCCTCTTTCGGTGATACTTACCTGTGAAGACAAAAACTTTGCCTCCCAGACCTTTGAAGCAAAAGCCCCCGAAGGGTATTATATAGGTCTGCCCTACAGTGCAAACGGAGCATACACTGCCTGCAGCATTATCAGGAACGACATAGATGCCACCCCCGTGCCCGAGCTGATACAGCTGGACTTCTGGGGGCATGACATCAAGGAGGACGAAAACCGTCCCTACTGTGTTTCGAAATTCTATGCGGTACATGAAGGCAAGTTGTCCGAAGTAAAGATGATAGACAACACCAAGCAGGAGGGTGAGCCGCTCCCCTATTGCCCGTCCGAAATGTTCCACACCGAGCCGCTGAAGCTTATGGAAGAGCCTCTTCCCGCCGAGGTGTCAAAGGACGGTGTTTCCCTGCAAATTTACACCTATACCTATGATATTGAAAACAATACCCTGACAAAAAATGTAGAGCCGCCCGTTCAGGACAATATGCTCTACTTCGGATATTACTATTATTACAGGGCAATGGAAATAGCTTACTATATGAATCAGACCACTCTGCCCGTTGAGGATTATGAGAATTATGTCGAAACTGAGATAGCAAACGGCGACAGCACCTCTACGGTAATGTATTTCGCCATTGCCGACCCGAGATTTTCCACCTATGAGGAGCTGTATAATTATCTGCTGACCATATTCAGTCAGAGAATAACGGACGATATACTTGCGGCTGCACCTATGCAGTACAAGGATATTGACGGAAAGCTTTACGGTATTCTGGGCGACGGGGGATATAACATTAATCTGGGACCCATCACCTTTACGGGATATGAGCTTTCCGAGGACGGACAGTCCATCATCTTCCACACCCGCCAGCTTACCAGAGATGACAACGGCTTTGAAACAGGCTACACCGACGGCGGAGATTTTGTCCTGACCTCCAATCCCGACACAAACGGATACATTGTGACAAAGTTCAGATACCCATACAGCTGAGTATAGTGTTGAGTGATGAGTGTTGAAAGTTGAATGAAGCCAAAAATTCAACACTCAACTCTCAACATTCAACACTAAAAATCAGGTCTGCGGACGAGATTGCCCGCAGACCTGATTTTGTTTTACGGTAAAAGGAAACACCGAACAACTTGCAATTTTCGATTGTATCTCCCACGCCTTCGGCGTGGGAGATACAATAAGTCTTAATAAACTACCGCACCATACTTCTTGGCGATACGCTCCAGCCTGTCCTCGGCAACGGAACAGTTTCTGTCTATCATAGCCCGTCCCTGATAGCAGAGAAGAGCCGCCTTGAGTGCCATTTCATCATCGGAATGAAACATTACGGGCAGATTTGCCATAGAGGAATTTTTCGCAAAATGATAAGCGTCATCGGGGGAATAAAGCTCCACCGAAATAAGGTCAAAGTTGGTGTCCTCCAGCTCCAGCAGCTCGTCGGACATATCCAGACTGCATTCCAGATAGGGACTGCTCTCGATGCTGTCGGGGGACAGAAAGAACACCTGACGGCGGTTTGCCAGCAGCAGTTCATCGCCCTCCGTCCGTTCACGCCCGAAGCGAATGGGACTTTTTTCGCTGACCATACCGCTGACCCGCTCTATGTATTCGGGGAACAGCCCATGTCCGCCAAATATCTCCGCACCATTATCCATAAACAGCCGCAGACCGTCAGCAAACTCGTCGGGGGACAGCACCCGCTCGTCCTCAAAACCGCCGTGACCGCCCGGACGGGCAATAAGCGGTATCTTCGCATATTCTTTTAGCTCACCAAGTATTTCCGCCGCTTCGGCACAACAGGGAACGTCCTGTATGCCGAACGCTTCCGCACCCAGCTCCTGAACCACCAGCAGGCAGGCAAACACCGACGTGTCCGCACAATCGGGGAAGGTCATTCCCTCGCTGTCGGAGGTAACTGTCACCCAAACGGGCAGGGCGGTTTTCCGTCCGCCGATGACTGCCGCACGGCATTCCTCCATATATCCCATGCATTCGGCAGAGATAATGTCACAGCCCGCTTCGGCATAGGCAGCGGCGGCATCGGTGTAAATATCCACCAGCTTCATAAAGGAAAGCTCGTCCTCGTCGTCGGCTGTTACGGGAGATATTACCCCCGCAATGGGCAGACCCTCGGCATTTTCCGCAGCAATGGCTTTTCGGGCAGCTTCGGCATATTCGGCGGCTGCCGTCCTGAAACGTTCCTCGTCCTCCGCTTCAACGGGATAAAGCTCGGTGGGGACACGCAGAAAAAGCACGTTTGCACCGCTTCTTATATCCTGTCGAAAAGCCTCGGCAAGCTTGGTACTCGGAGGCTCCGCAGCCTCGCTCTGTTCATTCTGAGAAGCTCCGTCAAGGAGCATAGGCAATCGGTATTTCATAACTTTTCTTCTCCTATTAATATATTTCGGCAACTACTTCCGTTTCCATAAGTCCGCCTGCATTTGCGTCAATGGCATATTTGAAACGCAGACGTCCTCCGTCCTCGGCAAGCATATTTTCTATAAGCGACGTTGTAACGGAGATGATAACGCTTCCGTAGGGCGTCGCATACTGACAATGATGGGTTTTCCCCGCTTCAAGGATAAGCTCCGACGGTGCATCTCCCTCCCGTGTGACCGATGCTTTTTCGCATCCCGTACAGGTAATGGTCGACCTGCCCGTCAGCCCCGTTGCAACGGAGTCATCGTAGGTAATGGCGAAGCTGCCGTCTTTAAGCTTTACAAATTCCGCTTCGGTGAGAAGCTCAAACTGTTCCGGCTCTTCGTTCATTATCCTTTGAGTGGTGGTTATTTTAAGGTTGTATTTTTTCCTTATCATTTTATTCTCCGATATGAATTTTTTTGGCTATGTCACAGCATATGGCTGATGAATTGCATTTTTAAGGGCGGGTTGAGAACTCCCATACAAATTGGAATTTATAGCTATGATAAACAACTAATAGATTATTCGTTATTTTCTTGTTTGTTGCGAAAAGCCTTTTTTGTAACCATTGGGAAATCGAATTTCTCCTTGATAAGTGTGCTATATGGCTTTTCTTCAATTACGATGTCAGATTTATCTGCTTCTATTATAATGTTTTTAGCAGAAAGGTCGCAGGATATTTGCGTATCCGCCATTGACGGAAGACCCAATGAATGACAATTTCTTTGGTTATCTTCAAAAGACGAGCTGTCATCTGAATAGTAAAGATGACATTCAAAGTATAATCTGTCATTCTCAAAACCGTTGAGCTTAATTTTTGTCCAGGAAGAAGTATATTTATTAATATGTTCTTTAGGAATACCGAAAAACAAACCTACCATTTCAATTATCTTATTACGGTCTTTATTACTGAAAAAACGTTTCTTTTTCATAGAATTAACATCATAGATCCAGGTATGATCAAGACCTTTGTAGATAATTGTTTCATCATCAAGGAAAAACATGACAGAGCCATCAAAATGCGGATTGATGAGTTCTTGTGTTTCACGGTCATACCACATTGTATTGTTATTACTGTGTGTCCAATGCTGAAAGAAGATACGCTTTGGCGTAATATGCAAGTCAATCCCGCTTTTCTTGATGCCCGAATGCTTGAACAATATTTCAGTTTCACCGCTGTTTAAGTGGTATACAGCAACTTTGTTGCCAATATTGAAAAACAGATCGTTTTCGTAAAAGCAAAGATCGCCGTAACATTCACCTTTATAAATCTGCTTTTCTTTTCCCGCAGAGAAATCTCCGATATATATGCTTGCTTTTTTGCTCAGCTTGTAATCGACTCCGTCAGGCAGAAATTCCTGAGTATACCATGCAGCCATATTATTTCCAATTGCAACATCCTGAACGGCAGTATGCTTTTCGATTTTAATATCATCGCTTCTGTTTGACAAATGTTTTCCGCCAACGCTGATCGCAGGCATTATTGACGGACGAGGATACTCTCCGTGAGCATCAAACGAATATTCAATATTATTCTCGCTAAAAATGATTTTGCCGTTTTCAATCTTTATATCCATAAGTCACCTCATAAACAACTTCCGATTTGTCGGGCTGGTATTTCTCAGCATCGTACTTCTTGTATATATTTTTATATCGGTACATTATTGTAGGGACGGATTTAAATTGCCGTCAGCTCGTCAATGCTGACCTTTTCCACCTTGCCCCGAAATTCCTGTCCCAGAAACGCTTTTGCATTTTCCGCAAAAAGCTCCACGCTGTCCGAAGCGAAGTAGCGGTTTTCGCCCGCTTCCTCTCTGTCCGCCAGCATTTCCGTTTCCGTCAGCACCGCAAGGACGTGCTTTGCAGCCTCCTCGCCCGGGGAAATGAGAGTAACCCCGTCCCCCATATAATCGGAAATAATATCCCGAATAATGGGATAATGAGTGCAGCCCATTATGAGGACGTCCACATTTTCATCTCGGATAGGTTTGAGATACTGTGCGGCGGCAAGCTTGGTAATTTGGTTGTCACGGGCGGTAAATCCGTTTTCCACCAGCGGGACGAACAGCGGACAGCCGTTGCCCACCACCGTCAGGTCGGGACGGATAGCCCGTATCGCCTTGCCGTACGCACCGCTTCTGATGGTAGCGGGAGTGCCAATAACGCCTATTCTCCCCGAACGTGTCGCCGAACACGCCGCCTGAGCCGCAGGCATAAGCACGCCCGTAAACGGCACGCCGCCCCCCGTCTGCATATTCGCACCCACAGCCGAGCTTACCGTACCGCAGGCGGCAACGATAAACTTCACGTTATGCTTCTTGATAAAGCGAATATCCTGTTCGGCATATTTAAGGATAGTTTCCTTGCTTCGGGTGCCGTAAGGGAGCCTTGCGGTGTCCCCGAAATAGATGATATTTTCGTGAGGAAGAAGCCTGTTGAACTCGGCGACGGCAGTCAGACCGCCTATTCCCGAATCAAAGACTCCGATCGGAGCGTTATTCATAGGATACGTCCGCCTTTTCAAGAGATAGCTTTACCAGCCTGTCAAGCAGTTCGGAATAGGATATACCGATATTCTCCATCAGCTTCGGGTACATACTGATAGCGGTGAAGCCGGGAAGAGTGTTTATCTCGTTTATGTAAATTTTGCCGTCGTCCCGCAGGAAGAAATCCACCCTTGCAAGACCCGAACCGTTTACCGCCTTGAACGCCTTGACAGCGATCTCTCTCATTCGGCGGGAAACGTCGTCGGGAATTTCGGCGGGTATACCGAGGACGGTCGAGCCGAGGATATATTTTGCCTCGTAGTCGTAGAACTTGTCATTTGCGGGCATGATCTCGCCCACCGTCGAAGCGAACGGATTGTCGTTGCCCATGACCGCACACTCTATTTCACGTCCGACGATAGTTTCCTCAATGACCGCCTTTTTGTCGTGGGCGAATGCCAGCTTGATGGCGTCCTTGAGGGAATCGGCGTCCTCTGCCCTGTTCACGCCGATAGACGAGCCGCCGTTTGCGGGCTTGACGTAAACGGGGAAGCCCAATTCATCGCCCACCTCAGAGCAGATATTGTCCAGATTGCCAAGTTCGGAGCGGAGAACGGTCTTATAGCGGGCGGT
This sequence comes from uncultured Ruminococcus sp., assembly GCA_964540575.1. Classification (GTDB taxonomy): domain Bacteria; phylum Bacillota; class Clostridia; order Oscillospirales; family Ruminococcaceae; genus UMGS1889. The sequence goes on from CAZINI010000013.1 coordinate 18,095, forward strand.
GTTTATGCCTGCACTGTTCAGGACGATATGAGTAAACTCCTTGTCCATACAAACGGCAGAAGCAAGCACGCCGCAGCCCACATAAGGCAGACCGGACAATTCCAGCAGACCCTGAACGGTGCCGTCCTCGCCGTTTTTGCCGTGGAGGACGGGGAAAACAGCGTCTATCTTAGTGAAAGAATAGCTGTCGTTTTCGATTTTCATAATGCCCTTATACATAGGGTCGGGGAGGATAACGGCGGGGGTGCAGTCGGGGTTAGCGTCCCACTGACCGAGGGGGATATTTTTCACGTCCCCGGGATAGAAGAGCCATCTTCCTTTTTTGGTTATGCCAATGGGAATGACCTCGTATTTATCTTTCGGGAGATTTTGGATAACATTTGCAGCGGATTTGAGAGATATTTCGTGTTCGCTTGACACGCCGCCGAACAATACGGCTACACGGAGCTTAGACATGCGTCCACCATTCCTTTCTATTTTCAGACTCCCACGGGATTTGGGGAGGTCGGGCAAAGCGTTTTATGCCGGGGATATTATATCATATAATAGTAATAATAAAATTATACCACACTTTTTATGATTTAGCAACAGTTTTTTTTAGAGTTTAGTGTTTAGTGTTGAGTGTTGAGTGTTGAGTGTTGAGAGTTGAGTGTTGAGAGTTGAGTGTTGAGTGTTGAGAGTTGAGTGTTGAGTTTAATGCGGAAAGTGAAATTATTTTGAGCTAAATAATTCCACTTTCCACTCTTCACACTCCACATTAAATTCAACTCTCATCACTCAACACTCCACATTAAACTCAACTCTCATCACTCAACACTCAACATTATTCAAAACTTTGTGCAATTTGCCGAATAAAATCCCCCAAAAACCCCTTGACATTCCCAAATAAGTGTGTATAATTATACTTAGCACTCAAAGAGAATGAGTGCTAACACACAACAACTAAGAGTGATAACCATCCCCACGTCACGGAGGTGAACAAAGTGCTTGACGACAGGAAGCTGAAGATCCTTGCCGCAGTCGTTGACGAATATATCCTCACAGGCGAACCCGTCGGCTCTAAGGCGGTTCAGGCAAGAGCCAATATCAACGTTTCCGCCGCTACTATCAGAAATGATATGGCTGTCCTTGAGCAGCTTGGTCATCTCGAACAGCCCCATACTTCGGCGGGACGTATCCCCACTTTCAGCGGATTTCGCCTTTATATCGAAAAGCTTATGCCCGAACGAAGCATTTCCGACGAGGAAAAGCGTATGCTCGACAGCTATCTGGACGATATTGAGATCCCCACCGAGGACGCTCTTATCGAAAGTGCGTCAAAGGCTCTTGCGGAGCTTACTCAATGTGCCGCAGTGGTGCAGAACATTTCCCCCAAGTTCTCGGTAATAACAAAGACCGAGGTCATTCCCACGGGAAAGCGTATGTATGTGCTTCTGATGGTAACGTCCGCAGGCAATATCCAAAACAAGATTTGCCGCCTTGAATTCGACCTGACCGCCGAACAGCTTGATTTCTTCTCAAAGTTTATGGCAGAAAATCTTGAAGGGCTTTCCATTGAGCAGCTTTCAGATGAGATGCTGGATAAACTGACCGAAGCACTCGGCACTTATATGGTGACCCTGACCCCCCTGATGAAAGGCTTTTACGAGTTGGCAAAGGGCTTGGGTGCGGACGATGTTCGTGTCAGCGGAGAAAAAAATCTGCTGACCTGCAAGGAGATAGACCAAAAGGAGATAATCCGTTTCCTGGAAAACAAAAACGAAGTCACGAAGCTTTTGGACGAAAGCTTCAGCGGCATTCAGGTAATGTTCGGCGAGGACGGCTTTGTTATGAACAATTCCAGCATGGTCGTATATCCCATTAAAAAGGGAAAACGCAATGCGGGCACCTTGGGAGTTATAGGCCCCATGCGTATCAATTATTCCAAGATAATACCTTATATAGAATATTTCTCGGAAAAAATTTCGAGAATGATAACGGAAGAAGATGACGAGGACAGTTCAAACGATTGAAAGGAGAGCTGAAAGAGAAATGAACGAAGAAATTCTGGAGAATTCCGAAGCGGCAGAGGAAACGGCGGCAGAAGCCCCCGAAACCGAAGCCCCCGAGGAAAATATTCCCGATACGGCAGGTGAGGACGAAATTTTCAAGAAAAACAAGCAGATCGAAGAGCTTAATGAACAGCTCGCCGCTGAAAAGGACAAATATCTGCGTATTGCGGCGGAATATGATAATTTCCGCAGACGTTCCTTAAAGGATAAGCAGGACGCAGCTGCAAAGGCACAGGGCGATGTTATCGTTGAGTTTTTGTCGGTCATAGACAATTTTGAAAGGGCACTTGCCACAGAGACCGAGGACGAAAATTACAAAAAGGGAGTGCAGATGATTTTCAATCAGTATTCCGAGATACTCAAAAAGCAGGGCGTTGAAGAGATAGATGCGTTAGGCAAGCCCTTCGACCCCAATATGCACAATGCGGTAACTCAGGTCGCTGACGAAAACTTCGGTGAAAACGAGGTCTGTCAGGTATTCCAGAAGGGTTATATCCTCAATGGAAAGGTTATCCGCCACGCAATGGTTGCAGTAGCAAATCCGTAAAATTTGAATAAACTCAAACAAGGAAAGGAAGATCATTTATGAGCAAGATCATTGGTATTGACTTAGGTACAACAAACTCATGCGTAGCAGTTATGGAGGGCGGCAACGCTGTCGTTATCCCTAACTCCGAGGGTGCAAGAACAACTCCCTCAGTTGTAGGCTTCACAAAGACAGGCGAAAGACTTATCGGCAGCACTGCAAAGCGTCAGGCTGTTACAAACGCCGAAAAGACAATTTCTTCTATCAAGCGTCATATGGGCTCCGATTACAAGGTTTCCATCGATGACAAGAAGTACACTCCTCAGGAAATTTCCGCTATGATACTCCAGAAGCTGAAAGCAGATGCAGAGGCTTATCTGGGCGAAAAGGTCACCGAGGCTGTTATCACCGTTCCCGCATACTTCACCGACGCTCAGCGTCAGGCTACAAAGGATGCAGGACAGATCGCCGGTCTGACCGTTAAGAGAATCATCAACGAGCCTACCGCTGCTGCTCTTTCCTACGGTATCGACAAGGAAGCTGACCAGAAGGTCATGGTTTACGACCTGGGCGGCGGTACCTTCGACGTTTCCATTATCGAAATGGGCGACGGTGTAACCGAGGTTCTCGCAACAGCAGGCAACAACCGTCTGGGCGGCGACGATTTCGACGAGAGAATTATCCGCTGGATGCTGGACGAATTCAAGAAGTCCGACGGAATTGACCTTTCTAACGACAAGATGGCTATGCAGCGTCTTAAGGAAGCAGCTGAGAAGGCTAAGATCGAGCTGTCCTCCTCCACCACAACTTCTATCAATCTGCCTTATATCACCGCAGATGCAACAGGTCCCAAGCACCTTGAAATGACCCTTACACAGGCTAAGTTCAACGAGCTGACCTCCGATCTGGTTCAGGCTACAATGGGTCCCGTTAAGCAGGCTCTGTCCGACAGCGGACTGTCCGCATCTCAGATCGACAAGGTGCTGATGGTCGGCGGTTCTTCAAGAATCCCCGCTGTTCAGGAGGCTGTAAGAACTCAGCTTGGCAAGGAACCCTTCAAGGGCATCAACCCCGATGAGTGCGTTGCTCTCGGTGCTGCACTGCAGGGCGGTGTTCTCGGCGGCGACGTAACGGGACTTCTGCTTCTGGACGTTACTCCCCTTTCCCTCGGTATCGAAACAGCAGGCGGTGTCTGCACAAAGATGATCGAGAGAAACACCACCATTCCTACAAAGAAATCTCAGATATTCTCCACCTATGCAGACAATCAGACTGCTGTTGATATTAACATTCTCCAGGGTGAAAGAGAATTTGCCAAGGATAACAAGCAGCTGGGTCTGTTCCGTCTGGACGGCATCGCTCCCGCTCCCAGAGGTATCCCTCAGATCGAAGTAACATTTGATATTGACGCAAACGGTATCGTACACGTTTCCGCTAAGGATATGGGTACAGGCAAGATGCAGGACATTTCCATCACAGCCTCCACAAATATGTCCAAGGAGGACATCAACAAGGCTGTTGAGGAAGCCGAGAAGTATGCCGAGGAGGATAAGAAGCGTAAGGAAGCTGTTGACATCAAGAACGGTGCCGACAATATGGTATTCCAGTGCGAAAAGGCTCTCAAGGACTTCGGCGACAAGGTGACCGAAGAGGATAAGGCTCCCATCGAAGCTAAGGTAAACGACCTTAAGGAAGCTCTCAAGACCGACAACACCGAGGACATCAAGGCTAAGACCGAGGCTCTCCAGCAGGCATTCTACGCTCTGTCCGAGAAGGTCTACAAGGCAGCGGGTGCAGCAGGTGCAGCTGACGGCGGTGCAGCGGCAGGCGGTGCGGCTGATTTCAACGAGAACAAGGACGGCAGCTTCGACGGTGACGTTGTAGACACCGACTATACCGAAGTATAATATTCACATATAAACGGCGGCATTGCGGAGGGCGTAAGCTCTTCGCAGTGTTTCCATATTATAAAGGAGCAGAAAACTATGGCTGATAAACGGGATTACTATGAGGTGCTTGGGATCGCAAAGGGTGCGTCCGAGGACGAAATAAAAAAAGCGTACCGTCAGCTTGCAAAAAAATATCACCCCGACCTGAACCCCGGCGACAAGACCGCCGAGGAAAAGTTCAAGGAGGTAAACGAAGCCTACGAGGTGCTTTCCGATCCCGATAAAAAGTCGAGATACGACCAGTTCGGTCACGCAGGAGTAGACCCCTCCTACGGCGGGGGCGGCTTCGGCGGCGGATTCTCGGGCGGCTTCGGGGATTTCGGCGACATCAACGATATTTTCTCAAGCTTCTTCGGCGGCTTCGGCGGCGGCTCGTCCACCCGCTCGGCAAATCCGAACGCTCCCAGACGTGGGCAGGATATTAACGTTGAAGCTGTTATTACATTTGAACAGGCTTGCAAGGGTGCAAAGATAGACGTTCCCATTACCCGAATGGAAAAGTGTACCGAATGCGGCGGCACAGGTGCGGCGGCAGGTTCATCTGCCGATACATGTCCCGACTGTCACGGCTCGGGTGCTGTTAAGGTAACTCAGCGGACGGCGTTCGGTATGATCTCATCGCAGAAGGTCTGCCCCAAGTGCGGAGGAAAGGGCAAGGTCATCACCAACCCATGTCCCAAGTGCCACGGTCAGGGCAGAAACAGCGTTTCAAAGACAATTACGGTAAACGTTATCCCCGGTATCGCAGACGGTCAGACGATGAACGTAAGAGGTCAGGGACATCACGGCTTGAACGGCGGGCCCGCAGGCGACCTGAGAGTTGCTATCACCGTTAAGCCCGACCCCGTATTCGAGAGAGAGGGCTTCGATATTCACATTGAGATACCCGTAAGCTTTACTCAGGCGGCTTTGGGAGATGAGATAGTTGTCCCCTGCATTGACGGAAAGGTGAAATATCCCATTCCCGAGGGAACACAGCCCGGCACTGTCTTTAAGCTGAAGGGCAAGGGCGTTCAGAAGCTGAACCGTCCCGACAGAGGAGATCAGTATGTTCATCTCACCATTGAAGTTCCGAAAAATCTCAACAAGAAGCAGAAGGAGCTGCTGAAAGAGTTTGAAGCGTCCACAAACGAGGAAAACTACAAGAAGCGTCAGACCTTCTGGGAAAAGCTGAAAAATCTCGGAGATACGGATTTTAAGGATCTTAAAAATAAATTTGGCAAGTGAGGGGCGGCATCTTTGCGATTTCGTTCCGACAAATCCATAAAAAACACAGCCCCCGACAGGCATTTAAAAAAACCTGTCGGGGGCATTTTGTTTCATAAAATCAGTTTAATTTGCTAAGCACTTCGTTAATATCCATTTCATCACGCATAAGCTCTACATTCTTTTCAAGATTTATCAATCTCTTGGAATTGCTGAGCTGATATTCCAGAAGCATTTTAAGCACAGGTGATACTTCTGTTTCAAGAGTGATATTTATCGACTTAATATCACCCTTTACATCTGACATATCCTTTTCAAGAGTGTCAAGCCTTTTGTCCATGCTGTCAAGTCTGCTGTCCATGCTGTCAAGTCTGCTGTCCATGCTGTCAAGTCTGCTGTTGATACCGCTTATAGCTTGCAGCATTTTTTCTTCAAATTCAGTCATTCTCAAAACCTCCCCAAAAATTGTCCGATACCTCTTGATACTATTATACCTCTTGATGATTCGGAAGTCAATGCGGAAGATTGCACAAAATCTACTCTAAAAAACTTCACCCCATCGCCCCGAACACAATATTTCTCACAAGCCGTGTAAAACGGTTAGTACCCGCATTGCAACGCTGTAAAAACAGCAGTGTAGCCATATTATTTTCAGGGTCGGCACAGAAGTATGTACCCGCCCAGCCGTCCCAGCCGAACTCGCCCTTGGAGCAAAGGTGCATAGCATTTGCGGGGTCGTCAAGCACTCTTACAAGGCAGCCGTAACTGTGACCGTACATAGATTCCCAGCCGTTATAGCCCTTTTTCTGAGGTTCGGTCAATACGGGGGTACGCATATATTCAACGGCTTTTGCGGACAGCAGACGATAGCCGTCGGCGGACAGTCCGCCGTTTGCCAGAGCATAAGCCAGCTTGCCGTAGTCGGTTACAGTGGAGGTCAGACCCGCTCCGCCCGATTCAAACATGGGCTTTCTGCATTTCATAGGGTCAGCCAGACCGAGGAAGCATTCGGTAAATTCTTCCAGACCGTTCCCCTTGTCATCGTATATCTTTGCGGCTCTTGACAGCTTATCCTCGGGAACAACGAAGCCCGTGTCCTCCATTCCCATGGGGTCAAAAATCTCCTTTTTCAGGAATTCTCCGTAGCTCATTCCCGAAACGACCTCAACCACCGCACCCAAAATATCCGCCGAAAGCCCGTAATGCCATATTTCCCCCGGCTGATAACCGAGAGGGCATTTTCCGACAGCATTTGCAAGATCGACAGTGGAAAGCAGAACGCCGTCGTCGGGATTTTTTATGTTCGTGCCCATCAGCTCCCCGACCTTTTCGCCCGCATATCCCCCCTCGGGATAGAGAACGCCCGAGGTCATATTCAGCAGGTCCTTGATGCGTATCTCCCTTGCGGCGGGAACGAGCTTTTCACCGTCCCACACCTGAGCGTCCTTGAAGCCGTTGAGATACCACCAAACAGGCGAATACAGGTCAAGCTTGCCCTGCTCGACCAGCCGCAGAACAGCACAGGCAGTCACAGGCTTTGACAGGGAGAAAAGCCGCACAATGGTTTTCTCGTTCATATCAATATCCCTTGCAATATCCGCCTTGCCGAAGCCGCAGGAATAAACGGTTTTGCCGTCCTTGATAACTGCCGCAGCACCGCCCGCTATCCAGCCGCTTTCGACTTCTTTCAGACCTGATTCTCTGATTTTTTCCAGGTATTTAACGTTCATATGCTTATTTCCTTTCGATGATCTTCATATTTCGGTTTTCCTCACGGAATACGGGTTCTGCATCATAATTTGTATAATCGGGCAAAAGGTGTCCCAGATAGAGTTCAATATTTTCCGTAACGTCCTCGGGAACATCAGCCAGTTCTTTTGCCGCCTCCAGATTATACGCATCGGCGGAGGTGTACGAAACAGCGTCCTCCATCTTATCGGAATGCTTGCCCTTTAATTTCAGTGAAACCGCCGTCCGCTTGTATGCAGGGGGCTTTTCCCGATAAATAGGCGTTGACAGGGACGGTTCGGAGTACACTCCGTCCATAGTCACCTGCTTCGGTGCGGCGGTTTTGTTCGGGAGATTTACGTTGGAAATGCCCACCGAGCCCATCTGCCCGGGGATATAGTTCTGCACCCTTGCCGCCGCCATTCCCCCCGGCGGACGTCCGGCGGGCTGCAGCTTTATGGATTTCTGACGGTTCTTGCACATCATCGGACGGGTATCCACAAAATTCGGCCACCCGGGGATCTTTTTCAGCTCGTCCCGCTGATTTGCACAGAAAAGCAGAACAAAGTTGTACCCCGCTCCCAGCATCAGCAGGAACAGTGAAAACAGCGTACTGTCCATCGGGCAGAATATTCCCGAAATGACCATTGCGGCGAAATCCAGCAGCAGGGAGGCAACTATCCATTTCCGTTTTCTTCTGGACGCAAGGCATGTCGAAACTATCATTGCCGCCCCCAGCAGAACGCCTAAATTCAAGCTCCCGACAGTAAGCTCGCACATTGAAAAGGCGGCAACCGCAGCCACCGAGTTCACCGCATAATTCGCCCCGAACGCAATGTCGTTCCTCTGCTTGACCTTATGTGCCGCCTCGTAATGGGCAAAGGGGTCTTTCGGGTCGATAATGATATTTTTCAAAAGCTCACTTCCTTTGCCGCCAAGTTTGACTATATTATAATTATATACTGTTTTTCCTGTTATGTAAAGAGTTTTTTTAACGCTGAGTGTTAATTCACAATTCATAATTCACAATTCATAATGCATAATTATTAATTTTGTTATCACAAATGTGGTTTATCAAACCGACATAGTTCAGTAAGGTAACAGACGGAAAACAAAACAACAAATTATCCCAAGAACCGCTACCTTTATATCCTCACAAAAATGTAAAGCAGGGAAAAGAGGGTGGGGTGAAAGGAAAGGGGATTGCAAAGGGGGAAACGTTAGGGGCGGGGGAAACTCCCTGCTTTGCGTTAGGGTTTGTTGTGTCCCCCGCCCATATAGTTTCCCCCTTTGCGGGGGCACCACAAATTTACAAAGGTTACTAAAGTAGTGTGGGGAAAAGGAAACAGGGCGGGCAAAGTGCAGTATTTCCGTAAAATAGCAATGACCACCACTTCCCAAGCCTCCTTGCGTCGGCTCAATAGCAAAAAATTGGTCGGGGATTAACCCCGAGCCAATTTTTTGCGGCACCGCACACCGATTTTGTTTACACGGCTTTTGTGATATTTGTTTGATAGATGCTTTACTGTTTCTTTTGTGTGCGGTGCTTTTTGGCTGGATTGTTTGTGGTTTTTTACTGTGACAATGCTGTATTTGTTAGCGGCTGGAAAGGGTGTTTCGCCCGTTGCGACGGGCGACAAGGGACGCTGTCCCTTGACCCTGCCACCTTTGTAAAGGTGGACGAAACTTTTATCTCTTTTGCTGTACTTCACAAACTCATTGCAAAGTAACAGCCGCGGGTACTATGCTTTCGCATTCCACATAAGTTAAGACCCGCTTGCGTGTCGGAACGTGAATTGACAGCACGGTCGCCGTGCCACCTTTGTAAAGGTGGACGAAACTTTTATCTTTCCACATTTAACTCAACACTCAACTCTCAACACTAAACACTAAACTCTACCCTTATTTCCGTCCCCTTGCCTTCCTCGCTTCTTATGTCTATCCTGCCGCCCATCACGCCGACAATATGCTTGACAATGGAAAGTCCCAGACCCGTGCCGCCCCGCTGCTTCGACCTGCTCTTGTCCACACGGTAAAATCTCTCAAATACATGCCCAAGATGCTCCGCCGGTATGCCTATGCCGCTGTCAGACACCGTCAGAACTGCCAGCTTATCCGTTTCCTCCACATTTACACGGACATATCCCCCGGGGGTGTTGTACTTGATAGCATTGTCCGTCAGATTGTAGATTATCTCGGAAAGCATACCCTCGTTGGCGGTCAGCATAACGCTGTTTCCCGTATGCTCCAGCGTTATCTGATTTTTCCGTGCCTTTTCCGAAAGCATTGTGCATACCTCACAGGCAGATGCGTACAGGTCAAGCTCCTTGACCTCAAGGCTGTCCCCTGTGCTTTCGTCCAGCTCGGACAGCCTGATTATGTCGTTTATCAGCGACAGCAGACGGCTGCTTTCACGGTGGATAAGTCCGCCGTACTTCTTTACGTCCTCCTTGTCGGATAGAACGCCGCTCTCCATCATCTCCCCGAACCCGCTGATAGTGGTAAGGGGCGTTTTCAGCTCGTGGGAAACGTTTGCGGAAAAGCACCGCCGCATCTCCTCGGCGTTGAAGCTTTCGGTAATGTCCACCAGCAGCACCACCGTACCCGAGTTATCCCCCGTATTGCTGACGAAGGCTCTCAGCTGCCTGCCGCCCAAGGAAAAATCTCCCGAAACGCTCTTTTCCTCTTTTGAACGGCTCACAAGCTCCAGTATCTCGGGACTTCTTGTCAATTCGCAGATATGCCGTCCCTCACCTCCCCGAAATGCCGAGGAAAGCAGCGAAACGGCACTCCTGTTCACCGAAAGGATATTGTCGTCCCTGTCAAGTATTATCATACCCTCCACCATATTTTCAGTGATGACGCCGATAGTTTCCCGCTCCTCCCGAAGTCGGGTGATATATCTGTCCAGACGGGCAGACAGCTTCCGCACCGCCGATGCAATGGGGGCAAGCTCCTCGTAATCTCCGATTATCCTGTCGGTTTCTGAGCTTCCGCCCTTCTGTCCCGCCAGAACGCCTATGTTGCTCACCATTATCTTAACGGGGTCGATAAGGCTTTCCGACAGCTTCACGGAAACCACCGTTGCAAGGATTATCACCAGCCCCGCAATGACAATTATAATGGAAACAGTGCCGAGTATCAGCGAATAAACGCTTTCTATCTCCCGTGAAAAGCGGATAACGGCACCGTTTTCGTCCGAAACGGCAATGTAATAGCTCCGTTTTCCGATGGTACGGGAGGCTCTTGTGTCGGTGCCGACGCCCTCTTTCAGTGCCTGCTCCACCTCGGGACGGGAGCGGTGATTGTCCATATCGGAAATATCCCCCACCTCGGGGCTGCTGTCATAAGTAACAGTGCCGTCGGCGGCGATATAGGTCACTCGGACATTATAATCAAGCTGTTCCTCCAGCAGACCGTATATCTCCTCGGGGTCGAGATGATACGCCGAAGCTATCTTAGCGGCGGTGTTCAGCTCCCCCTCTGCCTTTTGGATATACAGCTTATAGGAAATAGCGGCGGCGATGACGGTAAACAGCACCACCGCCGTGACCGTCATTCCCGTAATAGCGTTGAAAATTCTCTTCTGCATAGTCTTAATTTATTTTATATCCGACACTTCTGACGGTGCGGATAAGCCCCGAACAGCCCGCAAGCTCCAGCTTCTGCCGAAGTGTCTTAACGTGGACGTCGACGGTTCGTGTTTCTCCCTCGAAATCAAAGCCCCACACCTGTTCCATAAGCTTTTCTCTCGTCAGGACTATTCCCCTGTTTCTCATCAGGCAGGCAAGCAGCTCAAATTCCTTATAGGTAAGGGTCGCCTCCGTGCCGTTGTAGGTGACAATTCGCTTTTCGCTGTCCAGCGAAAGACCGTCTATTTCAATAACGCTGTCGGAAACGGTTTTCCTGCCCGTCCGCCTGAGGACGGCTTTTATTCTCGAAAGCAGCTCCATAACGCCGAAGGGCTTGCAGATATAATCGTCCGCACCCGACTCCAGACCGTTTACCTTGTCAAGCTCGGCGGTTTTTGCGGTAAGCATTATAACGGGGACATCGGCAGTGGTCTTGTTTGCTTTAAGCCGTCTGAGGATAGAGAAACCGTCCTCATCGGGCAGCATAATATCCAGCAGCACAAGGTCGGGGACGGTTTTCTTCACCGCCTCGTTAAAGGGTGCTGCACTGTCGAATACCTCTGTTTCGTAGCTTCCCGATTTCAGGACGCAGGTTATCAGCTCTCTGATACCGTCATCGTCCTCAACACAATAAATAAGCGGCATTTTAAATCTAACTCCCTTCTATGCAGTGTTGAGTGTTTAGAGTTGAGTGTTTATAGCGGTACATAAAAATATCCTAACAGACTTGTGGGGAAAAAGCATAGCTTTGGTTTCCCGTCCCGCAGTTACCGAAAGAACTTTTGAAATCTGCGGGCGGGAAAACCCCGCCCCTACAATAACGTTATTTTTATGGATTGCTATAGTAATACACTCATCACTCATCACTAAACACTCATCACTAAACACTAAACACTCATCACTCAACACTCATCACTAAACAAAGCGTCCCGCAGCTTATGAAAGACTGCGGGACATAGTGTCCCGGAAAGAATTTACGGCATTATCTCGTAAACACCGCCGGGAACAGTGTCGAAGATATAAACATTGTCGGTATATTCAAAGTTAACAAGCTTTCCGCCGCTGGAAACGGTAAAGGGATTTTTGCTGTAAAGACGGCAGGTACCGCCCTTTGTTGAATAGATGCGTCCCTTGACAAATTTTCCGTGTTCCCACTCGGCAGACACTTCGAAGCCGCCTCTTGCTCTCAGCTTTCTCACCGAACCGCTCTCCCATTCATCGGGGATAGCGGGCAGCAGGGCGATCTCTCCTCCGCAGCTTTGCAGCAGTGCTTCCGCAATTCCTGCTCCGCCGCCGAAGTTTCCGTCTATCTGGAAAGGCGGGTGGCTGTCCAGAAGATTGGGATTGGTAGATTTTCCGATAAGGACGGAGATATTTTCGTAAACCTTATCCTTATCCCAAAGTCTTGCCCACATATTGACTATCCATGCTCTCGACCAGCCTGTGTGACCGCCGCCGTGTTCAAGACGTCTTTCGATGGTCTTTCTTGCGGCTGCTGCCAGCTCGGGAGTTTCACGCATAGTTATCATATCGGCGGGATAGAGTGCAAAAAGCTGGGAAATGTGCCTGTGTCCCGGCTCTACCTCGTCGTAGTCCTCAGCCCATTCCATTATCTGACCGTGTTTGCCTATCTGCGGCTTGGGCAGACGTTCACGAAGCCCCTTGAGCTTTTCGGCAAACGCCTTATCCTCGCCCAATATCTCGGAAGAGTCGATAACAGCGGTAAACAGCTCGTAAAGTATCTGACTGTCCATAGACGGACCCTTGCAGATAGTTCCCTCCTGACCGTTTGCAGTGCGGTAGGTGTTTTCGGGAGATACGGAGGGGCTTGTTACCAGACAGCCGTCCTCATTCTCCACGAGGAAGTCCACGAAAAACTCCGCTGCCTCACGCATAGTATCGTACTTTTCGGCAAGGAACGCCTTATCCAGCGTAAAGCGGTAATGCTCCATAATATGCAGACAAAGCCATGCAAGACCCATAGGCCACAGCGTCGCAGGCAGCCACTTGTCCTGCGGAGCGGTATCTCCCCAAATGTCGGTATTGTGATGGCAGACAGCACCTCTGCAGCGGTACATTTCCCGTGCGGTAACTCTGCCGTGCTCTCTCATTCGCTCGATATGGTCAAACAGCGGCATATGACACTCGGGCAGACCGCATATCTCTGCACCCCAGTAGTTCATCTCGGTGTTTATGTTGACGGTATATTTGCAGCCCCATGCAGGCCACATATCCTTATTCCAAATGCCCTGGAGATTAAGCGGAAGCGTACCCTCACGGCTGCCTGCTATCATCAGGTAGCGGGAATAGTTAAAGTACAGCTCCATAAGCTTGTTATCCTTGCCGCCCTCTCCCATTCTCTTGATACGCAGGTCGGTGGGCATTTCGCAGCCGCCTTCGCTGTTGTCATTCAGGCTGACGGAGCAGCGTTCAAACAGGGGACGATAATCGTCCAGATGGCGTTTCAGCAGCTTTTCAAGACCCATTCTGCATGCAGCCTTTACCTGACGGACAGCCATATTTTCATAATCGCCCGTTCTCCATGAGGTCTGTATGCCCAGAATGATAAGAGCCTCGTCCGCATTTTCCACCATAAGCCTGTTGGAATACACCGACGCTCTGCCGTTTACAGCACAGCAGGAAGCGGCAATAGCATAGGGAATTCCGTTGGAAACGGTGAAGAGGATAGTATTGGAATCGTAAGCACAGTTTTTGTCATAGTAATCGTCCATACCGTCCAGACAAGCAGAAAGAGAAACTGCCCCCGGTGTGTCCGACTTAACGGAGATGACCATTACCTCATCGGGCTTGGACACAAAAACCGTGCGGATAAAGTTGATGCCGTTGGAGGTGTAAGAGGTGGTGGAAACGGCGGTATTCAGCTCCAGCATTCTGCTGTAATCGGTGCAGCTGTCGCTGACGCTCTGATAGATATGCAGATCGCCTGCGGGCATATAGTGCCGCTGATTTTCGTTGGAACCGCAGAAAGCGTCCAGGCAAAGCTGCTCGGCAAGCTTTAACTGACCATTGTTTATATAGTCCCTCATTCTTCCGAGATTGGGATAAGCCTTGGGATTATTTCTGCTGCGGAATTTTCCCGACCAGACAGAATCCTCATTCAGCTGGATAAGCTCGTCGCCTACCTTGCCGAAGATCATTCCGCCGATCCTTCCGTTGCCGACGGGAAGTGCTTCGTCCCAGTTGGCGGCGGGATCGGTATACCAAAGTGTGGTTGAGCTGCTCATAATAACGACCTCCGAAATGTTGGAATTCCGTTGTCTGTCAGCTTACATTAGATTATAGCTTTGCAAAGTAAAAACTGCTTTGTGTAAAATGTAAAATCTATGTAAAATCCTGAAACAACGGTATATTTTTTATGGAAAAACTGCCCTGTTTCGCAAATATTCATTAAATAGTGCGTACTCAATAACTGCCCGATTGACGTCTGCTTTTGCCGCCGCTAACGGGCGGCAGACAGACATTAATTAAAACACTTGCGAAACAGGGCAGCCAACACCAAACGGCATTGACTGCCCCGAATTAACTTTTCAGCAGTAAATTACATACCTGTCAGACCGGAATGTGCAATACCCTCTGTGAAATACTTCTGTAATACTACATAAAGTATAAGGATAGGTGAAATTGAGATAAGACAGCCTGCTTCCAGCCAAACGATGATCTCTCTGGGGCTGACGGAAACATTTCCGTTTCCGAAAATTTCCAGTCGAAGCGAATCGTTCAGATTTTTCAGTGCCAAAGCTATGGTCTTATTATCGGTAAAGAAGGTCGTACTTACATAGTAGTCGTTCCAGTACCAAACGATAGCGAACAGGAAAACTGTCAGGAACACGGAAGCTGCGTTGGGAACCATTATCTGCACGAATGTACGCAGAGGAGAGCAGCCGTCCAGATAAGCGGCGTCCTCCAGCTCCTTGGGCAGACCTCTGAAGGACTGTCTGAACAGGAAGATGAACAATCCTGCTCTGATACCGTTAGCGGTAAGTGCGGGGAGATACATTGTCCAGGGGGAGTTGATAAGGTTAACAGGATCGCCTCTGACAGCCTCGATGATGCCGAAAATATCCCAATAACGGAAATACAGGAACTGAGGGATATTGATGATCTGTGCGGGAACGAGTATCATCAGGATAACGATACCGAACAGCAGATTTTTGCCCTTGAACTTAAATCTCGCAAAGCCGTAGCCTGTGATAGCACAGGTAACAACGGAGAGCAATGCACAGCCGATGTTCAGCACAACGGTGTTACCCAGAGTTTCCCAGAAATCCATTGCCTTGATACAGTCGGTGATATTGGTAATGATAAAGGTCTTGGGGATCCACATGATCGTGGGGTCGTTCATTTCCGCTCTTGGACGGAACGCTGTGGACACCATGAAAATAAGGGGATAAAGGATAATGAAGCAGAGCGAGAAAACAAGAATTGCTCTGACAACGGGCCAAACGCCATCAAAGAAGCGTTTTCTTTTAAGGTAATTCTGCTCTTCTACCGACAGGTTTTCCAGACGCTTTTTGAAGCGTTCGTTGCGTTCCTTGCGGGAGAGCTTGACCTCTTTTTCTTTCGGCTTTTTCTTGAATTTGCCGAGGACGGCAGAAGCACCGGAAGTATTAGCTATTTCAGACATTTCAGTTCTGCCTCCTTACTCAACTTCGTAGTAGATCCAGTTGCGGATAATGAGGAAGATAATTCCAAGTGCAACCAGAACGATGGCGAAATATGCCCACGCCATAGCTGACATCAGACCGTAATCCCACTGTGTCTGCTTTGCAACGATAAGGGTCATGACCTTGTTGGTGGGGTCGATGAAGGTATCGATGATGGTGTAGATAAGGCAGGCAAGGATCATGGGAGATACGCAGGGAAGAGTGATCTTCCAGAAGAATTCCCAAGCCGTTGCACCCTCCATCATAGCCGCCTCCTTAGCGGAGGTGGAAACATTCTGCAAAGCGGAGAGGAAGATAAGTATCTGAATACCGCAGTTCCATACCAGGTTCAGAATATCGGCGGTCAGGGTGGTGAGTATCTCGGTAAACTTATCGTTGAAGCCGTAGATTCCGACGAATTCCAGAAGCTGGTCAACCATGTCTGTTTCAAACATTGTGGAGAACTGAGCAGCCTCGTTGCTTCCGTTAGTCGCCATATCGCCTGTGATGATAGCGTAAACAGGACCTGTTGCGATGATTACGGGGAGGAAGAATACCGCTCTTGCGAAGGTACGTCCTCTGAAATTCTGATTGATAACTATCGCAACGAACAGGGAGAATACCAGGATAACGGGAGTTTTAAGTGCCGTATTCTGAAGCATCTCCACAAGATACTTTCTGTAATTGGGGTCGGTGCCGAAGGCGTACTGATACTTAGCCCAGCCCACGAAGGTCTGTGCAAGTTCTCCCTCCTCGACCTTTACCTCGTTAAAGGAGAAAATTATCGACTGGATAACGGGTGAGATAAAGAACACCAGCGTGCCGATAAACCAGAGAGCGATAAAGCCGTAGCCATAAAGTCCCTTTTTCTTTTCGTAAGACATATGAAGCTTTTTCATTCTGCGGCATCCTCCTTTCCGATATAGTCAGAAAGCTTGTAGGTCTTTCCGTTTGCCTTGATGGTGCGGTTGTTAAGGTCGGTAACGATCTCCGTGCCGCCCTCGTAAACGGTGGTGATAACGCCGTCCTGCTCCGAATAAGCGGTGATCTTCTTGTCCTTAACGCCGCCGAGAACGTCCTCATAGAGCCTTGCACTGCCCGAAGCGGTGTCTGTCCAGTAGGCGTAATGTGCATAGAACAGTCCGTCGTATCTTGTATCCTTAAGCTCGCTTGCGTCCTCGAAGATCATATCGTATCCGGGGACAGTACCCGAAGCGATAGCCTGAAGAATGAGCTTTTCGGGCTCGGGGTCGCCGTTGACGGGAGTTGTTCCCACAGGTGCGATACCCTGCATAACTATCTGATAGAAAGGAATGTCGTAGTTGAACATATCGAACTTGCTGGAGCAAAGGGGAACGTTCGTGATATGGTCTGCATATGGGATAGCGTAAGCATTTGCACCCTCTGCAAGTACAGAACCAACGGTATCCTTAACTGTCTGATAGCAGTCCTGAAGCTTGACGATGGTTTCATCTCTCGAAGAGGTCTTTCTGCCGTAGTCGCCGTAAAGCATTGTAGTACCGCCGCCCAGGGACATACCCTCCAGACCGAACTTCTTCCAGCTCTTTGCTGCCTTTGAGTAAGCCTCTTTATAAGAGTTAGGCGAAAGCAGCGACAGGGGGTCATAGAACTTGGACTGTATGCCGTGAGCCAGGTCGTAAACGTAAAGTCTTGCGAATGCGTTGGAAACTCTTACCGCCGTATCGGTGATGGTAAAGTATCCGCCGCCCGACTCAAAGGTGGTAATATCCGTTTCGGGATATATCATAATGTCGTTGCCCTCGGCGTATTTCAGCAGAGCCTTGAATTTGCTCTTGCCGCCCAACGTGCCCGAAGGTGTTGCACCGTCTGCGATCTTGCCTGTGATGCCGTCATTTGTCCAGTCGCTGTAATTAACGACTATCTTTCCTGCCTCGCCCGCCTTGAGTATCTCAAGAATTTTCTGTGCGGACTCATAGCCTGTTATCTCGGTTTTCATCTCAACGGGGAAGCCTGCAACGGACTGCTTTTTAACTGTTCCGCCGTAGAAATCAACGTAAAGAGAAGTATCATCGGTTTTCTGTTCAACGCCCTTTTCGTTTACGAGATAATCTCTGTAAGCATCGGCAATGTCGATATAGTCAACAACGTCGTCTGCGATAGGATAGTATCTTACCTCCACCTCGGGAACGTGAATGCCTCTCTTTTCGAAAACCTTAAGGGGATTTGCCTCGCCGCCCATCAGGTACTCGTCGGCAGTCCTCAGCTCGAAGGAGAAGTAGCATGCGTTATAGTCGGTGGAATTCTGACGGGATGTGTAGGAGTTGATGGTTGCACAGCCGTCGCCCTTATCGGCAACTACCAGCATACCGTTTCCGTCCTTAACGATACCGTACATGGGGAGATATACCTGACGTGTAACGGTAGGCTTTGTGGTAGGAACGGCGGTGAGATTTCTGCCGTAAACCTTTCCCGCATAAGGTGAATAACCTGTTCTGCCGTTGTTGAACTCAACTACGGCACCGCTTCCGTCGGGGATAACGAAGTAGCCGTCCTCGTCCATTTCGCCTGCACCGAAGGTCGACATAAAGGTCAGACCTGTGGTCAGCTTGCCTGTCTGAGAGGAATCCTTTTCGATTATCTCGGAGGTATTGACGTGGAGCTTCATATGGTCGTCCTCGAGAGTGATCTCAACGGGGACAGTGATGCCGGGGTCGGTCTTTTCGCCGTTTGCGTCCTTTTCGGAAGCAAAGGTGTATGTAAGACGCATACCGTTTTGTATTTTCTCACAGTCCTTGTCAGCCTTGTTGGAGCTGGAAAGCTTTGCGGTACGTCTTTTGTCGGGGTCACCGTAGGTCAGGGTCATTCCCGAAAGAAGCTCCTGTACCTGTGCACCCTTTGCGTTGGATGCCTTGGCATTGATAGGCGTTGACCACCAAATGTAGCCGTTTGCCTTATTTTTCAGAGCGATAAGGTCTTCCTTTTTATAGTATAAAAGCTCAAGCTTATCGTTCTCCGCCATTTTTTCCATTTTATCGAGAACTTCCTCGACAGTACGGGTCTTTTTATTTTTGGAACCGCTGTCCTCAGAGGTTTCCTCAGCTGCCGTTTCCTCGGTTTCTGCCGAATCGTCGGAATAAACCGACAGTGTCATACCGCCGATGGTTGCTGCCGCTGCCAGAACTGCGAGGACTTTTCTCATTTTTATCTGCATTATCTAAGTTCACCACTTTTCTAAACTAAAATTAAACTCTTATTCTGTATGAAAGCTCTGTGTAGATCGACATAATGAAGATAGCGATCTGCTGGAAGAGTGTCAGCACAAGCACCAGCAGGAAGAGGATAGCCACCATTGCCACGATAGTCAGCAGCATAAGTGCGATCGTCTTTCCGAAGGAGAACTGATGGACTGCCTTCTGACCGGAGATCAGCAGGATAACCGTCCAGCATTCGGTGATTATGCTTATTGTCTGAATGAAAATGTACTCGTCCTGAATAAGGAAGTGTGAAAGGAAGGTACATAACAGTGAGCCTGCAATATAGGGAACAAGAGAGTAGGCGGTGTTGATGAAGATATTTTTCATCGTTCCCTCGCCGTCGAAAAGCGTACACATTGACCAGTTAGCCACTACCCACGTTAAAAACAGGATAATACTCTGGAAGATATACGGCACAAGGTTGAATATCTTGTCATAGCTGACATAATACTGGAAGCCGTACATTCTGTTATAAGCAAGAACGGAGAAGAACAGCAGGAAAACGATGACCCAGGATATTTTCATTGAGCCGCCCTTTTTCCAGCGGAGGTCTTCAAAGCCCTCGAAGGGGTGGGTAACAACATGCTTGACCCACTGACCCTTGGTTAGATCCATCATTTCAGCCGCACTTCCTCTCTCTTCATATTTTCAAACATACGCTTGAAGTCCAGCTTGCCCTTTTTCTTTCTGTCATTGAGGATCAGCAGCAGAATTACCACGATGATTATCACCGTCATAATGACGTCGAAATTTTCTCTGAGGTAATCGCCTCTGTAGCCCTCGTAAGCACGGTCGTATCTGTTTCGGGCGATAGCGGTCTTATAGTACTTCATAGCACCCTCGTAATCGCCGCTGTTATAAAGGGCGTTACCGATGCCTATGTAAGCACGGCGGTAGTTGCCGTCGTATTTGAGGACCTGCTTCCACGGTTCAAGAGCTTCCTCGTACATACCCTTATTGTAGTAGTTGGTTGCCTTGGTAACGATATTTCCGAAATCGGTCCTTGTAAATACGGTCACGTTTGATTTTCTGGAATCCAGCACATAGAGCTTATCCTCATAGGACTCGATGGCAACGGGTGATTTGAAGCTTCCCAGCTGCTCGCCCGTGCTGCCGATGATGAACATCAGGTTGCATTCCTTGTCATACTGGAAGATACGTCCCTGATTGAAGTCCAGGCAGTTCAGCTCGCCGTCCCTGCCGATGTCAATATCCACAAGGGAGGTTTCCTTGGTGTAGATGGAGTAATATGCGGGAGGATAATCTCCGAATTTAACGTTGTTTACGTTAGCGTTATTGAAAATGTTATAGCCTCTGGGATTGAGCTTCTTTACAATATCCGTATCGGTATCGGTAGACTCGGTAACGGTATAGATGAAGCCGTCCTCGTCAATGTCGAAGTTTGAGAAGCCGATAGGGGTCGTCTTAATGGTGTTTGCCTTCTGCTCGTCGGTGGAGATAAGGTTCCAGAGGTATCTGGAAAGCACCTCAGCGGTAGCTTCAACACGGTTTGCACCGTAGAAGCCCAGGAAATCTCCTGCCTTGTTGAACATAACGGCACCCTTGTTAACGCTCTTTACAACGACATAAACGTTGCCTGCCTTATCTGCGACCACCTTGCTGGGGTTGTAGGTAAGGTCTGCGGAATACAGTTCGGAATTCGGCTTTTCGTAAAGCCTGAAAACATTTCCGTCCTGGTCGCAGTGGATAACACGGGAGTTTTCGGTATCGGCAATATAGATAGTGTTATCATACTTGCTGACGAAAACGCCGCCCGGGTTTTTAAGTGTCAGAGTTTCGCCGTTATAGTTAAACTCTGTCATAATTTTCTGAACCTTGAAATCAAGGTCTGTAACGATCAGTCTGGAGGGGAATTTCTCCTTAACGCCGTTTAGCTCCACCTCTCCTGCCTTGTCGGTGATATACATCAGATTATCCTCGGCAAGGAACATATCGGTAGGCTCAACCAGCTTTTCACAGCCCATCTGACGGCCGTCGATGTTATAAGACGCCACATATCCGACCTGGGAGGGAACAGCGTCCGACCATCTGTCATAGCTGTAAGGGTCATAAGCTTCCAGAGCTGAAACGGAAGCAGTCATTGCGGTGACTGCAAGCATCGCTGCGGAAAATGCAGCAATACTCTTTTTCCAATTTATCACAAATCATCACCCTTTTCTAATAAGTTGCATTGCTCATTATCAATCCTTGATACCGGAATGAGCCATAGTTTCCATAACGTTTCTCTGTGCAAGAATGAATATCAGCAGCGGCGGCACCATAAGAACTACTGCCGATGCAGCGATAGCACCCTGTCTTGCAAGACCTGCAGCAGCGATCTGCTGAACGACGGTAGGCATAGTTTTCAGTGCCTCGTTGTAGATGAAAAGACCGCCTGTTGCATTCCACGCAGCTTGGAACTGGAAGATGATGATCGTCATCAGAGCAGGCTTGGAGTTAGGCATTACGATACCCCAGCAGATACGCATAAGACCTGCACCGTCGATTTTTGCGGCTTCGATCATAGCATCGGGGAGCTGAGTCATACTCTGACGCATAAGGTAAAGATCCATAGGTGTTGCGATGATGGGCAGTATCAGTGCCCAGTAGGTGTTTATCATACCGAGCTTAGCCATTACCATATACTGCATGATATAAAGAACGGTACTGGTAAAGAGCATCGCTACAACGATGACCTCATTCAGGAACTTGAAGCCGGGGAATTTGCACTTGGAAAGAACAAAAGCGGCGGTACAAGCAAAGAGAATGTGGAAAACCGTTGCGGTCACGGTAACGAAAACGCTGTTGAACACGTTTCTTGAGAAAGGCACCCAAGAGTTGTTTGCGACCTTGAACAGGTCGGAGAAGTTCTCCAGAGTAGGCTCCATAGCGTAAAGCTTAGGGGGCATAATGAAGATCTCCTGCACGGGCTTGATGGAGTTTACAACTGCCAGATAGATCGGGAATATCATAAACAGTCCGAGGAGCGTCAGCACGGTAAAGATGCCGATGTCGTTCTTCCACGACTTGCCGACACGCTTGTTTGTGCCCTTGCTTTTCTCCATTTTGCGGTGCTCTTTTTCACGGCGTTTGCGGAGGGCTTCGAGTGCCGCAGCGTTCTCCGCCTCCTGAAGTGCCGCCAGCTCGGACGGCTTAAGATTTTTCTTATTTAGCTTCATTTTCAACACTCACCCCCGTTAGTCCATATATTTACTGAGCAGACGGCGGATAAGAGCGTTGCAGACGAGCATTACGATGAACAATACAAAGCATATTGCGGAAGCGTAGCCCATCTCATAACGGATATATCCGTAATCGAATGCGTGGGTCATAATAGTATGTACCTTATAATCCGTAGACGGGAAACCGGCGAGCTGTCTGCCGACAAGGTCTGCGGTAAAGGCTGTAACGATCTGCTGAACGGCGGCGAACATAAGCTGAGGTCCCATGGAAGGGATAGTTATGTAGATAAGCTCCTGCCATCTGTTCTTGATGCCCTCGATAGCACCCGCCTCGTACATAGATTTGTCGATACTCTGGAAGCCCGCACGAAGTGCAAGGAAGCCTGCACCCATTGAGAGCCACAGCTGAACGATGATAACGCAGGGAAGAACGTAGTTAGCGTCGGTCAGCCACTGGATAGCGGTGTTGGTGATACCAAGCTCCATAAGAGCGGCGTTTGCGTATCCGTAGGTATCGCCGCTGAAGATCAGCTGCCATACGAAGTAGATATTTCCCGCCATTGAAGGAGCGTAGAACACCAGCGTAAATATGGTTTTCAGTGCGGGATGAAGCTCGTTGATGAGCCATGCCAGCAGGAAGCTCAGGAAATAGCTGAGCGGTCCTGTGAAGATAGCGAAGATGATAGTGGTTCTGATAGCGATTACGAAAACGTCGTCCTCAAGAAACAACGTATAGAAATTCTGAAATCCGATCCACTTCGGGAAATGTGCCATATCAAAGCTTGTAAAGCCGATAGGCAGCGACATTATAACCGGAATAACTGTGAACACTAAAAACAGCAGCATAAACGGTGCAAGCATAACATAACAAAGCCAGTTCCGCTTCATTTCGTGTCGAGTGTAAGCCCAGCGTTCCTTGAAATCCATTTTTCTCTCGGAAGGAAGAAGTATCTCCTTCTTCGGAGCCTGGGATGAAGATGCCAAAATAACCCCTCCTGACCAAATTAATCTTCAAGTCCGAGATTTTCACGTTTTCTCGTGATTTCGGCGTTGATGTCCTTATTGTAGAGCCTGAGAGTTTCTCTTGGATTCTCGGCGTCGTTTACGCATGTTCTGAATGCGTTCATAATACTTCTCGTTACAACGTAGGACGACGGCGTGATGGGAATTTCCTTAAGCTCATCCATCTGTGCCATGATCTTGTTGAGATCCTTTCTGGACCAGTTGAGCTTCTCGAGAGCCTCCATATTAGCGGAGTCAAATCTTCCGAGAGGACCCATAACGCCTTCGACGTTCTGACCGTAGGAGATCATAACATCGGTGGATGTGAACCACTTGATGAATTCCCAAGCGGCGTCAACATTGCGGCAGTCCTTAAGGATAACTGCACCCGATCCGCCTGAGTTAGCGGCGTGGGAAACTGTACCGTCCTCACGTCTTGTACCGGGAACGGAGGTGAAATCCCACAGACCCTTTATCTCGGGGGCAGCCACGTTCAGCTGATTGTAGAACGTGTTGTAGTTCTGGATAACGATAGGTGCTTCACCTGTTCTGAAACGTGTGAAGGCGTCGTACTGCTGATCGAAGTTGTAGGTGGTATAGAATTTTACCCACTGCTCGAAAGCGTCAACAGCCGCCTGAGATTCAAAGGTGGTTTCGGTCTGTGCATCATTATAATAGGTGATGCCCCTCTGAAGTGTCAGCAGAGCGAAGGTATGTCCCGCTTCGGTAGATGCGGCAACGGCGTTGCCGTTAATATTTACGGGAAGCACAAGACCGGGCATGAGATAAGCTCTCTGGATAGCGGGGAGCATATCTATGAGGTCGTCCCATGTTTCGGGGGGCTCGGTGATACCGATACCGGCAAGAACGTCGGTGCGGTAGAACATCATCGGGAATGTTCTTGAAATGGGGATACCGTAAGCGGTGCCGTCAAAGGTGTAATGCACCATAGCCTCGTCCTGGAATCTGGAAACGACTTCATCAAAGCCGTCCATATCATTCAGGGGAACGATAAGATCTCTGATAGCCAGGTTTATGGGGAATTCACCGCCGCAGAAGAGGGAAACGTCGGGTCCCTTTCCTGCCATAACGGCTTCCATGATACTACCCTGAACCAGGTTTATGGAAACGTCGATATTATACTCGGGAACGAACTGTGAGTCAACAAGCTCCTTAACAACGACCGTCTGGTCACGTCCCAGACCTACCCAAACGTTGATGGAATTCTGAGAGAGGTCGGAAAGAACGGTATAATCCTCAAAGAATGAACCAACGAAGGACTGTGTGCTGAACTTTATTGCCGAGAAGAAGTTTTCCTTGCAGGAGGTAAACTCCTTATCGGCGGGAGCCAGCTCAAAGTAGTCGATTTGCAGGGGCTGAGTTCTGTACTGACGCATCCAGGAGGAAACGGCAGCAACATTATCCTTGATGGAGCCGATGAGCTGAGGTATCTTAGCCTTTTTCTCGATACATCTGTCAAGGACGATAGCAAGACGTTCAAGGGCAGCAGCCTCCGAACCGCCCTGATTTGACAGGGACTCGATCTTGTCCTTTTCCTCGTAGAGAGCGTCCCTCAGCCGTTTGAACTCGGGAAGCAGCTCGGGGATTTCCTTATCTACATTATAATCGGTATACTTATCGGGGTTGGGACCCGTTACCATAAGTATTTTGCGGTAATACTGGTTTACGTCGTAAACGATGGAGTCAAGTCTTCTCATGGAGTCGCCGATCTCGCCGGGGATAACCTCCATAGTCAGCTCATGCTTGCCCTTATCGAGGTAAACGTAGGACGGGTCGCCGTTTTCGTCCTCGGGATATACGCATGACCAGTCCGCATCATAGTAGAATTTCACCTGAGCGAAGGTTTCGTTCGGCACTTCCCCGTCTATGTAAATACGGCGGTTGGAATACATTCCACGCATGGAATTCTGACGGGATTTGATGCCCAGCTTATAGTAACCGTCGGCGGGGACGTCTATCTCCCAAGTGATAGCCTGACCTGCACTGTCCCAAGTGCCCTCACCGATGGTATTGTAACGCTGCTTGGTGGGGTGTGAAGGAGAAGTCAGGTAGCTACTTCGGTCATAAGTGGGATACAGTGTCTGAGCGGTCTTATAGGAGGCATGTTCGCCTTCAACGAAGATAACGTCAGTACCTGCATTCTTTGACAGCTCTGCATCGGAAGGCTTGGTATACTCCGCAAAGCCTTCGGCATTTACCAGCCGAACATCGGCAATAGCGACGCTTGCCTTATAAGAATCAAAAGTAATGGTATGCTTGCCCTCATCGAAATAGAAGAAGAGAGGGTCATTGAACAGTCCGTCCACGTCACGGAGCGAAACGGTTGTCCATTTGGGTGCTTCGACCTGCGGAGGACGCACCTCATTATCCTTTGAGTCTGTTTTGATGGGGTACGCATTTACCCACGTTCTGGGGAAAGCAGCACGGGTTGCGGTATCGTAGGGAGATACGCCGTCAAGCAGGACGGACATTTCCGTTGTGGTGTTGCCGCCCGTGATAGGCATAAATGTGACCTCGAGGTTATATGCACCCGCTGTTTTCACGTCTATCTCGTATGTAACTTTACCCTCCTGATTTGACCAGACAAGGACGTTGTCCTTGCCTTCATAGGAAGTGACCTCACATTCGGTTTCCTCGCTCGCCTCCTTGAAGCTTGCGGGTACAGCCTCGGCGGGACGGGGTTTGTCTGCTATCTCGTCATAATATTCACTGTATGTCTTTTGCTTGGCAAAGCCTGTCTGATCGCCCGCCGAAGCTGCGTTATCAGCAGAAGCGGTGCTTGGCTCGTTTGAATCGTTTTCATCGGCAAACGCTGCAAGCGGGAACGCAGTGCATATCATAGCCAGTGCGGCGGCAGAAGCCAACAGTCTTTTCCGGTTGGATTTCTTAGACACTTAATGACCACCTTTCTATAGGTAATACTGACCGCCGATCATATCGGCAATCAGAAAACAGAGTCCTTACGCAGGAAGATAAACACATTTAAAACGGAAAAATAGCACCCATATTGCAGGCATTTATCGGGAAAAGGCAAATCACTCCGAACTAAGAAACGCCGTACAACTCCCGACTGCTTAGCAATATGAATGGCTTTGTTGAAAATGTATAATCTACTATCTGATTTAACGTCATTTTGACTAATAACGCATAAGTATCTTATATACATTATAACAATTTCACTAAGTTTTGTCAAGAAAATTCAAACGTTTAAGTTAGAAATATGGTCGTTATGTGATGATTTCGTCACGTTACACAAAAACAATACGGTGTTTATATTTAAATTGCGAATAATACAGCTATTTTCGGGATATTTTGACGGAATTACTGTAAATATTTGCCGTATACTCTTACAGAAATAGGACGGTAAAAGCCGCCGAAATGCTTTCACCGTCCAAGAAGGCAAAAAAACTCCCGTCCGCTCTGCATACGGACGGGAGCCTTTATATGATGTTAGAAAACGTAAGTAATCTAAATCGTGTGGGGGCTAGAAATTAGCCTCTCTTCTTAGCAACGATTGCAGCAGCAGCCAGAGCAACAGGGATAACTGCGAGAGCTACAGGAGCGTTACCGGTCTGAGGGTTGCCCTCAGGCTTAACAGGAGCAGCTGTGGTCTCAGGAGCGGGAGCTTCTGTTACAGGAGCCTCTGTGATAACCTCAGCGGGAGCATCGGTTACAGGAGTATCGTCGATCTCAGTGGAGTTGTCCTCTGCACCCTGAGAAGGAGCAACGTCCTCAGCATCAGCACCCTGCTCGGGAACTGTTACTGTGCAAGCTACCCACTCAACGTTCTGAGTAGAGAGGATTTCCATTGTGTGGAGAACTACGGAAGCATCATAGAATCTGCCCTCAGTGAGCTCATCCCAATCGAATGTTACAGTCTTTGTGCCCCAATCGCAAAGGTTGGACTGAGAGAACTGCTTGGAGAAGTCTCTGTTCAGTACGATAGCACCTGTGAACATGGACTCGCCCCATACCTCATAGTCGTCCTTAACGTTGTCGGTGTAGTAGTAGTTAGCGTAAGGATAACCCTTGTAGTCGTGACCAGCTCTGTCGTATACATAATCCATCCAAGCAGACATCCAGTTCTTGTATGTTGTATCGTTGAACTCATCCTTAGCTGTGAATGTGAGTGTAACGCCCTCATTGTCAGCGATAGCATCAGCGATCTGTCTGAGTGCATCAGGCTTCCAAGCTCCGATGTCGCCGGAAAGTGTCTTAACCTTGCCGTCGCCGTCGATTACAACGCCGGACTTAACGCCAACTCTTTCCTTCTCGTACTTAGTGAACTTAGTTTCGCCCTGAGCAGCAGGAAGGTTGATTGTTGCCCAATTGTGGCAAGCACCGAGAGAACGTGTGATGATAGTAGTGTTGTCAACGTCTACAACAACGCTGGTGATACCCAGAGTCTGGTGAGCCTTAACGATATCCTCGAGAGTCTTAACCTCTGCATCGATATCGAATGTAGGATCGTAGTACTTAGCAACATACTCTGCAGGGATAGCAGCAACAGCATTATTGTAAGCAGCCTGAGCAAGCTTAGCAGCTTCGAGTGCACTAGCAGCCTTTACAGGGATAGCATCAGAAACAGCGAGAGCGTTGAAATCTGCAACAGTATACTTGGAAGCATCAAGACCTGCAGCAGCAAGGAATGTGTTGAATGCATCTACGAACTGACCATAAGCAGCATCAGCAAGAGCAAACTTGGTCTTTGCAGCCAGAGCCTTGTTCAGGTTATCCTGAGCGATCTTAGCATCCTCATTGCTCTCTTCTCTGATAGTGATAGGATTAACGCCGCCAACATAGGACTTAAGACCGGTCTTATAAGAAGCAGTCTTGCTGTTGAGTCCATCAAGGCTCATGTTCAGAGCAGTTACGTTATCCTGGCAAGGAACCTTAGCTGTGATAACGATCTTGTCGAAGTAAGGCAGGTCGAGGTTTTCGCCCTTAGAACCTACAGGATACTTCTTGTCACCGGTAGAAGTAGAAACTGCGAGAGCTTCCTTAACGGTGTTGTACTTGTCGAGGTACAGAGTCTGAGCATTGTTAGCAACACCCTTGTCAGCAACGAGGAGCTTGAACATAGCCTCGTTGTCGCTAGCAGCCCAATCAAAGAGGTTCCAGTCATAGAAGTCAGCATCGTTCCAAGTTGTGTTGAACTTCAGAACCTGTGTCTTAACGCCAGTAGAACCAACAACCTCAACGGTCATTTCCTTCATGCCACCGAGCTTGAAGAGACCGGTGCTGTCTGAGAAACCGAGAGTAAGGTACTTACAAGCATCGCCGTCCTTCATTTCAGCGATCTGCTCGTTGAGCATATAGTCACCATCGAAAGTGAACTGTACAGTTGCATAGAACTCAGCATCTCTTGTCAGGTCAACGGTGTACTCACCGGGGCCAGGTACAGATGCGGAAGCGGATGTAGCCATTGCAGATACGGCCAGTGCGCCAGCGAGTGCGCCAGCGAATGTCTTTTTCATGTTCATGAAAAAATCCTCCTTGTTTTGTTTCTTGTTTTTATTTATTTATTTCCAAATTTATATGGAAATCAATAATGAATATGTAAGCTGCGATCGGTTACAGACTTATACGTTTTCGCCTTTCGTAGATTACGCTATTATTCTAACACGGAAATCCAAAAGTGTCAATCAGCAATTATGACAAATTTAAAATACCTATTCTGTTTAAATAGAGTATAAATCACTAACTTGTGCAACTTTTTACAGGAAAATTCATTCTGTCGGTAACAATTTGATTACAAAGGCTGTTTTTTCTTTATCGGTTTGTAACTGTTTATGCCGCCGTATCAGACGTGTGAAAAGCGTGCAATTTATTTATCGGGCAATTATTTTAGACCGAACATACATAAATAAATGCGAAAATTTATTTCCATGATACTATGTATAAAACCATTGACAAAACTGTTTTTTCGGTATATAATATAGTTAACGGTTAATGCCGCAAACATCGGGAGAGTCGCTGCCGTTTAAGTGCGAATATCTAAAAGGGACTGTTGCACATTAAAGCAACAGTCCCTGTTTTTATGCCATCAGCTTAACCATAACAGCCTTCTGAGCATGGAGCCTGTTTTCGGTTTCCTCGAATATTTCATCGGCGTGTGCCTCGAACACCTCGGCGGTGATCTCCTCCTCACGATGGGCAGGCAGGCAGTGCATTACCATTGCATCGGGCTTGGCTATGGACATAATGTGACTGTTCACCTGATAGCCCGCAAAGTCCTTGCGACGCTGTTCAAGTTCGTCCTCCTTGCCCATGGACGCCCAGACGTCGGTGATGACCACGTCGGCACCCTCCGCTGCCTTTTCGGGAGATTCCGTCAGCTCAAATCTGCCTGTTTCTTCGGCAAATTTCAGCACGTCTTCAGCGGGACGGTATTTCTCGGGACATGCGGCGGAAACGGTCATTCCGACGGTCAGAAAGCCCCTGATAAGGGAGTTTGCCATATTATCACCGTCGCCGATATAGCACATTTTCAGTCCGTCGAAGCTGCCCTTCATCTCACGGACGGTCATCAGATCCGCCAGCACCTGACAGGGGTGGGCGTAATCGGTCAGACCGTTTATAACGGGGATAGAGCAGTATTCCGCCAGCTCCTCGGCTTCCTGCTGGTCGTAGGTGCGTATCATCAGACCGTCCAGATAGCGTGAGAGGGTGCGTGCGGTATCGCAGACGGGTTCTCCACGGACTATCTGCATATCCTCCGATGACAGGAACAGCGGGTAGCCCCCCAGCTGATACATGCCCGTTTCAAAGGAAACACGAGTTCTTGTGGACGCCTTGCGGAATATCATTCCGAGGGTCTTGCCCTTTAAGTGATTATGGGGAATTCCGTGCTTCAGCTCATATTTCAGCTGATCGGCAAGGTTGAGTATTTCGATGATCTCATGCTTTGTGAGATCAGCCATTTTTAAAAGGTGTTTCATATGTATATTTACCTCCCGTAACAATATTTTTACCATCTGAGTGACTTTTTTAGGCGGGGAAACGCCCACTGACCGAAAATTTTCAGAATATTGAAAACGCCAGCACTGTTGCCATCACCAATACTATTATAAAAGGAAGCAGCAGAATGTCGGCAAGGGCAGCGGGATTGTCCCGTTCGATAAGGGCTTCGTCCGTTTCGCTGTCGTAGTAGAGAACTATTTTGTCACCTCGGCGGTAGGGTCGGAAAAATCTTCGTGTATAGCGGTGGACGGTGGTGCTGTTTGCCGTTCGGAAGCTGATGATAGCGGCTTTTTTGGTGACCTCGGTGCCGTCCTTGTCGTGAAATGTTACCGTGTTCACGTCGAGAATTTCCGCATCGCAGCGTATCTCGGGACGGCGGAGATAATCGGTCTTGGCATGGAGCCGTTTCCGAAGCCGTTCGTACAATATAAATAGTATGACCGACACCGCCGCAGTGATGATGCCGACGGTCATTTTAACAGCTCTGCGAGGATAGCAAGCCCCTTGTCGATCTCCTCATATGTAATGGTCAGCGGGGGCAGAAGGCGGAGCTTTTCCTTTGCTGTAAGCACCAGCAGACCGTTATCAAGGCAGGCTTTGCATACGTCGGCGGCTTTTTTCTCCTTATCGGTGAAACGAATTCCGAGCATCATGCCCATTCCGTCAACGCCCTCAACGCCGTTCATTGCGGTGAGCTTTTCACGGAAATATTCGCCTTTTTTCTTTATATCGTCCAAAAAACCGTCGGACGCAAGGCGGTCGCATACCACATTTGCACCTGCACATGCGATAGGATTTCCGCCGAAGGTAGAGCCGTGAGTGCCCTTGTTCAGCACGTCCGCACACTTTTCGGAAGCAAGGCACGCACCCATGGGGATACCGCCTGCAATTCCCTTTGCCAGCGTGGTAATGTCGGGCTTGACGCCGTACTGCTCAGAGGCAAGGACAGTTCCCGTTCTGCCCATACCCGTCTGCACCTCGTCGCATATGGTGAGAATATCCTTCTCGGCACATATCCTGAAAATTTCGTCCACAAACGCCTTATCAAGGGGATTTACGCCGCCCTCGCCCTGAACGCACTCGAACATTACCGCACAGGTCTTGTCGTCTATCTTTGAACGCAGGTCGTCAATGTCATTTGCGGTCACGTTCACGAAGCCGTCCACAAAGGGGAAGAAATAGTTGTGGAAAACGTCCTGACCGGTTGCGGACAGAGTGCAGAGCGTTCTGCCGTGGAAGGAGTTCACAAGGGTGATTATCTTGAAGCGTTCGGCGTCCTTTCCGTATTTATCGAAGGAATATTTCCTTGCAAGCTTGATAGCACACTCGTTGGCTTCCGCACCCGAATTTCCGAAAAATATCTTTGAATATCCCGTCAGATTACACAATTTTTCCGCTAAATCAGCCTGAGTTTTTGTATAATAATAGTTGGAGGTATGCTGAATGGAACGCACCTGTGCACATACAGCGTCCGCCCATTCACTGTCGCAGAAGCCGAGGGAATTTGTGCCGATACCGCTGCCGAAATCTATGTATTCCTTGCCGTTTTCGTCCACGGCGGTTTCCCGCTCGCCCTTTTCCATAACCACGTCAAAACGTCCGTATGTAGGCATTATATGCTCATTAAATTTTTCTATGGTTGACATTTTTATCTTCCTTTCCGCAAATCACTATAGCAATCCACAAAAATAGCATTAATGTAGGGGCGGGGTTTCCCCGCCCGCAGATTTCAACAGTTCTTTCGGTAACTGCGGGACGGGAAACCAAAGCTATGCTTTTTCCCCTACAAAACCTGTTAGGATATTTTTATGTACTGATATAAAAAATTCCACTTTTCACTTTCCACTCTCCACATTAAATAAACTGTGTACCTATGCCCTCATTTGAAAGCAGCTCGATAAGAATGGAATGCGGAACACGTCCGTCAATAATGCAGGTTTTCTTAACTCCACGTCTGACCGCCTCAACGCAGCAGTCTATCTTCGGTATCATTCCGCCGGAGATTATCCCCTGACGCTTCATAAACGGCACTTCGCTGACCTGCACGGTTGGGATAAGCGTGCCGTCATCGTCCTTGTCCTTGAGAAGTCCCTTAATATCGGTCATAAGGATAAGATTTTCCGCACGAAGCTCGGCAGCTATTCTTGCGGCTGCCGTGTCGGCGTTGACGTTCAGGGTCTGTCCCTTTGAATCGCAGGCGACTGTGGCGATAACGGGGACATATCCCCTGTCCAGAGCGTCGGTGATAGGTGTGGTGTTAACGCTGTCTATCTCGCCGACAAAACCGAGGTCGGGGTCGGACTCCATTTTATGGGCAACCAGCATTCCGCCGTCAATGCCGCAAAGTCCGAGAGCGTTTCCGTTATGCTGTGCGAGATATGCCACCAGCTCCTTGTTTACCTTGCCCGCAAGCACCATTTTTACAATGTCAACGGTAGCTTCATCGGTGTATCTCAGACCGTTGATGAACTTGCTTTCAATGCCCACTCTTTTGAGCATATCGTTAATTTCGGGTCCGCCGCCGTGAACGAGGACCACCTTTACGCCGACCAGCGAAAGCAGGACAATATCGCTCATTACGGCGTCTTTCAGCACTTCGTTTGTCATAGCGTTTCCGCCGTACTTGATAACGACTATTTTGCCGTTATATCTCTGTATGTAGGGCAGTGCGTCAATAAGCACCTTTGAACGTATTTCATTTGAGATAATATTTTCCATTTTATATAATGCTCCTTTGGTTGTTGTTAATGACTGCGGCAATATTCTCGGCATCTTCGGAGGACATTGAGCATATTCCGCCCGCTGCTATCTCCCTGACAAGGCTATTCGTATTTTTCTTAGTTATCCAATCAAACATTACGTCACACAGCTGCGGTTCAGCTGACGGAAAAATCTTTGCATCTCCCAGATCTTCATAATAGACCGCCCCGATCTGTCTGCCGCAGCGAAATATTACCCTTTTCCCGGTAACAGCCACCTGTATTTTCCGTCTTATAAAGCCTGCCGATCTAAGCTGACCTATTCCAATAAGGATAAACGGAACGCCGAAAAGTCCGAACAGACCTCCTGCCGCACATGCACCGACAGTCCAGAATACCGCAAAGGCTGTCCAGAAAACAGCGAACATTTTCAGTGCCAAATTCCCCTTGCCCGTTTTTCCCTCGGCGGCGGCGATAATGCTTTCGTCCGAGAGAAGGACACCTTCAAATTCTTTCAGAAGCTTTTCGGGAACATTTACGGGAGTGTCGGCAAAAAAGCCTATATCGGCATCTTCAAAGCCGATGCCCATTGTTTCTTTTTCTTTATATTCAAACATAGCGGTTTATGAACGGTAATCTCCGTTTATCTTAACATAATCATATGTAAGGTCACAGCCCCATGCGGTCGCAGAAACGCTGCCCGAATTGAGGTCAACGAGAATATCTATCTCATCTTCAAGGAGAATTTTCTTTGCTTCGTCCTCGGAGAACTCAACACCCGCTCCATTGCGGCAAACGGCTATTTTCCCCACCTTTGAACCCAGGTCAACGTCTACCTTGTTAATGTCGAAATCCGCTTCGGCGTAACCTATTGCACAGAGAACACGTCCCCAGTTTGCGTCCGCACCGAACATTGCACATTTGAACAGCGGCGAACGGATAACGCTTTTTGCAACGACAATTGCCGTGTCAAGGTCGGGCGAACCGCTGCAAACACAGGTCAGCAGCTTGGTCGCACCCTCGCCGTCCTTGGCAAGCATACGGGTGAGATTTGCCATTACCTGATAGAGAGCGTCCTTGAATATGTCAAAAGCTTCGCCCTCGGAAGATATTTCGGGATTTTCCGCCAGACCGTTTGCCATAAGCATACAGGTGTCGTTGGTGGACTGGTCGCCGTCAACGGACAGGCAGTTGTATGTAATTTTCACTATCTCCGAAAGGGCTTTTTGCAGCATTTCGGGAGATACCGAGCAGTCGGTGGTGATAAAGTTCAGCGTAGTCGCCATATTCGGGTGAATCATACCGCTGCCCTTTGCCATACCGCCGAGATGACATTCCTTGCCGCCTATCTCAAACTTAACGGCGTACTCCTTTTTAACGGTGTCGGTGGTCATAATAGCGGTGGCGGCTTCAACATTTCCCGTATAGGACAGCTTTTCCGCCAGCACGGGAACAGCCTTTGCAATGGGTTCGATGGGAAGTATCTGCCCGATAACGCCTGTGGACGCAACAATGACTTCCTCGGGCTTGATACCCAAAGCTTCGGCGGTCAGGCGGCACATTTCGTTAGCCTTTTCCTCGCCGTCGGCGTTGCAGGTGTTGGCATTTTTCGAGTTGACGATAACTGCCTTTGCCTTTCCGCCCGATTTTTCCAGATTTTTCTTTGTAACGATAACGGGTGCACCCTTTACCTTATTCTGAGTGTAAACGCCCGCCGCATTGCACATTACGTCGGACACTACCATTGCAATGTCGTTCTTCTTTGTGGGATTTTCCTTTATCCCGCAGTAAACGCCCGATGCCTTAAAGCCCTTTGCGGCACATACGCCGCCTTCTATGGTAAGAAATTCATTCATAATATACAACTCCTTATAAAAATCACTCAATCCTCAAGCCACTCTACCAGCTCTTCCTTAAACAGCTCATTCTCAACATATTCGTCATCGAACTGCCACGTCGGCTCTTTTCCGCTGAAGAAATCGCTGACAGTATATGCACCGTCTTCGAGCATATCACCAATCTTGTAAACATCTATAACCTTATTTGTAAAAGCAAATGCAGTCAGAGCAGTTCCTATGACAACAAAAGCGGAAAACAGTGCAGGGCGGTAAAGCTTCTTTTTATGCCTGAGCTTGATATACAGAACACCCGCCCAGGACGCAAAGAAATTAACAACGGGGATAAATGCACACACTTTAAGCACCTTGCTCATTGTCTTACTTCCGTTTTCTCCCTCTGCAAGTGCCTTTCCCGCACGGAATACATAAACGACAGGGCAAACTATCCAAAGAAAAGCCGCCATAAATACGGGTGAAAGGAACTTATTATCCAACACGATGACCAGCGAAGAAAGCTGCGACAATACAGCGGCGAAAAATCCGAAGTTGCCGCCTACTATCCACGTCCAGACCATAAATGCACAATAGTACGCAACCAAACACACCTGAAAATATATGCTTACAGAAAGCCGTTTCAACGCCCATTCCGCAGGATCTTCCTCATCACATTTTTGGAACATTGTCGCCCCTGCAACAAGCATGGCAAAAATCGCAGCAGGCATAGAAACCAACCAACCGTTGTATGTGATGCCAAAGTCAAGCTCTGCCCCCAAAATAACTATCGGCATTACAATAATATTACAGAGCACAGAGGAAAAAGGTAATATTTTCAGCACTGCCAATATGATCGACACTGCCAGCATACCCCACACAAGTATAAGCACAGCCGTAGAAAATAACATTTTGTCACCCCCCAAAAACGCTGACGTTTAACCTATAAGCCCCGTTTCCTCGGGAACGCCCATCATAATATTCATGGACTGAACGGCAGCACCCGAAGCACCCTTTCCGAGATTGTCAAATCTTGCGGAGATAACGGCTCTGTCGTCATTTCCGCAGATAAATATCTGCATATCGTTTGTATCCTTCAGGGTATTTGCCGCAATAAATCCGTCGGACAGAACGCCCTCTCCGCAAATGGGCATTACCTTCACAAATCTCTCGCCCTCGTAATGTGCGGCGAAAACCTCACGAAGCTCCGCAAGGGTCAGCCTTTTGTCAAGCGTTCTCAGATGCAGCGGAACGGAAACCACCATACCATTATAATAGTCGTCAACGATAGGCGTGAACACGGGCAGCTCGGACAGTCCCGAAATAGTCATCATTTCCTTGATATGCTTGTGGTTCTGAGTAAGTGCGTACTGTCTGGGAGAATCCAATTGAAAATCCCTGTTTTCGTCCTCATACTGTGCGATGCCCTTTTTACCCGCTCCGCTGTATCCCGAAACGGCGTGGCAGGTCACGGGATAGTCCTTCGGCATTATCCCCGCATTCACCAGCGGATAAACGCATGCGATAAACCCGCTTGCATAGCAGCCCGGGTTTGCCACTCTTTTCGCTGTTCTTATCCTCTCACGGTGTGCCTTGGACAGCTCGGGGAAGCCGTAAGCCCAATCGGGATTTGTTCTGTGGGCGGTGGAAGCGTCGATAATGCGGACGTTTTCATTTTCCGCCAGAGCAACAGCTTCAATTGCCGCCGCATCGGGCAAACAAAGAAATGTAATATCCGAAGCGTTGATAAGACGCTTTCTCTCGTTTACGTCCTTTCTGAGGGATTCATCTATTTTAAGAAGCTCAATATCAGAGCGGTTTTTCAGTCTTTCCACGATACGAAGCCCTGTCGTACCCTCCTGACCGTCTATAAAAATCTTGAATGGCATAAAAGGTTCCTCCTGTCAAGCTTTTGTTGAATAAAAATATCTTTCCAAAAGTGAATAATTATACCATTATATTATAATGATACTATGTTAATTTATCGTGAAGATACTGTATTTCTTTTATAAATTTATGCAATTCTTTGCTTAATATTCATTGTATGTGTGAATATATGCACAGTATATTGAATATTATGTATATTCCGCAAGATTATTGCATAATACCGGGGTCAGCCATTAAAGGTAGTCGAGCAGTTTTCCAAAACACAGCATTTGTTGACGAAAGATTTACATTTCATCAAAATAATTTTAATCAATCCACAGATATATGCTTTAAAATATAAGTATTATAATAACGGAGGCGGTCGTATGTTTCAAAAAGCTTTCACTAAAATAATTTCGACGGCGGTTTTGTGTGCCGTATTTCTGAGCGTTCCCGCTTCGGCGTCATATTCCGTCCCGGGACGCAGCAAAAAGACCGAAGCTGTGACCTTTGCAGTAAGCGAAGGTTATGCGGAGGAGCGTATATGCGAAAAAAGCGAAGCCGACTTCATCTCGCTTTTTACGCCACACGGATCGTTTGTCTGCGAACCGCTGAGCGGCAGGATAGCTGTCGGGAGTGCCGTCAATGTGCCTTTGTTCAAAGATGGCAAGCTGTCCGATACGGGCTGCTATTGGTTTCCCGTTTACGCTTCGGACAAGCTTTCGGGCTTTGTTTTGACGGAAAAAATGGGAAAAGAAAAGAACGGCGTCAAAACGGTAAAGGAGCATTTTATCCAGTTGCCCTCCGATTTTTCCGAAACGGAACGTTTTTCCCTTTTCTGCACATATTCCGACGGACTTTCCATATACAGTATAGACTCCGACGGAAAAACCGAGCTTATACAGCAGCTTGACGGCTCCCCGAATAATGCGGATAAGCCTGATGCAGATTTCGCATCGGTGTCACATTACAATGCTTTCGGCGAAAAACCGAAGCTTGTGACCGAAACGGACGTCCGTGCCGCTGACAGAGGGGTATATCCCGAAAACAACGACAAAGTTGAACTGCGTCTTGTATCAATGTACAGCTCGGAGAAATATTTCTGTGCCTCGGGAAACGGCTTGGGTATCTGCCGTTACGACCGAAACAGCTCCGATAATTCTAAATTCGCCTTTACGCTTAAAACCGTCGGGGAACGGGACGGCGAAACCGTCTACACGCTGACTGCCGCCAACGGTGCAAAAATCAAGGTCGGCGGCTCGGACAGGCTGCTTCTCCGCTTCAACGGCAGCGACGGAACATACCGTATATGCAGCCTTGAAGCTCCGGAAATCGTTCTGGGAATGAAGGATATGCACTTTACCGAGGGGGAAAACCTCTTTGAGGAGCATCAGAGATGGCGTATTGAATTTTTCAAATAATACTAATTCCGTAAAAACCGGCGGTTTTGACGGAATTAGTATTGTACGGCTTTCCTTTGCGGCTTCGCCGCACCCACCGCAAAGCGGTGGAAATCAACCTATAGACCTTGTCTATAGGTTGATTAGGAAATAGTATAACGATCGGCGTTTCGTATCGGACGGTACGAAACGCTTTTTTCGCCAATTTGACAGGAAATCATCAAAATGCTATAATTTTCAAAGATTGACCCGACAATCCGGCTCTTCAAATCGTATATACTGCGGGGGTGAAAAAATGACGGAAAATATCCAAAACGATTTTGCCGAGTTTTATAAGCGGCATTTCCGTGCGGTCTACCGTATCTGCTACATTTTCATGCAGAATTGTGCAGATGCCGAGGACTGCACCGAGGACACATTTGTAAAAGCAATGACGAACGGTACGGCATTTACCGATGAAAAACACGAACGTGCGTGGCTTACCGTCACTGCAAGGAATATCTGCAAGGACAAGCTAAAGCATTGGTGGAA
This sequence comes from uncultured Ruminococcus sp., assembly GCA_964540575.1. Classification (GTDB taxonomy): domain Bacteria; phylum Bacillota; class Clostridia; order Oscillospirales; family Ruminococcaceae; genus UMGS1889. Next base: position 56,580 of record CAZINI010000013.1, read on the forward strand.
CAAGAAAACCGAACCCATCTCGGACTATGAGGAAACTCTGAGGTCGGACGAAACCATGCATGACGACGTTCTTGAAGCGGTAATGTCCCTGCCCGAAAAATATAAAGACGTGGTCTATCTTCACTATTACGAGGGCTATCAGACGGACGAAATAGCGAAAATGCTGAAACGTCCCGCTTCGACCGTGAGAAATCAGCTGAGGGACGCACGAGCGAAGCTGAAAGTTATAATAGGAGGCGATAACGAGTGAGCGAAAATAAAATCATCAGAAATTCCATAGAAAAAATTGAGCCGTCCGAGGGTGCGGAGGAAAGAATGTACAAAAACATAATGCAGAAAGCGGCGGCGGAAAAAGCCCCGAAAAAGAGCATTTCCCTTTACCGCTGTGCATCTGCTTTGGCGGCGTGCTTTGTTGTTGCGGCGGCGGCAGGCATTTTCATCACAAACCAAAATGACGGCAGCATCGCCGACCCGTCCGCAGAGGTCACTACGGCGGTATCCTCCGAAACCGATGACAATGTATGTATCGGAAATCCCTTTGCGGAGGAATTTACCCTTGAAGATATTCGGGAATGGGGCTTGGATTTCGCCGTTCCCGAGGGTGCGGAGGATATTTCCTATATGATATTTGACAGCACCCTTGTGAGAATATCCTTTGCATTGAACGGCAGCAGATATGACTATAACGTTTCCACAGAGGACGGCGATATTTCGGGAATATACGAGGACACCGCCGAAACACGGCAGCTTACCGAAAGCGGCGGCACTCTGGAAATTACCGTCAGCGGATATTACAAGGCATTCTGGGACGGCGAAAAATACCGTTACTGTCTTTCCGGCACGGACGGTACGGATATTTCCGAGCTTACAAAAACCGCCGAATTTCTTATGAAGCAGGCACAATAAATATACTTGTCAATGGGTGTTTTCCCGACTTCGGCGGGGAACACCCATTTAGCATTATTCTTTAGCATAAATCGAGCGAAAATAAAAATAAAAAAATCTGATTTTCTCCCGACATTTTTATCTCCCCGTTCGTTTATTATACAGACGGGCGGAAAACTCAGGCATGCAGAGCGGAAGCCCGATTGAATATAGATGAAAACAAAGGAAGCACCGTTCAATTCGTCATTTTGATTTGTTATACTTTGAAAGTGACGTATTTGGGTGTATCTTTCCCCACCTTTGGCGGGGAAAGATACACTGAACCGTTATTACAAATAAAGATAGGAGATTTTTAATATGAAAAAGCAGATTATTTCTATGGCAATGGCAGCAATGATGTCCCTTTCGGCAATGTCCGCACTTACCGTTTCCGCTTCGGCAGATTGGATAAAGAACGGCAGCATTTGCAGCTATACCGACAATTCGGGGAAAAAGCTGACAGGCTGGCAGGACATTGACGGCAGCAGATATTTCTTCTCAAAATTCGGCACAATGCGTACAGGCTGGAGAATGATCGACGGAAAAACCTACTATTTCCGCAAGGACGGAAAAATGTGCACAGGCAGCCGGAGGATAAACGGCAAGGTCTATACCTTTGACAAAAACGGCGTACTTATTGCGTCCGAAAAAACAGCAGACCTTTCGGCGGCAGATATTCTCGGAAAGCTGAAAAAATCCATGGGCGGCAGCTATACCTGTGACCATATTTGCGAGGAAAAGGGATTTGACGGTCTTGAATTTTACGGCTTTGATATGAACAAGGTGGAAAATTGGGCATATGAAAACAGTTCTATCTCCTCTATAAATATGGATACCGCACTTATTCTCAGGGTCAAGGACGGTTATGCCGATGAAGCCGCAAGGCTTATTCAGGAGCGGTTTGACGATTTCGGCTGCTATGCACTGACCTACGGATATGATGAATATCGTGTCAAAGAAGCCCGCCTTTTCGTCAAGGGCAATTATGTGGGATTTTTCATTCTCGGTGACAGAGGGGCAGCGGACGCATCTGCCGATGAACAGGCTAAGCTTGCAAAAACCTCGGGCGAAAAGCTGGACAAGGCTTGGGAAGAAATTTTCGGTGTTAAGCCCGAAAACATTGTGAAGATACCCAAAGCTATTGAGCTTGGAGAAAATTTGGACGGTATGGTCGGATAATTTAATACTAATCTTTAATCGTTCTGTAGACAAAGGCGGCAGATAGAACACAGCCAATCAAGGAAAGCACCCGCAGGCGGGCTGTCGCCCGTCAAGGGTGCTTGACGCCGAGTGGCTGAGTTATAGCTGTCGGATTTGTCCATAGGTTGGTTAAAGATTAGTATAAGGCGGCGTTTCGTATCGGACGGTACGAAACGCCGTTTTTTTTGCAAAAAACCGACCGCACATCGAACACGGTGTGCGGTCGGGGAATTATTATTTATTTTGTGAAAAATCAGCCGAGAACTACCTTAATATCGTTAACGTCCTTGAGCTTGTCGGCGGGAACGAAGCAGCCGTCCAGCTTTTCGCCGTTGAGGAACAGTTCCTTAACGCCGCTTTCAGCGTGTGCGGAGTTGTCAACGGTGATCTCCAGCTTCTTTCCTCTGAAGCTCTTATGGATCTTCAGACCGTCCCACTCGGAGGGGATAGAGGGGCAAATGTTCAGGCCGTCAGCGTTGGGACGCATACCGAGGATACCCTCAACAGTGCCGACCATAACGGTGGACGCTGTACCTGTCAGCCAGTGAACGTGTGCACGTCCTGCAAAGGGGCTGTCCTTACCCTCAACGAACTGACCGTAAACATACGGCTCAAGGCAGCGATGCTCAGCGTTGTCGTTGTAGGTTGCGGGAGCGGCTTCCTTCCAGTATTTGTATGCTCTGTTTCCGTGACCCAGCAGGGACTCTGCAAGGATCAGCCAGCCCTGAGGCTGAGAGAAGATACCTGCATTTTCCTTTGTGCACTTGTTGAAGCACTGCATCAGAGCACCGTCAAAGCCGTGTTCAACGTAGGGAGGATACATAACCATTGCACCGTAGGGAGTGTTAAGCTCTCTCTCAACGCTGTCCATAGCCTTTTCAGCCTGCTCCTTGCTTGCAAAGCCCGAAATAACGGACCAGGACTGAGGATTGAGCCACATATTTGCTTCGGGGTCGGTTCTCTGACCGATAACGGTGCCGTCCTCCTTGTAACCTCTTATCCATCTGTCCTCGTTCCAGCAAGCAGCGAGGATCTCGTCCAGCTTAGCCTTTATTTCATCGAGATACTTGATATATTCTGCATCGTTCTTCTTTTCTGCATACATTCTCAGAATCTTAACGGCATAAACCAGCTGGAATGCAACGAATGTGGACTCGCCCTTCTTGCCAAGACGCAGACAGTCATTCCAGTCAGCGTGAAGGCCTGCGGGCATACCGTGGTTGCCGAGGTTGTTCATAGAGAACATGATAGCTCTCTTCAGGTGGTCGTAAACAGTACCCTTTTCTCCGTCGTTAGCGTAGGAGATCTCCTCGTCCAGGAATGCAATATCGCCGCTTTCGGAGATATACTTATGCACTGTAGGGAACAGCCAGAGAGCGTCGTCCGCACGGTAAGAGGGGTGACCTGTTTCCTTTGCATATGCTGTGTTGGGGTCATTCTCGTCGGGGTGATTTTCCTGACCTGCCTTATGAGTATACTTAACCAGAGGCAGACCTGCACCGTTTGTAACCTGAGCGGAAAGCATGAAAACTATCTGATTCTTAGCCATTTCGGGAGCAAGGTGGATAATGCCCTGAATATCCTGAACGGTATCTCTGTAACCGAAGCCGTTTCTCAGACCGCAGTACTGGAATGAAGCGGCTCTCGACCAGATAAATGTGATAAAGCAGTTGTATGCGTTCCAAACGTTTATCATATTGTTGAAATCGTCGTCGGGAGTTTCAACCTGGAAATTATCCAGCTTATCGTGCCAGTAGTTCTTAAGCTCCTCAACTTCCTTCTCAACAACGCCCGGTTCCTGATACTTAGCGATTAACTCGGCAGCAACAGGCTCGGGCTTCTGACCGAGGATATATGTCAGCTCCTTGGTTTCGCCGGGCTGGAGAACAATGTCGCTCTGCAGAGCACCGCAGGAGTTGGTGTTGTAGTTCAGGTTGCCCTTAAGACCCTCTTCGATGCCCTTGGGGTTAGCATAGCTTCTGTAAGAGCCGACGAAAGCGTCACGGTCGCCGCAGTAAGCGGAAACCTCTGCTCTTGCAAGGCCGAGGAAACGCTCGTTATCGGGGTTCTTGAACACTTCGTTCTGCTTCTGGAGAATGAAGTTGCCCTTGAAATATGTGCGTGTGATGAACAGTGTATACTGGAGATTTACCTGATCCTGTTCATAGTTGTTATCGTTTACGAATTCGCAGTAGCCTGTAACGGACAGCTTTCTGGGCTTATCGTCGGTATTGGTGATCTTAGCAGCCCATACTTCATATGTAGCGTCCTTGGGAACATAATATGTAACTTCGGACTTGATCTTCTTATATTCGGAAGATATAACGGTGTAAGCAGTACCGTGACGGCACTCGCTCTTATACTCATCAAGAGGCTTGCAGACGGGAGCCCATGAAGCGGACCAGTACTCGCCCGACTCACTGTCCTTGATATAAACATAGCGTCCGGGCTGATCCATTGCCACGGAGTTGAAGCGGTAACGGATAACACGGCCGTTTGCACCGCTCTTTACGAAGCTGTAGCCGCCTGCGTTGTTGGAGATGATAGCTCCGTATTCGGGAGAACCGAGGTAGTTAGCCCAAGGAGAGGGCGTTGCGGGATTGGTGATAACATATTCCTTATTTTTCAGATCGAAATGTCCGAAATTCATTGGATATACTTCCTTTCTCGACATATGGATATTTGCAGATCCCATCATCTGCATACGATACATTCATTGTATCACTTTCCATAACTTTTTTCAAGCCCCCCAAAGGATTTTTTTGCAGGTTAATCGTTTGAAATATAAATGTTTACAATTTAATGCTTCGCCTAGTGTGAAAAGTGGAAAGTGAAAAGTGGAGTTATTGGTGTTGAATTTAACCGAACTCTCAAAAAACTGATCGCCATCAATTAATTTAATGCAAAAGGGTATTCCCTCACACACAGTGGGAGAATACCCTTTTTACGCAATCGGAAAATAAAATTTCACTTTTCACTTTCCACTTTTCACATTAAATCAAGAAACATTTGATGCACACGAAGGTCATCGGTCAGCTCGGGATGGAATGCCGTTGCCAGCATATTTCCCTGACGGGCAGCCACTATCCGTCCGTCCCATTCCGCCAGAATTTCGGCGGGTGCGGACAGCTCGGAAATGTAAGGTGCCCTGATGAAAACCATGGGAAAATCGGGAATGTCCCCCACCTTTCCCACCGCCGAAAAGCTTCCCAGCTGTCTGCCGTAAGCGTTTCGCTTGGCGGAAATGTTCATCGTCCCCAGATGCACCTCGCCGCCGTCCACGCTTTTTGCCAGCAGGATAAGCCCTGCACAGGTGCCGAAAACGGGCATTCCGTCCGAGATAAGGCGTTTCAGTTCATCGAACATTCCCAGCTCCCGGGTCAGCTTTCCCATTACCGTAGACTCTCCCCCGGGGATTATCAGGCGGTCAAAGCTTTTCTTCATATCCGCCGCCTGACGAAGCTCGATATATTCGCACCCAAGCTCGGTCAGTGCCTTTTCATGTTCCGCAAACGCTCCCTGAACGGCAAGCACAGCACATTTTTTCATTTTCTATTCTCCTACCAACTATATTGTAGGGGACGGGTTCCCCGTCCCACATTTTCATGCTTTCTTATTCCGAAAAGCTCTGAACAAAACCCACAGCCGCAAGCCACTAAAGCGTATCACTAAACAAAAGTAAAGGCCCGCCTGCGTGCCGGAATGCGAATTGACGGCACGGTCGCCGTGCTTACTTTCCTCTCTCAGCCATCAATAACTCAATTTCCTGCTCGTTGATGCCGACCATAGCTTCGCCGAGGTTTTCCGAAAGCTCTGCGATAAGCTTTGCATCGGTGTAATTTGCAACAGCCTTAACGATAGCAGCCGCTCTCTTTGCGGGATTTCCCGACTTAAATATACCCGAGCCGACAAACACGCCCTCTGCACCCAGCTGCATCATAAGAGCAGCATCGGCGGGAGTTGCAACGCCGCCTGCAGCGAAGTTTACAACGGGTATTCTGCCATTTTCGTGAACGTATTTTACCAGGTCAAAAGGAACTCTCAGCTGCTTTGCAGCCTCGTAAAGCTCGTCCTCGGACATGGAAACAAGGCGGCGTATCTCGCTGTTCATCATTCGCATATGACGTACAGCCTGAACAATGTCGCCTGTGCCCGGCTCGCCCTTTGTTCTTATCATAGACGCACCCTCGTTTACACGTCTGAGTGCTTCGCCCAGGTCCTTTGCACCGCATACGAAAGGCACCTTGAACTTAGTTTTGTCGATATGGTAAACATCATCGGCGGGAGAAAGCACTTCGCTCTCGTCGATATAGTCTATCTCGATAGCTTCCAGCACCTGTGCTTCAACAAAGTGTCCGATACGCACCTTTGCCATAACAGGAATGGAAACGGCCTCCTGAATGCCCTTTATCATAGCGGGATCGCTCATTCTGGAAACGCCGCCCGCAGCTCTTATATCGGCAGGGATACGCTCCAGTGCCATAACTGCACATGCACCCGCAGCCTCGGCGATCTTTGCCTGCTCGGGAGTGGTAACGTCCATAATTACGCCGCCCTTTAACATCTGGGCGAGGTTTTTGTTAAGCTCATATCTTTCGTTCATTGAGAAACGCTCCTTTATTCAATAATAAAAGTATTATACTATTAATAATGCACAAAGTCAAAACCGTGAGATTTTTTCTTTAAACAGCCCGTATTGTGGATATTGCCCGATTTGCCGCCCGTTTATGCTTTTCGTTTAATGCAAATAAACGGTTTTTTCGGAGATGGTTTTCCTCATTTTTCGCACGATATGTGATTTTGCACAAAAGCGAAGCTGTCCGACCCGTGAAAACACAGCCAATGCAAGAAATTCAATTTATAATTCATAATTCATAATGCATAATTATTAATTGTGTTATTGCAAATGTGGTTTCACAAACTGACATAGTTCAGTAATTTAACAGGCAAAAAACACAACAACAAACTATCCCAAGCACTACAAACCATATTCACTATCAAAATGTAAAGCGGGGCAAAGAGGGTGGGGTGAAAGGGAAAAGGGTGAATGCAAATTCTTCCTAGCGGAATAATTCGGGGAAAACCGTTAGGGGCGGGGGAAAGTCCCCGCTTTGCGTTAGGGTTTGTTCT
>CAZINI010000014.1:0-30201 GCA_964540575.1 uncultured Ruminococcus sp.
TAGCGATAACCGCAGGTTCTTCCGCCGCTTGACAGCGTCGGCGGGGGCAAAAAATTTCTCGGGGGTTAACCCCGATTTATTTTTTGCGGCACCGCACACGGATTTGGTTTACACGGCTTTTGCTGTGTTTGTTGGATAGATGCTTTACTGTTTCTTTTGTGTGCGGTGCTTTTTGTACCGATTTGTTTGTGTTTTTTACTGTGACAATGCTATATTTGTTAGCGGCTGGAAAGGGGGTTTCGCCCGTTGCGACGGGCGACCAAAGGACGCTGTCCTTTGGAATCCTGCCACCTTTGCAAAGGTGGACGAAACCTTTGAATTTTCGCATTAAACTAAACACTAAACTCTTAACACTAAACACTTCTTTTTACTGCTACTGCTTGTGCCCCGTTTTCGTCCCAGCGTGCGATGAACACCTCTTTGACATAGGGCGTTATCTCCGTCTTATCGGCACAGTCCATAAAATAGTAGAATTTATCATCATATCCCACCAGAACAAGCGTGTGCGAATTTCCCAGCCAACGAATATTTTCCCCGCTTTTCTTAACCGTCCAGCAGGAGGAATCCCGATAGACAAACGGCTCCATTCCCTGTGATGCCCAGACGATAACGGGCACGCCGCTGTCCAGCAGCATATCAAGCTCGCTGCCTGTGAGATTTTTCATATCCACCGCAATATTTTTGCTGCCGTTATCCTTGAAATAACGGTTCATGGACTTTGCGATAACAGGCGAATAGCACCCATATCCCCACGAAAACGGGTCGCCCACGAAATATTCCTTCGGGTCTGGACCGTATAGAAAATGATGAATATCATCATAAATATCCTCATTTTTCTCTATGTATTTTTCCGCAAGCTCGCATTTATCGGCGTCAAATCCGAGAAATTGCAGCAATGCCGCCTCGGACGCTATCTCACAGCCCACAGGCAGCTCGGGAAACTGATTTACTATGGGAACGTCGATCAGCAGCTTTCCATGTTCCTTAACGGGCGGGAGATAGCCCTCCGCCATCTGTTCCGCCGAAAATCCGCCGAACATTGTGTTTTCGTCCAGACCCGCTTCGGCGTAATGTATCTGCTCGTTGATACGCTTCTCTTCCTCACCCGCACCGTATGCCATATAAGAAGCCGTCAGGCAGACCGCCAGACCCATTCCCAAGGCAACGGTCAGCACGACATTATTCATCTTCCGTTTCCTCCGAAGACTCTGTTTCCGCTTCCGTTTCGGAAACGGATTCTCCCGAAAGAAGGTCTGCCGCCGCCTTTGCAATGTCGGGGATATACTTCCCCACACGGGCAGCGGGACGCTCAAGCAGGTCGGGCTTCAGATACAGCACCCGTCCCTCGGAAACGCAGTCCAGCGATTGAAGCTCTTCGGGCAGGTCGGTCACCGCCATAGGCGATGCAATTATCAGCAGCTCGGGCGGGTCGGCAAGTATATCCTCTGCCGTAAGATTTGGTGAAGCCGCCGTGTTTCGTCCGAGAAATGAGAGCATATCCCCCATAAAGGTATCGGCGGAAGCGGCGTTCAGGTCGGGTGTGAGAATGAAAAGGAAGCTGTCCGCCGTGCCCTTTGCCGAGTTCATTTCGTCATAAAAGGTCTGCATAGCATCATCGGCGGCGGCATCTGCCGTAAGCTCTCCGCCGAATACGGCAGAAATATCCCGATAACAGTCCCGAAGCTCAGAAACGCTGTTGGGTGCTGACAGTATAAGCACCCGCACGCCGTTATCCTCCAGCCGAACAACGTCCTTTTTGGCAATGGGGCTTTGGCTGATAAGCAGCTCGGGACGAAGCTCGATAATTCCGTCAATATCGGGATTTGCGGCACTGCCGAGAGTTGTCCTGCCCGTTATCTCCTCGGGACGGTCACAGTAGTCGCTGATGCCCGTAAGCTTGTCCCCATACCCCAGCCCGCAGATTATCTCCGTTATGGCGGGGGACAGCGAAGCGACTGTATTCGGGGCTTCGGCAAACTCCAGCTGTCCCGCAAAGGCGGGATAAGGCTGTGGCTCGGGCTCGGTCACGGTGGTTTCCGTTTCGTTGAGCGGTTCATCTTCTATTTCGGAGCAGCCTACGGTCAAAAGCATGACCGCCGCCGCAAAAATAACAGCAAATTTCTTGAATACAGACAATTTGATTTCTCCTTCAAACAGTATATCTTTATTTTACTATATTACAGCAAAAAATGCAACAGAAATTTTTACCTATCCCGACAGCAATTTTTCAGTATTTTTGGGATATAATACAATAAATGTTCAAAATTGCAGTATATAATAAAATAATACCAAATAAAAGGAATGAGAAATATGAAGCTTATAAAACAAATGACGCTGATATTTGCCGTATGTCTGGCGGGGGTCGTGCTGTCGAAGATAGTTCCCCTGCCCGCAACTATCCTTGCTATGGCGATTATGCTTATCCTGCTGGGAACAAAGGCCGTCAAGCTTGAAAATGTGGAGGAGGCGGCGGGGCTTATCCTCGGGAATATGGCAATGTTTTTTATCCCATCAAATGTGAGTATTCTGGAAAATCTCGGGTATATGACGGGAAATATCCTGAAGCTCATATTCATATGCGTGATAACCACCGCCATAACCTTTGCGGCGGGTGCATACACTGTAACGGCAGTGTCCGCATTGCAGAAAAAGCTTGCAAAAAAGGAGGGTAAAACGGAATGAACGAGTTCTTAAACGGCATATATCAGTCGCCGTTTTTCGGGCTGACTATAACAACGGCGGCATATCTTTTCGGCGTTTTCGTAAATAAGAAGCTGAAAACACCGCTGGCAAATCCCGTTGTTATCGCTTCTGCAATTGTAATTGCAATTGTTGCCGTTCTGGACGTTCCCTTGGAATATTACAACAAGGGCGGCGATATGATTGCAATGCTTCTTGCCCCCGCAACGGCTTGTCTTGCGGTTTCCATCTACCGTCAGCGGGAGATACTCGGCAAGAACCTGCTGCCCGTTCTGGCGGGGTCTGCGGCGGCATCGGCGGCTTCTATGGGCAGCGTTTATCTGCTGTGCAAGCTGCTTAAAGTCGATGAACTGCTGATGATCTCCGTTATCCCGAAATCCGTCACAACGCCTATTGCAATGGGAATCAGCGAGCAGCACGGCGGCATCGTCCCTGTGACGGTCGCTGCGGTAATGATAACGGGCATTACGGGAGCGATGACCGCACCCTATCTCATAAAGCTATTCCGCATAAAGAACCCCGTTGCGGCAGGAATAGGCATAGGCAGCTGCAGCCACGCTCTCGGCACCTCAAAGGCTATCGAAATAGGCGAAACGGAGGGTGCAATGTCAGGCATTGCCATCGGCGTTTCGGGAATAATGACAACATTGTTTGCACTTATTATAGGGTAAATTTTATTGAAAGGACAGATATTTATGCTGAAAAAATTCATCGAAAACCACACGGAGGAAATGCTGGAAAGTATTTCAAAGCTAATAAAAATCCCCAGCGTTATGGGCGAAGCGGAGGAAAACGCTCCGTTTGGAAAGCACTGTGCCGAGGCTCTGAAAACCGCCCTTGAAATAGCTGAGGGAATGGGCTTCTCGGTCAAAAATTTCGATAATTATGTGGGGACAGCCGAGTATATCCCCGAGGGTGCGGAGGGTGTCGGGCTGGCTGTCCTCTGTCATTTGGACGTTGTTCCGTCGGGAAACGGCTGGACATTTCCGCCCTTTGAATGCACCCGCTCGGGGGACGTTATCATCGGCAGAGGTGCTATTGACGACAAGGGTCCCGCAATGGCGGCGTTATATGCACTTTACGCCGTCAAGGAGCTGAAAATGCCGCTGAAAAAGGGCATTCGCATTATTTTCGGGACAAACGAGGAAAACGGTTCAGCTGACCTTGAGCATTACGAGAAATGCGAAGAATATCCCGAAAATGTTTTCACCCCCGACGGTTCATTTCCCGTTATCAACATTGAAAAGGGCATGCTCCGCTCGGTATTTTCGGGAAATGTTTCCGAAAGCGATGACGATTTTATCATCTCCGTAAAGGGCGGGACGGTGGCAAATGCCGTCCCCGAATATGCAGAAGCGGTCATTAAAAGCGAATTTTCCGATAAGGCACGCAAAGCCGTTTCAGACGACAAAAGCGGCGTTTCCTTCACCGTTACCGACAACGGGAACGGGACAGTTCTCATCTCCGCAAAGGGACGCTCCGCTCACGCCTCCACACCTCAAAGCGGCATAAACGCAATTATCGGGCTGATGGGACTGCTTTGTTCCATCTCCGACGAGAAATCGGAAAATGCAAAGAAGCTTTCCGAGATAATAAAGATATTCCCCATGGGCGAAACGGACGGCAGTTCGCTGGGACTGAGATCCTCCGATGAAAAGTCGGGGGCACTTACCTCCGTATTCAGCCTGTTTGAACTGTCGGCGGGACATTTGAAGGGCACTCTTGACGTGCGTTTCCCCACCTGCCTGACTCTCGCAGAGGTGAAATCTGCCGAGGAAAAAGCGTTTGCATCGGCGGGCTGTTCCATAGAAAGCTGTATGGGCGATGAACCGCATATCACCGATGAAAACAGCGATTTTATCCGCACTCTCCTTGCGGTTTACGAAAAGCACACGGGTGAAAAGGGACGCTGCCTTGCAATAGGCGGCGGCACATATGTCCATAACATAAAGGGCGGAGTGGCGTTCGGTGCGGAGTTCGGCGATACCGACTATCATATGCACGGGGCAGATGAGTTTGTGCCTGTAAATGAGCTTGTAATGCAGGCGGCTATGTACGCCGAAGTCATGGCATCAATGTAAGCAAAGCAAAAGCAAAAGTTAAAAGTTTCGCCAGCCTTTACAAAGGCTGCAGGGTCAAGGGACAGCGTCCCTTGTCGCCCGTCGCAACGGGCGAAATCCGCAGCTAACGATCCACACTCAGTCAACAGTAAAACGCACAAAAGCAACAGCTAAAAAGGCACCGCACACAAACAAATCCGTAAAGCATCAATCAAACAAATACCGCAAAAGCCGTGTAAACCAAACAGGTGTGCGGTGCCGCAAAAAATCCCTCGGGGTTCACCCCGAGGGATTTTTTGCCATCGACGCCGCTGCCAAGCGGCGGAAAAACCTACAGTCATTGCTATCTCAAATCTTAGCTTTTTCTATCTTCTCCATCTGAGCAATACCAAAATCAAAGGACACATTTTTGCCCGTATAAAGCTTATTGAAACAATCTATTATCCTCTGAGCGACCATTGCACCGTTTTCCGCATTTGCGTCCATAAGAATAACGATTATCTGCTTGCTGGAATATCTCGTGGAAACGTCCACACGGCGGAGAGAACGGTAGATAGCCTGCTCCATCATTTCAAGAGCGACCTCCGTTTCCTCGGGAGATACAATGGCATTTTCAGCGGTCTGAACGGTGAACAGCACCGTCTGCACCTCCCTGCCGCTTCGTTCCACAAAACGGCGGATAAAGTTGTAAACATGATGAAAGCTGTCCAGATCCAGCTGATATGCACCCTTGCCCGAATCTGCACGGGACATTACCTCTCGGAGATATTTCAGGTCAACAAGGTTGTTTCCTCGGGTATTCTCGTGTTCTCTCTGCTCGCTGAAAAAATGATAGGAATTTTTTCCGTTCTGCTTAACGTAGTAAAGAGCCTTGTCGGCGGCGTTGTATGCCGAAGCGAAATCTGTCCCGTCACTGGGTATCTGTGCTATTCCTATGGAAACGGAGGAATTTGTTTCGAACTTTTTCTGCTCCAGCTTATAGCAAAGGTCGGAGATAATATCTCCCGCAAGGTTGCCTATTTCCGCCTTTGAAGTAAGTCCATTGACGAACATAACGAACTCATCGCCGCCGATACGGCAGAGAATGTCGCCGTCCTTGGAGAACTCCCGCATAGTGTCCGCAAACATTTTCAGGGTATTATCTCCCTCAATATGCCCGTAATTGTCGTTGATAGCCTTGAAGTTGTCCATATCTATCATAAATATGGCACCGACAGTTCCGTTTTCCACAAGCTCGTTGACGGATTTTTCGGTATATGCTCTGTTCCAAAGCCCCGTAAGTGCGTCCTGCTGGGATTTGCTCTTAATGTCGGTGACCTCTTTTATTTTCTGCTCCAGCTTATCCGCAAGCTGACGCCGCATATCCTCCAGCTCCAATATCCTGCTTATTCGGGAACGCATTACCGAAGCCACGAACGGCTTTGCGATAAAGTCCAACGCACCCGCTTCAAGACAGCGGTTTTCCGTTTCGGCATCATTGTCCGCCGTAAGGAAAATGATGGGGATAGACGAACGCTTTTCGTTCTCCCTGATTTTTTCCATTACCTCAAAGCCGTCCATCTCGGGCATATTTATATCCAGCAGGATAAGGTCGCAGCTGTTGTTTTCGAGAAATTTCAGTGCCTGAACGCCCATTGTGACTGCCGTTACCTTGTATGTATCGCTGAGCACCGTCCTTGCGGCGGCGAGATTTGCCTTGTTATCATCGACAATAAGAATATGCTTCATAAATTATCTCCTTTTCTGATGAACAATACCCCGAATGTGCCCGGACCGCAGTTGCTTGAAATGGTTGCCGATGCGTCAGTTAACTCCAGCTTGCGGAAATCACAGTATTTTTTCACTTCCTCGGTAATATCCCGCTGCATTTTTACGGTACATCCCGCATGGGTGATAAATGCACGGTTTAAATCAATATCCTTTTTGCCTTTTAGCTCACCCTTGATATAAAATCTGCATGCAGCCTCATAATTTCCGAAAATAATGGCTTTCGGACGGAGATAACCATTTTTCATTGCAAGCACGGGGTGGATATTCAGAGCAGTGCAGGCATTTTTCACAGCCGCCGACACCAGACCGTTTCTGTACAGATAATCGGCATTTGGGGCAAGAAAGCTTGTGGAAACAAGCGGCTTCATCTTTTCAAGCTCGGATAATATCTCCTTGGAATCGCAGCCCTTGTTTGCAAGCTCGCAGGCTTTCAGCACGAAAAATCCCAAGCCCGTTGAAAGATGCTCCGAATCGAAAATATGCACATTCTTACTGTTTTCGCCCATAAGCTTCAACGCTTTTTCCGCATATTCACAGGAATGACTTATATGGGAGCTGATAGCAACAAGTATCACCTCGTCAAATCTTTCAAGGTTCTTCTCAAATATCTTGCAGTAGACCTCGGGGGGCGGGGGCGACGATTTCGTTTTTCCTCCCGCTTCCATATGGGTAAAAACATTTTCGGCGGTTATCTCGTCCGTATCGGTGAAAACTCCGTTTTCGGTTTCCACCAGAAAATACAGAATATCCGTACCGCAAACGTTCAGTGTGCTTTTTGGAAGGTCGCAGACACATTCGGAAATAATACCGACTTTTTTCTTATTCACAGCCATTGCGTTTATTCCTTTCCAATTTTATCGTATATAGCCGCCGCTTTTTCTGCCGCACTGTCATATTCAAAATCATCGGCATCTGTCTTAACTTCGTCAAACAGGGGCTTCAGGGGAATATCTCCCACAATGCAAAGAGCAGCTTCACCGCATATCTTCGCAACTTCATCTCCGTCAAAGGATTCACAGGCGGACTTTATCCTTTCGATAAATTCTCCGACCTGCTCGGCAGATACAGCAGTAAGTGCTTCTGCGGGCTGCTCGGCAGGTGCTTTCGTTACGGGTTCATCGGACAAATTCAGATATTGCTTGCCAAGCGATGCGACCTTTTCGTACATTTCAAGCATAGCGGCATTTTTCTCCTCGATAATGCCGTAATCCCCCGCCTTTCCCGCAAGCTCCAGCTCCTTTGCCAGCTCGGAAAGGGGCTTTGAACCCACAGTAAGCGATGAGCTTTTCAGGGCGTGTACCTCGATAATGTAATTCTTCCATGACTTTTCGTCAAACAGCTTTTGTATCTGCTCACGCTTTTCGGCTGCCTTGCGGACATACACTTCAAGTATCTCATTGTATGCATCGACATCACCGCCTGTGTAGAAAACTCCCGTTTCGGAATTGAGCAGTTCCTTGTCGGTGGGAGGAGCAGGCTTGCGTCTTTCACCTTTTCTTCGTTCAACTCCCGGCTGACGGTCTGTCCTTGATGAAGGTGCCTGAATAAGCTCTCTCGGCAGCCATGTTTTCAGCACTCGGTCAAGGGCGGAAAGCTCGATTGGCTTTGCAATAAAGTCGTTCAGACCCGCTGCAAGATACATATCCCTTACGCCGTTGACGGCATTTGCAGTCAGGGCTATGATAGGCAGATTTTTATAGTATGAGCCTTCCATTTCTCTTATTGCCTTTGTAGCTTCGATGCCGTCCATTTCGGGCATCATATGGTCCATAAATACCAAATCAATATCCTTTGAACGGAGCAGCGAGATAGCCGCCTGACCGCTGTCAACGGTAATTACCTGCATATGATACGGCCGCATAAGTCCCACAGCGACCTTGAGGTTGATGATATTGTCGTCAACAACAAGCACACGGGCTTTCGGAGCAATAAAGCGAATGGTGGAATTTCTGCGTTCGTTGATATTGACAAGCAGCTTTTCGTTGTTGAATACGGAAGCGGCTGTCATTGCATAGAAGGGCTTGTAGATACACTTCATATTCTGCGGAACTTCGATAGCGTTCAGTCTTTCCTGAACGATTATCAGCTCGGTTTTCTCTGCAAGCTTATCAAAATAGCTGCGGTTTGAGATATATTCCTCTCTGCCGATGAAAATGTGAGTGTATGCCTTTTCCGAAGCTGCCCTTTCCAGTGCGGCAAAGCAGTCGAACAGTTCAAAATCGGTGTTGAGTGCAGTATGAAGCTCTGTGAAAAGCGAGGAATATTCCGAAACGACCTTCGGCAGAGTGTACTTGGTCATATCCACATAGCAGGCAGCGTGTATCTTTTCTGGCTCCTTGATGGAGATAAACGGTGTCGGGTCGGAAACCTTAAGGGGAATGACAAACCGAAACTCCGAGCCTGTCCCGTAAACGCTGGATACGTTGATAAAGCCGCCCATACTTGTAATAAGCCTCTGTGAGATAGCAAGTCCCAGACCCGTGCCCTCGACGGAGCGGTTTTTCTTTGTGTCTATCTGCGAAAAGCTGTTGAAAAGCTTCTCCCGTCCCTCGGGTGAAATTCCTCTGCCCGTATCGGTAACGGAAATGCTGAGGTTTATGCCGTAATCATGCTTTGTCTGAGAAATACGGATAACAACACAGCCTCTGTTTGTAAATTTGATAGCGTTTGTCACAAGGTTTATCATGACCTGACGAATTCTCAGCTCATCGCCCATAAGCCCCGACGGAATATCGGGGTCACACTTGACGATAAGCTCGATGGGCTTGTCGCCCTTTCTTGTAAGAGCCATATTTATAACGTCATTGAGAGTGGATGCAATGTTGAACTCGTCGATAATAAGCTCCATTTTTCCCGATTCTATCTTGGAAAAATCCAGAATATCGTTGATTATTGCAAGCAGGCTTCTTCCCGAATTCTGAATGTTGAAGCAGTAGTCCCTGACCGTTTCGCTGATGTCATTTTCACGGAGGATAAGCTCGCACATTCCCACAACGGAATTCAGCGGCGTTCTTATTTCGTGGCTCATATTTGCAAGGAAATCGCTCTTTGCATTGTTTGCCTGTCTTGCCATTTCAATGACTTCGCCCTGATTTTTTCTGTATTTCCACAGGGTGTAGTTAATATAAATGCAGGCAGCTGTTTCAAAGAAATATACGATAGGGAAACGCAGAAGATAGGTGTCCGAATAGACATACCCCAGCTCGTGAAGCGGCGACCACATATACACCGCCATAAGTATTCCCAGCAGGATACTGAAAATACCGCCGTAAAACAGCTTGTAAACGAATATGCCTATGGGAGGAACAAGCAGCAGCCACACAATGCTGAAGCCGTCCTTTCCGCCCGTTGTCACAAAAAACATCATCATAATGCCGATAGCT
The DNA here is from genome assembly GCA_964540575.1 of uncultured Ruminococcus sp. GTDB lineage: Bacteria > Bacillota > Clostridia > Oscillospirales > Ruminococcaceae > UMGS1889. Next base: position 9,914 of record CAZINI010000014.1, read on the forward strand.
GTCAGCGTGCCGATGCTGACTGCGGCGAAGCTTTTGGTTTTCTTGTAAATGAAGTAATTGACAGCACACCACATGCTCATACCGCCTGTTACTGCTGCCATCAGGAAGGAGCTTGTGCAGATATTCAGTATGCACATAAACATAGCGATAAAGCTGACGGTGACGATAACAAGCCCAAAATCCTTGCTGCTTGCCGAACCGGCTTCCTGTTTCAGTTCCTTTAAAAGCTCAAGCATAATATGCCTCCTGTCGGTCATGAGAAATACTCATTTGCCGTTTTTTCAAGATTTTCCGCTGCCCTGCGGTACATTTTTATAAAGCTGCCGTGATTTGCGGCAAGATAGCTGTCGTCCCTGTCATTTACGGCGGCTATCAGCCTGTCCGCCAGCTCCGAAAGCTCATAAAGCCCTGCTTTTTCGGCTTCATCACGGGCTTTTTTGAGGTTTATGCGATAGCTTTTGTGATCCTTGAAATTATAGTCAAGCTCCAGATCGTTGGAACGGTTGCTGTCGCAGAACTCGTAAACGGCGTTCATATACGCATCGGTGTCCCCGTCAAGATTTGCCAGTGCCTTTTCAATGTCAAGCTCGGAGCCTATGTCATCAGCCTGCTCGGCATTTTCCTCGGGAATGCTTTCGTCATTCTCGGCAAATTTTATCATATCCCTGCTGATATGGCTGAATAGGCATCGTTCAATATCGTGACCCGAGAACGGCTTTGAAAGATAGTCGTCAAAGCCTGCCTCCAGATAGGTCTGCTTTGCACCGTGGATAGCATTTGCCGTAAGAGCGATGAACACCGTTCCCACCGCAAGCTCCTCTTCCTTTATCCTGCGGAGCGTTTCAATGCCGTCCATTTCGGGCATCATATGGTCAAGGAAAACTATGTCATACATGTTTTCACTGAGAAGCTCGATACATTTCTTGCCGCTGTCGGCGGTTTCCACCTTAGCAAGGGTGCGTTTCAGGAGATTTTTTGCCACCAGCAGATTGGTTTCGTTATCGTCAACAACGAGAATGCGGACATCGGGAGCTGTCTTTGAAGCACTTTCGGAGATATTTTCCGCCGAAGCCTTGAACCGTGCTTCGTAATCCCCCATGGGCTCGGGATTGATTATCTTCTGTTCAACAACGAATGAGAACGTGGAACCCGCTCCGTAAACGCTTGAAACGCTCAGCTCGCTGCCCATCATCTCCAGCAGTCGGGAAACTATGGTAATTCCCAGACCCGTGCCCTCGATGCTGCGGTTCTTTTCCTGATCCAGCCGCTGGAAGGAGGTGAACAGCTTGTCCATATCCTCCTCCTTGATGCCCATTCCCGTATCGGACACGCTGACCTCCAGCCGCAGCACGCCGTCCTCTATCCGCAGGACGGTCATTCTCAGGCGGACATAACCCTCGGGGGTATATTTGACCGCATTTGTCAGGAGATTGGTGATTATCTGACGAAGCCTTACATCATCGCCGTAAAGCACTGACGGTATCTTTTCATCAATTTCGGGGATAAATCGGAGATTTTTCTTTTCGGCTCTTGCCTTGATCATATTGATAATATCGTTCACAAGAGAGCTTATGTCATATTCAACGGGAACAATCTCCATCTTGCCCGATTCTATCTTTGAAAAATCAAGTATCTCATTGATAATGGAAAGGAGCGTTCTGCCCGCACTTTGGATATTTGCGGCATATTCCACTATCTGCTTTTCGTGGGATTCACGGATTATCATCTCATTCATGCCCAGAACGGCATTGATAGGCGTTCTTATTTCGTGGGACATATTTGCAAGGAAGTCATTTTTCGCCTTGCCCGCACTGATGGCGTTGTCGGCTGCCTCCTTAAGCTTTTTATTGACCCTGGTCTGCCAGGCTGTAAGGCTCAGGATAATGACATTTACGATAATTATACAAGCCGTAAATAATGTTATAAGTATACCGAGAGAATAATATGTTCTTTCATAAACATCATCAAAATCCTTTACGACAAAAACATTGAAGCCTGAGATCTCTTCTTTCGATACATAGCATGCTTTCCATTCACTGTCATAATCAATGAAAATGGATTGGAAATGGTCAATTCTGAGGAGTGCTTCTCTGTAATAAAGGTCGGCTGCATTTACGGAGCTGTCGGACTTCATCTGATATTCCTCTTTCGGGTGATTGATGATATTTCCGTCCACGTCCGTAATGAAGGCATATCCCAAATCGGTATAGCTTTCGCCCAGAATGCCGATAAGCTTATCCAGATAATAGTCAATACCCAGAACACCGATGAAATTGCCCTTTTCGTCGTAAACTATCTTGCTGAGGGTAATGCAGTAAAGCCGTGTCTGCTCGTCAAGATAGGGTGCGGAGATGCTGAAATTGTCCTTTGAAGCAATGGTGTCAATATACCACTGACGCTCCTCGACATGCCAGTTTTCGTCAGGCTCCCAGCCGTTGTTCATAAACACTGTATGCTCCCATTCGGGATTGCATATATAGGCAACGGAAATGTCCTCATGCTTTGACACAAGGCTGTCCAGATATGCAATGGCGGAATCGTAATCGTCCGCAAACCCCGGCTGTGCGGTAATGCTTTCGGAAATAACGTCCAGAACGGTCTTGTTTGTCAATGCCCATTCCTTTACCTGACTAACATATATGTTTGCTTCCTTCTGCATTTCCACATTTCCCATCAATGTTTCGCTCACTGTGTCATACACTATGGTGAAAACGGCTGTTGCCACAAGGACAACATTTATGAGAACTGTCAGGACGACCATTTTCTTTGAACGCTTAACGGGATTTTTTTCATCTGCTGTGTCTTTGTCCGAACGTGAATGAGCATTTTCGGAGGAATTATCGGAGATACTGTCCTCCAGCGTGCGGTTCAGCTCTTTTGCAATGCTGCTTATTTCCGCACCTGCCGAGCTGCCGTCTTCTGCCGAGCTGCTGAGAATTTCCGCACGGTTCATTATCATTGAGATAGGGTGCTGCAGCTCCTCCGCAACCTTTTTCAGATGCTCGTCCTTTGCCGAAAGTGCATTTTCCGCAGCAGCCCGCTTTCTGCACATATATGCAAAAAGCACTGCCACAGCCGCCGCAAGGACTATCATCACGATCAAGATAATCAGTTCTGTATCGTTAATGACAGCATTGGCTTCACCGCTTTTTACGCATACGATAAGATACCAGTCGTAGTTGGTCTTGGCGGAGAAAACGTTGTATTTGACACCGTCGGCACTGTAATCGAACGAGCCGCCGTTTAACATAAACACCTTATTTACCAGCTCATTGCAGAAATCCAGCTGACTGTAATCCATTCCCACATATTCGTGCTGAGAATGCCCGACTATGGTGCCGTCGTCGTTTACGATAAGGCTTGTCCCGGAGCCGTTTTCGCTCATTTCCTCGATATATTTCTGGATCTCATTCAAGGTGAAGTCAAGCCCGACGACAGTTGAGCCGTCCGACAGCAGCTTGGAAATGGTGTAGCACATCTGCCCGGTGCTTGCGTCAATGTACGGTTCGGTAACGTTTACAGCACCCATACGCCTTTTCGCTCCTATATACCAGGAACGTTCATCAAGCACGAAATCATCGTCGGGAACAAAATCATGTATGTACAGCTGCCCGTCATAAGCCGCATATGCACTGAAGCAGCTGCCGCCCGAGCGGCTGCATATATCTTCAATAGTTTCGGGAGAAAAGTGACTTTGCAGCCGTTCGGGAATGCTGCCGCCTGCGGAGATAAGCTGCTCTACCTGCATAGCAACGCTGTCCAGCAGGCATTCCGAACGGTAAAGGCTGTTCCCCACACGGCTCGCAATGCTGCTTAGGCGAACCTGACCGTCAGCTTCTATCCTGTCGTTTCGTGAACTCTGCAATATCCGAATATTTATAGCCAATATTATGATAAGAAGGATTATTACCCAAAATAAAGCTTTACTGTATCTGCCGGTAAACTTGACTCTATTTTTTTTCATCAATATCAGAACTCCTAAAAATCACAATATTTCCCCATTGTTCTAATTAATTATATTTCATTTCCCTTAAAATGTCAATGTGAGCGTTCAAAAATTGATAAAAAAACACATAATTTTCACACGTTTAAAGCATTTAATAGGCGAAAACGCTCATAAGTGCCATAAACGGACTTATCACGAAAATCCGTAAGGTCACAAGAGTTAACATTCAAATCTGCATTCTTGATTTTTTATAAAAAATACTTTACAAAATCATTTAAATATTATATAATAAAAATATAATTCACTTAATTTGCATTAAGAGGTCTTTATGTATCATTTACTTATAGTTGACGACGATAAAATAAATCTTTCCGCCGCCAAAACCGCTCTCTCGGGAACATACAAGGTAACCGCCGTAACTTCGGGCGGACAAGCCCTGAAATTTCTGCAATACAACCTCTGTGACCTTATCCTGCTGGACATAAATATGCCCGAAATGAACGGCTTTGAGGTCATGGCGAAGATACGGGAAAACCCCGAGCTCTCGGAAATTCCCATAATATTCCTTACCGCCGATAACGATCCGCAGACCGAAAGCCGCTGCCTTGAAATAGGTGCAATGGATTTCATAACAAAGCCGTTTGTGCTGAATGTTATGCTTTCGAGGATAAGCCGTGCCCTCGAACTGGAAGCTCTCCGAAAAGACCTTGCGGGACAGCTCGAAGCACGCACCCTCCATATAAAGCATATTCAGGAAATGATGGTCATCGGTATGGCGACAATGGTCGAAAGCCGTGACCTGTCAACGGGCGGACATATCAATCGGACAAGTATGGTCGTGAGGATATTTGCCGAAAAGCTGTCAAGAGAGCATGATTTCCTGACGAAAAGCTTTCTTGAAATGGTCATCCGTGCTGCACCTATGCACGATCTGGGCAAGATCTCAGTCGATGACAGAGTTCTTCGCAAGCAGGGGAAATTTACTCCCGAGGAATATGCCGAGATGAAAAATCATGCTGCCGAGGGTTCAAGGATAGTCAAGCAGATACTTGAAGGCGTTGAAGAGGATGACTTTGTTCAAATAGCCGCAAATGTTGCTCACTATCATCACGAAAAATGGGACGGCTCGGGCTATCCCGATGGACTTTCGGGCGAAAGCATACCTATCGAAGCAAGAATAATGGCACTCGCCGACGTGTTCGATGCACTTGTCAGCAAACGCTGCTACAAGGAAGCATACTCCTATGAAAAGGCTTTTGCAATAATAGAAAGCTCTGTCGGCACCCATTTTGACCCGAGGCTCGGAAAAATATTTCTGAAATGCCGTCCCGAATTGGAAGCTTTATACGATTCGGTGGAAAAAAGTTCGGGAGCAGCCTTAGTGAATTGACCAAAAAATAAAGCCGTCAGTCTTTTCGGAAGCTGACGGCTTGATCTTTGTTATTTAGTTTTTCGCTGAGGAGCTTTCTCTGCTTTTGTAATATGCGGCTTTTGCTTCGTACATTCTCTTATCCGCAATATTCGCAAGCTCCGTTATCGGTTTATCGGGATATTCCTCCGAAGAAACATAACCGCATGAAACAGACAAGCTATCCACAAATTCACCTGACCAGCCGGAAACTATTTCGGCAAAATCAGCCTTTAATTCATCAAGCTTGGTTTTATCGGCTTGAAAGACAGCTACCATCTCATCGCCGCCCGTGCGGTATGCTTTTCCATAGTCCTTAAAGCAGCTTACGATGCATTCCGCTGCTCCTTTTATAAGCTCGTCACCCGCTTTATGTCCCAATTTATCGTTGACCGCTTTCAGACCGTTAATATCAACAGCTAAATAAACAAGTGTGTCCGCTGAGCCTTCGATGTCCCAATTTGCAATATCTGCCGCATATGCCCTTCTGTTGAACAAGCCTGTCAGCCCGTCTGTGGAAGATTGCAGCTTTAGCTCCTCTTCTTTGCGTTTTTCTTCATTTATCAGCTGAGTGGTAAACGCCACTTTAATTGGACAGCCCGTCTTTTCATCGGTTTCTACCGAAATAAATTCCCCTCTGAACCAGCCGTAATTCTTTGCGATAAACTCAATGGAAATATTCTTTTTGCCGTTCATTCTTTCGGATAATGCAGAAAGATCGGTAAACTCCAAAACTCTGTCAAGATATTCATCTTCAACGGTTGCTGTCATTATCGCACGCATCTGCACAGCTGCATCGGCTTTGCTGTTTACTATCTCTTTTACCTCATTTCGTGCGGAATATTCAGTGACCGTATTCTTCGTAAGATCTATCAGGTGCATACTGTAATATACTTCCGACATTGATTTGAGAATGTTGAATTGCTCCTCCTTCTCAGCATTTGCACGCTGTATATCCTTTGAAAAAAGCCGCTTATTCATTCCGATAACAAACGAGAAATAGACTATAAAAGTTACAATAACTGTCGCAAGCATAATATAAACGAAGCGATTATTGTCGTTCTTTATTGCATTAAGGCTGTTTGCGGGAACGACCTCAATAAGCTTCCAGCCCGTTGTCGGTATAATGGACAAATAGCCTATGCCCATGCCGTCTTTGCATTTTAATCGGATAACAGTATCCTGTTCCAGACCGAGAAGTTCGGAAAACTCTTCTTTATGATTCGCCAAAAGCCCGATATTTTCGCAGGATAAATCAGTTTCGTCTGCATTGGATTCCGAGCAGGAGATGACGTTGTTATCCTCATCAAAGATCACACCTACTGTCGTTTCGCCGAGGTAGTCAGCTAATAGCAAGGGGGATATTGTAGTGTCACCGCCAAGCGTTCCCGTAAGAACGCCGACAATTCTGCCTTCGTATATTAACGGAGTATAAAAATTCAAAAGCGGCTCCTTGGAATACTTCGGCGTATAGTTCACCCAGATGCCTGTCTTGCCCGAGATACCCTTGATATAATATTCACGGCTGCTTGCATCAAACGGTTCGCCTGCATCTGTTGTGTTCAAGCCGTCCGCTCTTATATACTCGATTGAGGTAAACGGGGTTCTCGACAAATATTCGCCGAGCATCTCGGAAGGGTTCTCCAGCTCATCGCCTGTCATTCTTTTGGAGATCTCGGAGGACGTGACCTGGATACTGTTAAAAGCATACCCAACGGAACTCTCAATAGAATTTTTTATCTGCACGGTTTCCCTCATTATTGTGTACTGAGTATCCGACGTTATCTGCCTATCCTGTTTTTTGATAATGGAGATAAGCGTTGACAAAACTATCAGCACGATCAATATTGAAAGAACAGTGTATATTCTTTTATAATTCTCTTTGTTAATATTCTCCACGCACTCTATTTCTCCTTTATTTCGCCCGCAAGCTCAAAACCCTTTTTGGCAGCAATTACGGCAATTATCTCATTTATGACCGCAGCAGCCGCAATTGTTCCGGTTACGATAACAGCCAGTTCAGGCTCCGAAGCCGCCAGCACAGAGCTGATAATTCCCGTGAAAACAAGCGAAACGCCCGAATGCGGGAGCAGGGTCAAGCCAAGGTATTTTTGTACCGTGGCAGGCATTTTGGTGATTTTTGCTCCTATCCTTGCACCGCCGTATTTGCCGCATATGCGGGATATAATGTATACAAATGTATACAGACCCGCTCCAAGAATAAGATGGTAATCCAAAGGTGCACCCAGATCCACAATTGCCGCTAACAGGCTGACAGCAAGGACGGGATGAAACAGCTTCACCGCCTCCTCCAGCTTTTCCTCCGAAAGCATATTGGAAAATACGGCAGAAAATGCAACGCCCATAAGCATATAATTGAGTGCAATATTTGTAAATACCGTCTTGTTAAGGAAGAGTCCTATGCCTGCCGTAATTGTAATGCCGCCCAGAAGCACAGCCATTGTGCCGACCTTTCCCGGATCCTTTTGCAGTATTTTCCCCGCAGCAAATCCCACAACAGCACCAATAATGACGGGCATAAAGATCATAACGGGTATCATATAAAGCGGAACCGTACCGCCCGATACAGTACGGGCAATAAAAGAATTTACCGTAAAAAACACAGCAATTCCTACAATATCGTCCAATACCGCCATGGGGATAAGCGTATCGGTCACAGGTCCCGAAGTGTGAAATTCCTGCACGATAGACAACGCCGGAGCAGGAGCAGTCGCAAGTGCAATACCGCCAAAGGCAAATGCAAGGTAAACAGGCACTCCCGTAAAATAAAACACAACGCCAAAGACCAGCGATACAAATAAAAATGTACCGAGGGACTGCGTTAAGGTCGTTACTATCAAAGCCTTGCCGTAACTTTTTATCTTTTTCCATATCAGCTCAGTGCCGAGCATCAGTCCGAAGGCACACTGCATCCATGTGATGATAAGCTTATACCACTGAGAATCAATGACCTCCTGCGGCATAAGCCCAACTGCATGGGGTCCGAGTATCATACCGACTATCAGCCAGCCAAGTATGGAGGGCATTTTTATTTTAGCAATAAGTTTTCCCGCAATAAATGCAGCCACCAATACACAAAGCCATCTCAAAAAAAGCATCTTTACATCTCCCAAAAAATTCATAAACTCAGCAAATGCAGAGCTGTCGGGCTTACCCAACATTACAATTATATACTATTATGTAACAAATGTCAAATAAGCTATACACTCACTAACATTTCAGCTTTTTCGGGGAAATAGCATGTCCCCAAAGCTGAGCCTAAAAACCGGCTTTGGGGACAGCTTTTTTTCAATATAAATGATTACTGCTTTTTATTGTGTTTCGAGATGATAATGATGCTCAATACTGCTGCCAAAGAACCGAGTATCACAGCCGCAATGTAGCCAAGCAGCGGACGTTCTTCCTCGGGCAGATCAATGATCGTGTAACCATCTCCGTAAATACCCGCTCCTGCCGCAATATCGTCGGTTTCGTCGGGTTCCGAATCATTCGTCTGAGAAGATTCGGTTTGACCGGGCGTCGGCGGGAGAACCGTACCCGTTTGAATGGTATGAGAAACGGTTGTACTTGTTTCGGGTGGTGCAAATGTTGTTTCGGAAGACTCTTCGGAGGTCGTTTCCGAAGTCGTTTCGGTGGTCGTTGCCATGGTCGTTTCGGTGGTTATTTCCGAAGTCACAGTAGTTTCCTCGGGAGCCTTTTTAAATATTATTCCGATGTCCAGAGGAACCATTAATTCGTCAAGCGTAACAGCTGCCTCAACAGGATTTCCAAAGCTGTCACTTTGCAAAACTGCTATGCTTCCCGTAACATTCAGAGAAGCTGTGCTTCTTGCCGTTTTTTCACCAAGCGAGATCGTAAAGCGTCCGTTACTGTCGGCATTTATAAGCGTTCCCGTTTGACCTGCTCTGCCTAGCCTTATCTCGGAAATGTCAATATAATATCCATCATCAGCCAGTGCAGCAGCTTCTGTACCGCCCGCAAGCCGTCCCACATATTCGGGATTATATCCGCCCTCGGAGAGCTTAACATATCCGCCCAGCCTGTTGTCTGTCAAATTCCAAACGGCGATAGTAGGAATAAACACGACTTCTACACGGTTAAGATACGGCATACCCTCCTGTCTGTTTGAAAGGTAAAGCACAACTGCATTTTTGGCATTTATCTTTATGTCAAAGTCGGGATAACGTGTTCTCAATTCGTCATAGCAGCTGTCGGAAATATCCTTCAGCGTGCCGTCGGGATTCATAAAGCCGCTTACCTTTACCGTCTTTATCTCGGTGCTGTTAAATTCCCGATAGTTTACTTCAAACCCATCGGAATAGCACCAGTACTCGGACGGTTTCCAGAACACTCCCAGCTTTTCGGATATGTAATCCACACTGTCAAAGCTCTGCTCGGCATACTCTTCGTCACTGCCAAGCTGTCTGATAATACCGACAATACCGCCAATGTCCGTATTTCCCGTTTCGGGGTTCTCGGTGCAGTTTTCGATGCCCGTGTAGAATACGGCACTGTTGGTTATCAGAACGGAGAAAACTTCATTTGACCTTATATCTCCGCTCTGATTTTCATATGTGACCTCATACTGCTTTGGCACTTCGTTCGGATCTGCGATCTCCTCCACGGAATATTTTGCACCGTTTGGGAGCAGCAGACTTGCCGTTTCGCCGCCTTTGAGCCGAATAATGCCGTTTTCCGTCAACTCACCGCTTCTTAAAATGTTACCCGTTTCGGCATCGGAAATATCATAGCTTCCGCAGAAAAGCAGCATATCATCGCTGTCCATTCCGAATTTAACTTCAATGTCAAATTCGGCAGCCACGGGACCTCCGTTGTTTATCTTTGTGATCTTCAGCGTACCCGGAGGCAGAAGCTTGTCGGCGGAATTGGTAACGGTAGTTTCGTACTTAGAAGCAGAAACCGAAGTTACCGCCGAATAGCTCGTGTCATAATATCTTCTGTCGGAACCTATCTCCTGCACGGAATAGGAAAGCTTTTCCACATTGCCCGAACCGGTTTCCGCAAAAAGCGGAAGCTCCGTAAATGTATGCACATAGGAATCCGTATCGGGGCTGACGCTTATCTCAACGGGTGAGCCAACAGCGTTTCTTCCCGAAATTGTTCCCGTCCTGTAAAGCTGCAAACTGATCTTTTTGGGACGGATAGACTTTACCCACAGGCTGTCGCCCGTAAACACTTTGGTCACTTTCAGAGAAGCAAGAGGACTTACAAATTTCACTCCCGCATCAACGGGTACGGGCATTTCCGTGAAGCTTATCTTTATCAGTACAGGCATATCCTCGGAAGATTTTTCAAGAACATTAACGCTGCCCTTTATTTCATATTCTCCCGCTTCGCCGTCAATGGAAGTGCCGATAATTGCCGTAAAGGTTCCGTCCTCAGCTATGGAAAGCTTCCGTCTGTCCGCTTCGGAGGATAAACCGTCTATGGGTGAGATATACAGGTTGTCAATATCCACATAGCAGTCATCGGCAGCCTTAGCGTAAACGGCGGTTTGAGTTGCTCTGTCCGTCTTATTTTCGGAATATCCGTTATCTCTGTCAAGGCTTACCTTTCCGAGGGGTTTAAGCTCGGAGATATTTTCCGCAAGCACGGTAGGGACAAAGGTTATTTCCGCTCTGTTTCTGTAATGCATACCTGCGGCATTTCCTGCAAGCGAAAGTGTGACAGTGCCGTCCTTTTGTCCGCTTACAGTGAAGTCGGGATAAACTGTCCTGAGTGCGTCATAACAGCTGTCACCGCTGTCCTTAGGCGTCCCGTCGTCATTCAGGAAACCGCTTACGGTAATTTCATTTTCGGCAGGGTCGGATATATCCCGATAGAACACTTTGAACGAATCAGCCGATACCCAGCCGTTTTCAGCCGTCCATGAAACCTCTGTCACGTCCTTCTGCCAGTCGGTTGAGGACGCATCGGTCACGCTGCCTGCTGTTACCGAACCGCCTGCATTGGTCTTTCTGTCAAGAGGGTCGGTGTTCATCTCGGCGTTTACCGTTTCGTTGCTGATTTTCAGGAATGTTCCCGAAAGAGCGGCGGTGTTTTCGGCATAAAGGGTAATATTGCCGTTCTCTGCGGTTTTGCTGTAAGATACGGTATAATCATCGGGAACGACTTTTTCCTTAATGCTGTACTCAATTTCCAGCGGAGTTCCGTCGGCTGAAATAAGAGAGAGCGGAAGATCGGTAAATTCGCCTTCAAACTCCGTTTTTGTCAGGTCGGAGGTGTCAAGGTCAAGTTCTTTTCCCTCCACAGGCAAAGCCTCGTCCATTTCGCTCGTCTTATAGTAAAGCACAAGAGTGATACTGTCGGGACGGATATAGCTCTCCCAGCCGTTTTCATAGGCAAATTTCTTTACTGCCTTAATATCTGTATACAGAACTTCATCGGAAACGGTTATGCAGGGCACTCCCGCATTTGCCGAAGGCGAATTGTCAAGTACGGCAGAACCTCCCGCATTTCCCATAAGGGTCAGAGTTCCATCCTTGTTTACGGTAAATACTGCGGACGATGCGGGCAGTCCGTAACCGACAGGTGCGGTCGTTTCGGTCAGCGTGTAGCTGTTTCCTGCAATAAGCTTGCCCGATACAACGCTCTCAAATTCCGCGGGAGCAATGTCGGTCATAGTAGTTTCAGTTCCGTTTGAGCCTGCAAAAATACCCGTCAGACTGAACTTTGCACCCTTTATTATTTTGCTCGAATCACTGTCGATTTTCTTTAAGGAAACGGCAATGGGTGCATCGGTCATTACGACCTCTGCCGAAACGGGATTTCCGTTTTCGTCAATTGTAAAGGAAACATTTTCGGCGATCTCGTAGCCATCGGGTGCTTTAAGCTCTTGAACCTCGTATGGACCCGGTTTCAGTCCGAAAACAGTGTCGCCGCTTGTGATGCGGTCAGACTTTCCGCCCGTTTCATCGGACGATTTATAGAACTCCGTTTCCGTCTTGCTTTCGCCGTTTACATAGAGTATACGATATTCTCCGCCTGTAAGCACAGTACCGTCGGCGGCTTTCTTTACGAATTTAAAGCTGTTTTTGTAATTTGAAATAATATTCTTGCCGTCAACAAATTCGGAAGTGAGTCGGATCGGCTCGGAAACATTATCCTTGTTTATCTCAAACTCAAACTCAGCTTCGGAACGCTTGTAGCCGTCCACGGGCGTGGTTTCAACTATCTTGTATTCGCCCCATTCAAGCCCTGTGAGCGTAGTCACTCCCGAGGTGGCGTTTACCTGAGTTTCCTTGGTATATTTGTTTCCCGTGATAAAGTTCCAAAGGTTCTCAAAGCCGCTTGCGTTATTCTTTTTGTATAGGGTAAATACTGTGCCGTCAAGGGCAGCGGTTGTATCGCCGTCCTGCTTGATAATGATAACGGTGCCTGTTTTTCTGTTGTTCTGCAACCCGTTTTCCGTCAGCAGGGACGCATCGGAAGCACTGAATTTCGGAGAACTGCTGTTTAGGACATCGCTTGTTACCGCAATTTCCCTGTTAAAATCGGAATCGCTCACTTCAAAGAACAGGCTGAAATTGCTGTTCTCATATCCCGTAGGTGCAGTTTCGGCAAGCTCATAAATTCCCACATCGGATATAAGAACAGAGATCTTTCCGTTCTCATCGGTGGTGTGATCCGAAAGCTTTGCCCCTCTTGTGTAAACACTGCCGTTTTTCTGTGCCTTGTAAAGGGTGAACTTCACTCCGGACAGCTTTGCGGAATCGAAAGAATCGCTTTTTTCAAGAGTAAGCTTCAGACCCGATTTGTTGGTAACGGTCACGCTTCTGACTGTTTTGTTGCCCACAGGAGTGCTGTCGGTGTACCCGCTCATTTCCGTATAATACCCGTCCACGGGCGTTTCGGCAACGGTATACTCTATCTCGCTTTCCGTGATAACACTGCCTACGGTCTTGTAGGAATATCTGGGCAGATGCTCATACTTTGCAGTCCATGTATCGCCGTTTTTCTCCCAAACAAGAGCCGAATGACCGCTGCCGGGAACCGCCGAACCGTCTGCATACAGAGTGAACTCAATATTTTCGGGTCTGACGGCTGTGCCGCTTGAATCCACCCATTCTTTTGTTATCTGAAGCTCGACCTCATTCAGCGTATTTGTAATAACCGTTTCCGAACCGTGTTTCTTATCGGAAACACTGTAATTATAGGTATATTCAACGCCGTAAGATCTTGCATTTTCGACAGGAATGCCGTTTATATCGGTTTCAACAGCCTTATAGTAATAGGGCTTGTTATCCGCATCAAACTTCGGGAGATTTTTGAATGTGTAAGTGCCGTCCCCCTTTATGGTGCAGACAAACTCGCTGCCGACATCCACCCAGTTCTCTCCGTCAATACTCCGCATAAGCTTTATTTTAGCGGTGGGCTTGGTATATCCGTTGGGAAGCAGACAATAGCTGTTGTTTATCCACTCCTTTTTAACGGTATGCTGCATAAGCTCCGTATTTACACAGGTGAGCAGATAGTTCCCGTTTGCATCTCTCTCGGAGTCATACGAAGTGGAATATCCCGAAACTGCATTTTCCACGATTGTGTAGTAAAGCGTATTTCCGTCCTTGTCAACACGGGGAAGCTTTTCCCAGATAACGCTGTCAGACGTGCCATCTGCTGCCAGCGTCTTTGTCAGCTTCGGAGAATATGATTTGAATGTTGTCCCGTCAATGCTGTATTTCAGCTCGAAGGTAACATTGGCTGCGGGACCCTGAATATCATTATGCCATACCTTTGTTATCTTTGCACTTATAGTCAGCGAAGAATCCTCGGTAACAAGCTTATTGCTTACCTGCATAGCATTGCCCGAGTCGATATTAAAGCTCCAGCCTGTACTGTAATCGGTAGTTTCGTTATAGTTTTGGTAAACCGTCCCCGATACATCCGGGTGACCGTTGGCATCGGTTTTCTCCTTGACACGGTAGTACAGATCGTATTCGCCTGACGGTGACTTGACAGCAAGATCCTTAATGCGTAACGACCATGTATCGGCGTCCTTTGCATTAGCCTTAGTCATGGTTATGATAATATCCTCGCTGCCGTTTTGAACGTTCTGCCAGTCGCTTTCTGTGGGTTCCCTTCTTCCGTCTTCAAGGAAAGCTCTCTGGAGATGAAATTCCAGCTTTTCGGGTCGTGTCTGATAGAGATTTTCCGAATCCTCCCACTTCTTTTCAACAGTAAGCTCGGTAGAGTTCATACTGTTATAGATAATCGTTTTGGAGTCCTCATAGATATACTCACGCACATATGCACCCGATTGATAGTTTATTCCGTCATCGCACAGCTTGAACTCATAGAAAGTGCCGTTATATCCGAGTCTGTTTTCGACAATACGGTATTTGCATTCTTTTGCATTACCGTCAACCTCTTTAGCTTCGGGGAGATTTTTAAAGACATATGTCCACGAATTGCCTATTACCGTACAGTCAGCGGCAGTAAGCTGCTTTGTTTCAACATTTTCCCAAACATTGCCGCCATCAGTACTGCATTGGAGTGTGACCTCAATGGCATCGGGACGGAAGCCGTACTTGTTGCTGCCGTCAAACCAGCTCTTTTTAAGGGTGTGGGTCTTGGAAAATTTGTTAGTCAGATCGCCCATCTTGGTTACGGCATTTGATTTGTCGGCGTCTTTAGATGCAGATATAGGCTGCGATATATCGTAATATTTGTGCCATTCCTCGGTTGTAGGGTCAAATATTTCCGTTACAATATATGTGTAGACCTGACCGTTTGAACCGTATCTGCGAAGATTTTTGACAGTGTAGGTCCAGTATTCATTTGACGGGTCAACTGTCCACTCGATATACGGCTTATCGGCGTCATATGCTGTACCGACAATAAGTACTGTTTCGGAAATACCGTTTACCTGATTTGCACCCTGCATATACTCGTTTACGGTTTTTCTGGAAATTTTCAGCTTTATCTTATCGGTATCGGGACGAAGATGATAAATATCCTTGTAATCGTCCCAGACCTTCTTTCCCGTAACTTCGATGACTTGGGGAACAAAGGTATTCTTTACGGACACAGTCACAACGTCATTGCTGCCCAGTGAAACTATATTTTTGATAAGAATGCCCTGAGTATCTGCGGTGATGCTGCCGTCTGCCGTAACAGTTCCGCTGCCGTCCGCAAAATATTCGCTTTCATAGCTTGTAATGGGCGTTTCGGTTATATAGTAAAAATACCTTGAACCGTTGGGAGAGAAAACCAGAAGATCATCAAATGTGCATACCCCATTCTTTGAATCTCTCGCTAAAATGACCTTTGATTTGAGAAGATACTTGCTGTGATTTGAGTTGAAATCAGCCTCCTCCGACTCCTTGAAGCGGTAAAGATTGAATTTAACGGCAGGATACTTATCCTGAGAATGATCGTCCTGTCCGTCGTCATCAACATCATCTCTGTCCCAAAGCTTTTTCACTGTGATAGTACGGTTATTATTCTCCGAGTCAAAGGTGTTGGTAATGGTGTTGTTGCCTATATTTGTTTTGTAAAGGGACACCAGCAGCGTGGAATGTTCGCCGTTGAAGGTTTCGCTTACCATATATTCGTAAGCCTTGCCGTTGGGAGAATATTTGTCCAGAGGCTTTGGTTCCCCG
The DNA here is from genome assembly GCA_964540575.1 of uncultured Ruminococcus sp. Classification (GTDB taxonomy): domain Bacteria; phylum Bacillota; class Clostridia; order Oscillospirales; family Ruminococcaceae; genus UMGS1889. Next base: position 25,911 of record CAZINI010000014.1, read on the forward strand.
TTATCATCATATTCGATAAATTTGTAGGTTTTGTCGCCCTTGCTGCATTCAAGGAAATGCTTTGCAATAGGCTCGGTTCCCCATGAATCGTCAATACCGTAGCTGTTAAGAGTTCCCGAATTTGCCGTTCCCTTTTCACGTCTGAACAGATTAAGGGTAAGGTCGGGATATTCGTTTGACGCAAATTCATCAAGATTTGCCCAGATCTTCTCCACCGTATAGGTCATAGTATCGGAGATAAGATTGAGTACCAGATAGCCGTCCTCTGCAAGAAAAGCTCCGCTGCTGTCGGTAGTTGTGCTTTCAGTGCTCTTGTCAAGACTCGTATAATACTTTGTAACATAGGTCATACCCGTAGAAGCACCGTTTTTGCCGAGAGTTTCACGGATATAGTAGGAATACTCATTTCCCCATTCGTCATATTTGGGAAGATTTCCGAACACTGCTTCGATATGATAACGGTCGCTTACGGGGTCGCCCGTAGTCCATGTCTGGATATAGCTTCCGTGATATTCGGAAATAACATTGTCCGCACCCGAACGATACATTGTAAAATATATGTCGGGACGGGAATTTCCGCCCGTTGCACTGTCCTGCCAGAGAACGTATACATGGGTGCTTGTTGTTCCCACAAGCTTGTGGTCACGGCTGTAAACATACTCGTCCTTGTCATCAAGCCAGCCCGGATCATCTTCGGTGTTAAGTACCTGTGTATGGGTGAATTTTTCATTCTTATGTTCATAATCGGCGGCAGTAAAATCAATGCCGCTGAGGTCGTATGAATACACCTTGCCGTTATCATCATACTTATCAAGCTTTATTCCCGAGGTGACCCATCTGTCATATAAAACGGTGCCGTCCTTGGGTTTAAGAACAGTGGAAGCATTGCTTATATCTATTCCCCAACGCTCCTGTTCTTCGGCTGTCAGCTCGGTAAATACACCGCTTTCGTTAAGCGTGCCGAACCGAACGCTGCTTTCCGTCTGCCTGATAACAATAACCTCTGCATCGGCTTTGCCCTTATTTCTTGTAAGCACAGAATCGACCTCAGACGGACGGTTTGTGCCCGCACCGTCCAGCCAGTTCTGAGTAAGCTCGAAATTTACCTTGCCTGTTCTTGTGTTTGTAAAGGTGATATTTTTTGACGTTTCTGAGATATTTTCCACAGTTCTCTCAGCATTGAAACAGAAATTTCCTACGCTGACTGTTCCCTTATCTCCCGTATCATCGGGATATACCACCGTACTGCTGCCTATCTGCACTTCTCTTGCGGTGACATTCAGATCTTTAAGCTCTATGGAAAGATAGAGCACCTTTTCCCATGCCTGGTCCTGAGTGAGCTGAACGCTCCAGGTATAATTCTTCCATTTCTGAAGTGTCGTTTCATCGGTAATTATGCTCTGAAGCTCAGACGGAATGTCGGCTGTACTTGCCGCATTTCTCATGCACTCCGCCATATCCGTATTGCCTATGAAAATATGAACAGTAACGGGCTGACGGTACATAGTGCTGCCGTCGTCATTCCATATCTTTAAAAACCGAAGCCGCATTGCAGGTCCGCCGGTGGCTATGGTGTTGGTAACGGTCGCCGATTCTCTTGTATAGGAATAGGAAGTATTATTCCAGTTTCCGCTGCTTGTTTCCGAAACGGTATAGGTGATAAGATAGCCGTCAGCGGTAAACATCGGGAACACATTTTCAAATTTCGCACTCCATACTTTTCCGTCATCGGAAGCTGTTATGGGGATATTCTCACTGATAACATCCCCGCCCTCTGTTGTGAGCTTTGCGACAAGGGGATTTCCTTCGGAATCGGCAGAAAACTCCGCCTTATACCTTGCGTGCACAGAGCCTGCTTCCGATTTTCCCGTAACATTAAAATTCAGTGCCTGATGTGTAACGCCGTCGCCCCAGACCTTTTTTATGGTATAATCCTGCAAATTTTTAACGGAATTGGTGACCTCATAAACATACATAGGTATCCCGTCAAATTCCGTTGAAACGGCGGTTTCCTTATACACACAGGAGGACACATAGGTGTTGTCCTTTATCTTGAATTCCGCCGAAATGCCGTTATCCGAATATGTGCAGTCCACAGCCGAACCGTTCAGCGTAACATATTCCTTTATTCCCACGGGAGTGAGCATTTTTTCGTCAGCAGTACGCAGGCTGACTACAAATACCGTTTCCTTGCTCGATACGCTGTTTCCGAAGCCCGAAAGAGTATTGCTGCCCTGAGAAACAGCATCAATTTCATAGGTATTGCCTTCACTATCCTCGCATATAAGCGTAAATTTCAGCTCAGCCTGTTCCAGGTCCTTTAATGACGAGGGTGCCTGCCATATTTTATTGACCTTTATTGCTGTTTCGGCATTCAGAACGTTCTGAATTGTTTTGCCGTTTGCCGCACCGTTTTCATTATCGGGATAAAGAACGGAATAGGTGGTTTCATTTCCATCGTCCAACACTTCCTGAACAAAATAGAAATATCTTGCACCGTTTTCATCGAATTTGGGCAGACTGTACCCCACGGGGAAAAGACTGTTAAAAGATATAGTGGAAACGTTCTCCGAAGAAGCGGCAGGAATTTCATATGTAAGCACCGTCTGAATGTCCAAATCAGGGGATTTTGCGATGACCTTTGTGGACTTTTTCAGATTTGCCGCAGTAATTTCCGTATCGCTCTCGTCCGTCATAATATATCTCATCAGGGTCAGAGCAGCCTTGGGACGAATGGAACTGTCATTATCCAGCCACTTAAGCTGTGCTTCAAAATCGCAGGTTCCCGATATTGTGGCAACAATAGTACCGCCCGAGTAGCAGCGGTCGAAAATATTTCCGTAAGTGCCCTGACCGTTATTGTAGGTCAGAACATATTCAAGCCCTTCCTCGTCAATGCTTGCCGAAACGGGAACGGTCGCACCGGTTGCAGTTCCGTCCACGGATATTGTTCCGAAAACAAGGGCATATTCTATTCCGTGATTATCCAAAGTATATCTGGGCAGCGGATTTTCCACAGTTATCGTCCATTCGGACGTATCCCCGTCGGACACGGACAGACCCGCTTCGTCTGTAACATCGTCGTATACTCCGCTTATGCACCGATAAAGACGCAGCTCCGCCATCACCCTGTCCTCCGACGGACGAGCTTCATTAACGGCAGAATCCGACCATTTGATTTTTGCATTGAGTTTGGCAGCAAGGGTGTTGATAAACGTGTCCGAACCGCTGTCATATTCGCAGATATAACCGTCCGCTTCTTCCGCAACGGTATAAGTCACCGTCTTGCCGTCTACAACATTCGGCAGACCGCTGTAAGAATATCTGTAATTGTTGCTTGCAGCCGGGTTTGAACATACAGCCGCAGGGACAGCGTTCAGCCCGAACAGTTCAAGACAGCTGTCATCAAAAGCAGCAGGCTCTTCTCCGTCAAGGCTGTACATAAGCGTAAAACGGGGGGTTCTTCCGTCGGAAGCGTTGTTGTCTACCCATTTCACGGTCCATGAAACGGTGGTGTTGTATCTTGCATTGATTATCTCAACAAAGTATTCGGAAACTTCCTCGGGGGTAAACGATATGGGATCTTTGCTTTCGCTGAATGTTGCATTGCCGTCGTCCGAAAAAGCATATGACGAAAGCTTGTATCCGCTGCCGCCGCTCAGAATTTCGGAAACGGTACACTCAACTGCCGCAGGGACAGCAACCGTCACAGATGCACTTTCCGTTCCGGCAGATACAGTCAGCATTTTTTCAAGGGTCACAGAACCGCTGCTCGTTCTGAGAGCTATCTTAACAGGAAAGTTTGCGTTTACATCAACACCGCCGGGGACCTTTTTGGTTATAGTCAGCCCGGATGTGATGGGATTTAACGTCAGAATTGCCCTATTGTCCGCAGTGACCTCGGCATTCGCCTCGGAATAATATGCAGACTTTGGGATACGAAGCTTGTACGAATTTACAGCAACGCCGTTTAATTTTGACGGTGCTTTGCTGATATTGAAGGTTCCGCCGCCGTCATCTCCGTCCACATACTGCAAATAAATATTTCCGCTGAAATTTGTGGACTGAAGGTCAAGCTTTATATCGCCGTCAGCCGTGACCGCATAAAGCTCCATAACAGAGCTGTCAAAGCTGACGGGACGAGTTATGCTTTTCCAGCTCTCGTCGCCCGCATATTCAACAATGCCCGAAAAGGAAATGTCATATACACTGTCACTTACATCAAAAAGAGCATCAAGCTCGTCCTCCAAATAATCGGGTGACAGATCATCTTCTGTTCCTTCGGGCTCGG
>CAZINI010000014.1:30301-62141 GCA_964540575.1 uncultured Ruminococcus sp.
TGTTTCTTCGGGCTCGACCTCCGTTATCTGAGTAACAATGGGATCATTTCCCGTTTCATCTTCGGCAGCAATATTTACAGGAAAGCTGCTGAATGTTGACATTGCCATTACTGCTGCAAGAAAACCTGCTGCTTTTCGCTTTATAGAAATCTTTAACATCTTTTCCACATCCTTTGAAAGCCTTGAAGCTTTCTCAAAACTCGTAGATATTTATACATAGTTTATTGTATCATAAGAAAGGATGCAAAAGAGAGCCATTTTTTATCGTTTTTCGATAAATCGGGAAATTTTGATATATTTCGCCATCTGCACAGAAAGTTGAGATCAACTTCCGCAAGTCCGATTTTTATAAATGACGAAAATTACTTGTTGCTGCAAACGTTTTTTACAAAATACCGTATTCTCAGTTTACGATAGCCTTATTTTTCCATCTTCCGCTTTTATAGCGGATAACACTTACCGCCGCCGTTACAAACCAGGTACAGCAGGTAGTAAGCCATATTCCCCAATATCCTATAGAAGAAACAGAAGTAAGCAGCAGCGACAAGCCTATGCGGCATACCACCTCGGCAGTACCGTTCACAAGAGCGTATCCCGTATCGCCCGCACCATTCAGAAAACCTCTTACCGTGTGGATAATTCCCAGTGCCCAGTAAAAGCAGCCTGTCATAACGATGGACCTTGAAGCAATAAAGATAACGTTATCTCCCGATACAAAACAGGAGGTCAGCTGCTTACCGAACAAAACAAACAGAATAAGCACGACAAACGCAAATACCGTTGATATTTTCACCGCAGAACGCAGACCGTTAACTGCACGGTCACTTTTGGACGCCCCGATATTCTGTCCCGTAAATGTGGAAACCGCAGCATTAAGCGATGAAAACGGCTGCTGAACAAGCTGTTCTATCCTCATGGAAACGGTATATGCCGCCATAACGTCTTCGCCGAAGCCGTTTGTGACCCTTTGCAGAGCTATCATCGATACGGAAATAAGCCCGTTCTGAACAGCTATGGGCAAACCCGTTTTTATGCACCGAACCATCATATCCCTGTCTGCTTTTATGTCCTTTGAACAAATTGAAATTCCTCTGCCTTTTCCGAAGCAGTAGATTATGCAGGACACCGCCGATATTCCCTGAGCAAGCACGGTCGCCCAAGCCGCCCCCGCTACTCCGAAATTCAGCACCACCACAAACAGCAGGTCAAGCAATGCGTTCAGAATGCTTGCCGCTCCCAGAAAGATAAGCGGCGTTTTTGAATCACCCAAAGCCCTCATTATTGCGTTTATCCAGTTATACGCCGCAACAGCCACTGTACCGCCGCAGGCTATTTTCATATATACCGCTGAATTTCCGATAAGATGCCCGGGAACATTCAGAAACTTCAAAACCGGTTCTGTCCCGAGAACGGAAATAATGCTGACCGCTATGCCGAAAACGGCTGTGACAATTGCGGAATTTACCACCGCCGACCGCATATTTTTATTATCTCCCGAACCGAAAAGCTGTGAAACAATAACGCCTGCTCCTATGGACAGACCTATGCACAAAGTATAGAAAAAATAGGTTATGGAGCCTGTTGCACCCACTGCCGCAAGAGCGTCATCTCCGAGATAACGTCCCACTATGAGAGTATCAATAATATTGTAGGTCTGCTGAAGCAGATTTCCGCCCAGCAAGGGAAGGGTAAATCGTATGATATGCCTCGTTTCGTTTCCCTCTGTCATATATCTGGTATTAGTCATTTCCTTGTCCTCTTTTCGAATATGTGACCTGCATACCGTCAATGCAGTATTCGCCGGAAATCACGGTTATCCTTGCCCTATGAACGCTGTTTTCAAGTCCGTCAAAGCGGCAGGATATTTCACGGGAGCCTGTTTTGTACACGTCTGCCGTGAAAGGGGCGTTTCTGTCTATCTGAACGGATAGCACCGTATCTGCACCCGTTTCGCCCGTAATAGCAAAGCCGGTGCCGTTGAAATTTACCGTTACGGACGAGCCTGCCGTACCTTTGGATATAGTCCTTTTGTAATTCTTGAAGCTGCTCATTGTGTTATGCTCCCATTCGCCCTCGTATTCAAAGCAGCTGTCGGTGTTGTCATAGCGTGTGATATATGTATCTGTGCCGTCAACGGGTTCGATAAGCAGATAATTAAAGCCGTTTCTGTTATAGGAGCTGTAAAGAGCCGCTCTTCCTGCTCCTATAAGGGCTTCGGATATTACCGTATAGTGGGCTTTCTTTTCGCCGTCAATATATGCACAGACAGTATCGTTTACAGCGGAAATTTTAAGCTTATGAACTTCCCTGCTGTCAAAATTTTTGATTTTTCCCTCAGCCTTGGCGGTATCGTTGGCATTGAGCTTCCAGCTGCCGTCCTCGAAAAGCTGTATCCAATAACCGCTGTATCCGTTGCAGGCAAGGGTGTATCTCAGTCCTATGCCAACATAATTCCTTGAGGGAGCATCGGACGGCTCAAGCTTAACATCTGCCGATACGCTGTAATTATACCATCTGTCATCGCCGAGGCAGGTAACGGGATCGGGTGTATAGCCCCATTCCTTCGCCTTTAGTTCGGGAGTTATCTGCTGAACGAGCATATTGCCGTTTTCGGTTGATTCCACTTCAAAGGCCCCGCCCTGATCTGTGGTATATCTGGGAGCATTTCCTCTTGAAGAAAGATAATTTTCGGAATATTCAAAATCGTCTGCATAGGGCAGCGGGAGCACGGTTCTTTCGGAAATATCGGCGTTTGCATATTCGGCTTTCGCAGGGGAAACAGTTGAAACTGTCACCATGGAATAAGGCTTGACAGTGACCATACAGCAGTATGCACCGTCCTTTTCCTCGGGAGTTATTTCCGATATTTTCCTGAAATAATTCTCGTCATAGCTGCCGCTGTCGGGACCTCTTGTTTCCCATACGCTTACATTTGCCGAGGCTTTGTCAAGCCCCGATACCTTAAATGCATATTCAATAGGCTCAGCAGTGCTGTTGACAATGACGGTGCTGTGATCTCCCGTTTCGGTGTCAGCCGCTGTCATATAGCTGTAAACCGCATCAACAATGGTGTGACTGTCAGCCCCCGGTTTTCCGTCACAGAAGCAGGCGTTGTCGATGAACGCCCAGCCTTTTTTTATAAACTGTGAAAAATGCAGGGACATATAAAATCCGCTGTCGAGCATAAAATATCCGCTCCATGGGTCACAGGCGGAAATAAGCTGCTTCTGACAATAGCAAACGCCGTCATAATATGCCGAAACAACAGGCTGATACTCATAAAGAGTCATTTTTCCGTTGGGGTACATAGCTATTATTCTGTTTGCAATGTCAAGTGTGCCGTTTATGCCCGTAAGTTCCGAGCCTTGTCTGCCCTGTGCATAATTCATCGGCGGACAGCCTTCACTGAACCACAATTCCTTGCCGTACTGCTCCGCAAGCTTCTGAGCCGCAGCAGTAGAAGAACTTGTATAGTGACTGCCAACCACATCAACAGCCTTCAACAGCTCTTCGTCAATATTCATCATATCCGCAAAATTCCACGAACCTTCTTCATCGCCGCCTACTATTTTGATTTTTGAATAATCATAGGGACAGTCCTTTTCGCTTTTCAGATGAGATGAGAAATATTTCACCCATTCCGCATCATAGGCTCTTTCATTTTGTACAACGCTGACGTAATCAAATTCCAGACCATATGTATAGTATGCGGCGTCAAGAGTTTCCTTGTACCAGCGGTATCTTGACCCGTAAATATCCTCCGAATCCGATACCCACGTCGGCTCGCTCCACCAAAGCATATCAAGAGTAAGAGCGGGATTTATCCTTTTTGCATCAGCGGCAAGCTGATAGCCCGCTCCCCGTGTGACGTCGGACTTTTCGTCTGCAAACCGCTTTACCGCAGGCTCTGTTCCCGAGGAAGAATTTATGTCCGAACCCATTTCAATTTTCAGATGATTTACCCCTATCCCGCTGTCACCGAAAATATATTCAAGCAGCCGATCATAGCTTTCGGGATTTTCGGCTTTGTAATCAAGCAACAGCCGTGAAGAATTGTTTCCGCTGACCATACCTGCTCCACGATAACGCATATTTTCTTTTGTGTTCATAGCTGCACCGTCAATAATGATATTTCTCATTTTTTTATCCTCCGAAAGAAGCTTTTTTTCTATATAATTATATATCTCGCATTGCCCTCAGTCAATATAAAATATTTTGCATATTATTAAGATATTAACATTTGGCACAGCAAAAAAGCCGAAGTTTTCAGGCTTCGGCTGTGGACATTAATAATTTTCGGAACCCTTCGCCCTGCGGTATTCTCTCGGAGAAACGCCCTCCAGACGGCGGAATACAATGCTGAAATAATTTCTGTCGGGATAGCCGACCATTTTGCCTATCTCGCCTATTTCAAGAGCGGTGTTTGAAAGAAGTGCCTTTGCTTCTGATATACGCCGTCTTGCAAGATATTCCAGCGGACGCATCAAGGTTTCCGCCTTAAACACACGGCAGAAATGCTGCACGGTTATCCCCGACAGCCCCGCCAGCGTTTCGAGGGCTATATCCTGCATATAATTTCCGTCGATAAACATAAGGGCTTCATCTACGATACGGCTTTTTTCGGGGGCTTTTTCCGAGCGGGAAAACATTGCCTCCCGCATGGCAAGTATATATTCATAAACCAATACGGACGCATTTTCTCCGCCGTTTATGGGGTCTTCGGCGGCTGAATATATCCTTCTGAATATTTTTTCGCAGCGTGAAATATTGCATAGGTCGGAATTTGCAAATTCTTTAAAGCCCATAGCTTCCATAATATCGGCAGAATATTTTCCTCGGAAAACGAGCCAGCTTGTTACCCAGCTTTCGTTTATGGGGTGATATTCGTGAGGTATTCCGGGAGCCAGATAGAATACAGAACCCTTTTCCTGACGGTATTCCCTGCCGTCAACATACAGCACTCCCGTTCCCGATGAAGTGAAAAGAAACTGATGGGACGAAAGGCCCGTGCTTCTCACAACGTGTATCTCGGGGTCGGACACTCCTATTCCCGTAAGATAAAACGGCAGTTCTGCCTGTTTCCCGATAACGGGATATATAGCTTTGGTCATATTTGTCACCTCTTACATCAGTTTACCACAAATCAGCCTGCATTGCAACTGAAAATCCATCAAATAAAAAATATCCCGAAATGCACAAAAGGTCAGTAAATCCGACTGCATATGATATTGTGTAAATAGGAATACAACGTTATAATAATAAAAAAGGAGGAGTGATGATAATGCAAATCATCAAAGGATTATCTAAATTTATTGCAATGGCACTTTCTTTTTCTTTACTGTGCACACTGCTTACAGGCTGCGGTGAACCAAAGGGAGAAATGCGTGATATGTCAACTATGGAGATAGTCAAGGATATGGGTCTTGGCATAAATCTCGGCAACACCTTTGAAAGCTGCGGAAGCTGGATAAATGCTTCAAGCGTGACAAACTACGAAACAGGCTGGGGCAGCCCCGTTATCACCGAGGAAATCATCAAGGGCTATGCGGACTCGGGCTTCGGAGTTCTGCGTGTCCCCGTGGCTTGGTCGAATATGATGACGGGAAATTATGACATAAACCCCGAATATCTTGCAAGAGTTAAGCAGGTCGTTGACTGGGCACTGAACAGCGGAATGTACGTTATCCTCAATATCCATTGGGACGGCGGCTGGTGGGAGAAATTTGCCGGCAAGGACAAGGACGAGTGCATGTACAAATACGAGCGTATCTGGACTCAGCTTACCGAGGAATTTAAGGATTACAGCGACAAGCTTATGTTTGAATCTCTGAACGAGGAAGGCTGCTGGGACAGCCTATGGAACCGTTACAGCGGCGAGGGCGATAAGAATGCCGCATATGACCTGTTAAATGAAATAAATCAGAAATTTGTTGACCTTGTCAGAGCGTCGGGCGGAAACAACAAGAAGCGTCATCTTCTGATAGCAGGTTACGGAACGGATATTGCACTTACCTGTGACGAGCTTTACAAAATGCCCGATGACCCCCAAAATCGCTGTGCCGTTTCGGTGCATTACTACACTCCCTCCACCTTTGCAATTCTCGAAAAGGACGCTTCCTGGGGCAAATGCAGAACGGATTGGGGTACACAAGCGGATATGGCAGAGCTTGAAAAAAATATGGATATGATGAAGGAGCATTTTGTTGACAAGGGCATTCCCGTTATAATCGGTGAATACGGCTGTCCCGTTAAAAACAAGGATAAGGACTCCATTAAAAAGTATCTCACAAGCGTATGCGAAGCGGCTTATGACAGGAATATGTGCCCCGTTCTGTGGGACGTTACAGACGCATTTTACAGCCGCACTGATTGCAGCTTCAAGGATGCGGAAATACTTAAAGGTCTTATGGACGTTAAAAACGGAAACTAAATTATGACGAAAGGATATGTCAGTTATGTCATTCAGAAAAACAGCAGCAATATGCACCGCAATTTGTTTAGCAGCTTCTATGACCGCCTGCGGAAGCAGTTCCGACGACGGAGAGCACGGCTATCTTCTTGAAGAGGAAACCACAACAGCATTTACCGTTGAGATAAACACCGAGACCCTTGCTCCCGAGCAGGAGGAACAGGTAAACGACCTTGCCGACACCCTTACGGGCGAGCTTGAAAACAAGACCATCAAGTGGCTCTCCTTCTATGACCCATGGCACCCGACAGGTCTTGGAAACACAAAGCCTGTGTCCGTTGAGCTTTTTGAGAAGAAATACGGCGGAAATATCGAAACCGTACTGACCACCTGGGAAAATCAGTACATAGACCTTTCCACTAAGGTGCTGGGAGGCGAAGGGATAGATTTCTTCCCCGCTACGGAAGCAGTTCCCAAGTGCGTTATTTCGGGAATGACACAGTCCTATGACCCGTATGTTGATTGGGACTCTCCCCTTTGGTCGAGCGTGAAGGACTTAAACGAAATGTTTGCCATCGGCGGACAGCATTACCTGATGGCTTGTCAGGCAACAGAGGGCTACGTTGTATATTACAACCGCAAAACCATTGAAGAAAACGGCTTTGATGACCCCAAGGAGCTTTACGAAAACGGCGAATGGACCCTGAGCAAATTCAGAGATATGCTCCTTGATTTCGTTGATGAGGAAAACGGACGGCTTGGTCTGGACGGCTGGTTCAACTGCACTCCGCTGTATCTTGCAAGCGGCGTTCCCGCAGTTTCCATTTCCGACGGAGTGCTTATCAACAATATGAAGGACCCCGCTTTTGAAAGAGCTATGGAATTTCAGTATGACCTGAACAAGAACGGTCTGGTCATAGATAAGTCGCTGTATAACTGGCAGACTCAGATACCGTTAATGGGCGAGGGCAAGGAGCTGTTCTACATTGGCGGTCTTTACGAGATAGAACAATCTCCCGACATATGGACAAAGAACTTCGGTACACAGGAAGAAGTATTCTTCGTTCCTATCCCAAGGGACGAGAACGCCGACAAGTATTATTACAATGCCGAGATAGACTGCTACAACCTGTGTATGGGTGCGGGAAATCCCGAGGGCGTTGCAAGATTTATGGAGTGCATCATTGCTTCCTATTACGATGAAAATTCCATACAGATAAGCAAAGACAAGCACAAGTCCGATTACGGCTGGTCCGATGAAATGCTTGAAATGAAGGACGAAGTAAAGCGTCTGACCACTGAAAATCCCGTTAGAGATATTTACGGCGGTCTGCCCGATGAATATTCCAAGCTGGTAAGCGACTCGATAAATCAGCCGCTTCAGGGCAATGACTGGTATTCCGTCCGTGAATCGGCATATGACGTAATTGACAAGGGCATTAACGATGCAAATGCTCAGATCTCCGCTAAATCGGAATAAATCCTTCCTCCCAAATATATATGACGAAAAGGCTGCCTTATGGGCGGTCTTTTCGGGCAAAATACTAATCCCTCATTAAAGTGCAAAAAATCGAAGATTTCAAAATCTGCACAAAACCCATATACGCAAGCTTTTGCTTGATTTTTTCCACTTTATAATCGGGAATTAGTATATAGAAAGGCGGTAAATATTATGAATCCATATCTTCCCAATTATGAGTATATCCCCGACGGCGAACCGAGAGTTTTCGGCGACAGAGTATATGTTTACGGTTCTCACGACAGGTCGGGATCGGACAGCTTCTGCGATTTTGTTTTAAAATGCTGGAGTGCCCCCGTAAACGACCTTACCAAATGGGTCTGCCACGGTGATATTTTCCACACGAAAGCAGACAGAGATCACCCCTCCGACATTGACTGGAACGGCGACAACACTTTCCTTTTCGCTCCCGATGTTGTGCAGGGTGTTGACGGGAAATATTATCTTTATGCATATATCGTAAATGCAAAGGGCTGTGTTGCCGTCAGCGACAAGCCCGAGGGACCATTCAAGCTTGTTTCACAGTATAAATACACCATTCCCGATGAGGTCTGCTGCAACGGCTGGTTCATTGACCCGGGCGTTCTTGTGGACGACGACGGCAGGACATATATCTACTGCGGATTTGAGCGTTCTTTCCTTGCCGAAGTAAACAGTGAAAATATGTATGAGATAATTGACGGCAGCTGCATTGAACATTTTATCCCATGCACCGAAACAGAAGAAGGCGGATTTTCCGAAAAGGAATCGCTTTTCTATGAAGCCTGTTCGCCCCGAAAAATCAACGGCACTTATTATATGATATATTCCCCGAAACAGGGCAGCCGCCTTGCCTATGCCACTTCGGACAGTCCCACGGGGCCTTACACCTATCGGGGATATATCGTTGACAACGGCGTTGATTACCCCGGCGGAAACAATCACGGTTCTGTTGCCTGCATAAACGGTCAGTGGTATATTTTCTATCATCGCATGACAAACGGCACAATTATGTCAAGGCGGGGCTGCGTTGAAAAAATCGAGATACTCCCCGACGGCACTATCCCCACCGTTGAAATGACCTCTTTAGGCTTTGAGGACAGCCTTGATCCTTATGAAATTACTCCCGCCGATATTGCCTGCGTGCTGAAAGGAAAAGCGTTCATAACCGAGCGAAATGTGTTTGACAGAGCGGTAATAAACATTCAGGACGGCGATGTTATCGGCTATAAATATTTCGATTTCGGCGAGGATCATTCAAGCAAAACTATGGAATTTGCCGCAAAGGTAAAGGGCATGGGCTGCGACTGTCACATGCACATTTTTGCGGACGATGAGGAAATAGGCGTTTGTGACATCGGACAGGACGGCGGCACGGTAAAAACCGTTGTAAAAGCCGTTACGGGCAGGCACGCTGTTTATTTCAAAATATCCACCGATTACAGCGGCTGGACAGCTGAATTTTTCAAGGGCAGAAGCCTTTTTGAACTTTCCGAATTTGTGTTTATGAAATAGTTGAAATGCGGCAGGGGCTGTGGTATAATTATTGCAACAACCATAATATCGGAGTGATGTGAATGAAGCTTGGCACCATAGGATATAATTACAGCCATGATTCGGATTTTGTAATGGACAGACCGAACGGTCCCGGCAGCTGGCTTATGCTTATAATCAAGACGCCCGCATTGTTTGAGCTGGACGGAAAAAGCATTTCAGTCAAGGAAAATTCCTTTGTGATAATATCTCCCAATACGCCCTGCCGATACAGGGCATTGGGAGATACATATACCGATGATTGGATATATTTCAGTGCGGACGAAAATGATGTCAGCCACTTTTGCGAGTTGGGTATTCCCATAAATGAACCTGTATACCTCGGAGATGCCGAAGCTGTTTCACATATCGTGCATATACTTGCCTATGAACATTACAGTGCAGAGCCTTGTCATCTTGAGCTTGAGGAGCATTACACCGAGATACTGCTGTTGTCCGTCAGCAGAATGATACGTTCGGGAGCACATATTTCATCAAAAATGTTCATAGAGAAAAATCATCGTATGACACAGATGAGAACCATTATCCACACCGACCCCGAACGGGCAATGAGCATTGACGATATGGCGGCAGCCGTAAATATGAGCCGTTCGGGCTTTCAGCATTTATACAAGAAAATGTTCGGGGTAAGCGTAATAAACGATGTGATAAGCGGCAGAGTGGAGCGGGCAAAAAGGCTGCTTTCATCAACCGAGCTGACCGTTTCGGAAATTGCCTTAAAATGCGGCTATTCGACTGAATATAATTTTATGCGTCAATTTAAAAGCAGAACGGGAAAAACTCCTACAGAATATCGCAAACAGATATGATAATTCAAAAAACTCCACCTTATACCAAACACCATTTAAATCACGGAGAAGAAATCGGTGCAAAAAGCGTAAACTGTTGAAAAGAGTTTTGCGTCTATGTGGTTTTGTGCCTAGAGATTCCCGTGATTAATGGGTGTCCGGTATTAGTATTGCATTCCATCGGTCAATCTGCAAATTATCTCAACATCGGCAGGACAAAATTCAAATTCACCGCACTGTGCCACCGTTATCCAACGCATATCGTTATGCTCAAGTCTGACAGGTTCACAGTCCGTCAGAGAACAGTTATACACCGATAAATGTACAGTCCTGTCGGGATATTCGTGAGTAACGTCCGTAAAGAAGCTGTCAACTTGCAGCGTCACTCCAAGTTCCTCACGGCATTCACGGATAATCGCCTGTTCGCCTGTTTCTCCCGGTTCGATCTTTCCTCCGGGAAACTCCCATAAAAGTCCCTGACTCTTATCTTTCGGACGCTGACAGATAAGAAATTTTTCACCTTTACGAATTATTGCGGCTGCTACTTCTAATACTAAACACCCATTAATCACGGGAATCTCTCGGCGTAAAAAACCATAAACGCAAGCTTTTTACGCCGATTTCTTCTCCGTGATTTAAATGGTGTTTAGTATAACATCATACCACCAACTTATTAGTCCTCTTAATATACTTAATGTCTGCTCAACATAGTGCAGACACGTTGATCCATTTATTTGTCAGAATTGCTGTTAATTCAAGTATAACCGTACAAAATTCAAATATCAAGCAGAAAGGAGAAAAAATAGTATGATAGGACACCGAAAGCTCATACAGGATATAAACGGAACAGCGGTCACAAAGCAATACCGAGAGTTTATTTATCGCCTGCCGAATATGCCGCCGAACCCCGATTCGTGCATAAAGCCGGCATGCAAAGCAACAAATCTGTTTACCTCTTATGCGATTCCAGATGTCGGAAAATGAAACACTTTCCGATTACAGAGAGTTTTTCAGCAAGCTGCCGGGCAAAGCACTTCGAATGGCAGGATTTCTCCGCCTTTGCGAGCATTCCAATTCCGAATATATACCGGGTGAAACAATGGCTGCGAATTAAGTTTTGGTGTTCTAAGAAAATACTCAAAAGCCAATAGATTTTCTTGTCCCTGAAATCTATTGGCTTTTGTATATTATCCTATTTTTACGGCAGAGTCGGCTTACTTCTTTTTGAACTCTCTTATCTTTCCTGCCTCGGTTTCCCAAGTCATAGTGTATTTATCAATAATTTCGACCTTGAAGGTACTGTTGTTGCCCCATATCCCATTGTCGCTTTCAATGATTATCGTGTCACCTTCAAAGTGAAATTTACCGCTGTCTTCACCTTCATATGAAAGATATTCGCCGTCCATTACGGATTTTTCGGTATATGTGCCATCTGCATTAAAGGTCCATTCCTGGTCAAATTCAAGAACGTGGTTTGTCCATGTTCCCTCAATATCCGCACAAGTGTAGCTCTTTGAGCAGCCTGTGGATATTATCATAAAAAATGCTGCAATAATTCCTAAAACAATAACTTTTCTTGCTTTCATATTATTCTTATCCCCCATTAATGATATTTTTGATAAATATCACTTTTTATTAAACTGCTTGTTCACTAGCATATCATAGATTAAAAAGGTTGTCAATATATTTTTTATAATTTGTTACGCTAAACTTAACAATATCAAACCAAACTTAACAGCATCATTGACTCGACACATTTTTTATGATAAAATCAAATCACCGTACAGATTAAATGAGGGTGATAGAATTGATAAGAATTGCAGTCTGTGATGATAATGAGATCTTGCTTAGTGAGCTTTCCGAGCGGATATATGATAAAATGACTTCTTTCGGATATGAAACGGAGGTTGAGTTGTTTAATAATGCAGCTTCATTTTTGAGATCCCAGAAGAACAGGGCATTTGATGTTGTTTTTCTTGATATTGTAATGCCCCATATCAACGGGTTTGAAGCAGCCGGACAGATCGGCAGGACCGATGACAAAACATATATCATCTTCATAACCACCGAAAGCCATCTTGTGTTCGACAGCTTTGATTTTAATCCGTTTTATTTTATCCCCAAGGATAATGATGCTCTTTTTGAAGATCGTCTGGAGCACGTTCTTGAAAAGCTTGCACTGCATATGTCAGCCGATCGTACGATATGCATTGAATGTCCGTTCAATGAGAAAAAATATGTTGAGCCGCATACTATCATTTATATAAAAAGCCACACAAATTATATTGATTATCTGTGTGACGGCAGGGAAACTATTACAGTCAGAGGAAAAATCGAATCGGTGCTGGGCGATTTATCCGAGATGATTTTTACTCGGATACACAACAGGATAATTATAAATTTGCAGCACATACGCAAGATAGATTATCCCAATTCATCTGTTTATATGGATAATGGTGAAAATCTTCCCATAAGCAGAGCATATAAAAAGCTTCTGATTGATAAGTACAATAATTATCTTGAAAAATATGAATGACGGGAGTGAAATTTCTGATATGGTCTGGATTTTGTCGGAAAATTTGATTACAGTTTTTGAGTCATTCTCTCTTATCTGGTATATCTGCAAAATGACCGGATATGAACCGTTTCTATCGGGACATAGAAAAAAATATATTGCAGGCTCGCTTATCCTATCGTTTATTTCTATCTTTCTTTATGAACTTGTGGGATATGAGGGAATATGGGCACTTATCTATATTGCATACTATTTTGTATATTCCCTTATTGTAACAAAGAAAACATGGTCACGATGTTTGTTTTCAGCGGTTACGGCAGAGCTTATTCTCATATGTATCAATGCATTGGCGACAAATGCCGCTGCACTTGTGTGGAATATTGTTCCCGAAGAGCTTTTCTCGTCACACAGTTTATTCAAACTGCTGTATCTTATAATGGTCCAGTCTGTTCATATTGGTGTGTTTATTTTGTTTATCGGATGGTTCGGGAAAAGTGAGAAAAGGCTGGGTGCAGGACAATGGATACTGACTGTTTTAATGCTGATACTATCCTTTGTGATAATTGCAATGATACAGCTTGCTGTAAACAATATGGTGCTTTCAGACGATTCAAAGATATATCTGATGACAGCTGAAACAGCGGTCATAGTAATGGATATTGTTACGATGATGATTTTCGATGCGATGAACAAAAGTAATGCGGAAAAGGCTGAACTGCAGCTTTTGAAGGAACAGGAAAAATATCGCATCAAGTATGCGGAGAATGTAAGAGAGCAATATCATGAAATACGCCGCATAAGGCACGATATGAAGCAAAGCTTCGCTGTAATATCGGCACTTTGCTCGGAAAACAAGAACGAAAAAGCATTTGAGTATGCAAACAGCTGTGCTGACAAGCTTGAAAAAATGTGCAGGATAATTGATGTTGAAAATGATTTTGCCAATGCAATAATCAATTCCAAAATATCTCTTGCGGGAGAGATGGGGATAAAGGTAATATGCCACTGCACGACCTTATCCTTTCCCATAGATGATGAGGACATATGCAGCCTTATCGGAAATCTGTTTGACAATGCAATTGAAGCGGCAGAAAAATGCGATTCCGAAAAGCGATATATTGAGCTGTCTTTAAGGTGCGATAAGGACAGAATGAATCTGAAAATATCAAACAGTATTTCCGAGCCTGTGCTTGAAACGGGCAGGCTTTCCGATACAAGCAAAGCAAACAAAAAGAATCATGGCTTTGGTGTTCAAACTATAAATTCAATTGCTGCCAAATACGGCGGAAACGTTCATTATTTCGAAGAGGGAGCATATTTATGCTGCAATGTTATTCTGTTCAGCCGATAAAAATACTAATTTCAAAAAATATAGACAAATAACTTCATGATAAGAAATTAGTATTCACCAAACTTGGCAATATACGACCATACTTCACAAATGTGTTGACAGTGTGCAAAAATTAATGTAAAATCGGAATATAGAAATTATTTAGGAGGAAAAAATTATGGATTACATTTTAATTTTATCAATAGGAATGGCAGTTATCGGCATAGTGATAACCGCAGCATTTTTCGCTATAAACGGAATGCCCGGCAGCGATAAGCTGAAAAATTGGATAATCAAAAACGGCGTAAAGAAAGAAGCGACCATTAAAGAGGTAATTACTACACCCGAAGGACTTCTCACACCTGTGGTAAGATTTATGGTCACATGGGGATTTGAGGAGAAGGCAATTCTTTTTTACTGCAATAAAAACGGTTTTACGCCGAGTGATTATCCCGAAATGCTCAAGGCGGGAAACACCGTAAATATTGTTTATCATCCTAATGATTTCGACAGCCTTTATATTGATATGGGTGATGGTACATATTTTGGTCAGAGCAAGCCGCAGTGGAACATTCTCGGAATGGGCATTGGAATGATAATTATGGCTCCTGTGCTTTATTTCGGGGTTGGTATATCATTATGACCATTAAAGTAAACATAAAACAGCTTGGCAAAAAGCGAAATAAGATAGCAGAAGTTCCGTTTGTCCTTGAAAATACTCCGTCAACAGTCGGTGAGCTTATCAAAGAAGCTGTACACACCAGCGTTTCGGAGTATAACGAGCGTGTAAAAAAGGGCGAGGACGCAGCCCCTATCTCGTCTGACGAGATAAACGAAATGAGCGAGATAGGCAAAATAGCCTTCGGCATAAATTACGGCGGAAAATGTGCAGATGAAAAAGCTGCCCTTGAAAATGCTATCCAAAGCTATGAGGACGGACTATACCGCATATTTATCGGAGAAAATGAGCTTGGCTCACTATCCGACAGCATTTCGCTTTCGGAAAATGACAGCGTTACATTTATCAGACTTACAATGCTTACGGGAAGGCTGTGGTAATATGGCAGGAATAAATGAGAATGAAGCAAGAAAAATCGGCAGGAAATACCTTGAAAAATGGCGTCAGGAACGAAATTCTGCGGAAGAAAAGCTTCCCGATGATGTGAGAGAATTTTTTATAGATTCTAAAAAGCCTTTGGAAAAAGAACCGAGTTCTGCACTTTACAGTGAATTTGTAAAGGGTATGAAGGACGGCAGATACAAAATGCCTTCCGATTTTTTCAAGGCAAAATGCCGCAGTCTGTTTAACGGTGTTATTTATCCCCGCAGAGAACAAGACTTTTACTTTATAGCCGACCATATGCAGGACCGGGCGTATTCCGAATCAATATACAGGCGTTCTCTCAGAACGAGTGACCCCGACATACTTTGCAGAAATATTATGGGTGTTGTGTATGATCTTTACGAGCGGGATCATATAGACGCAGACATTTGCGATATTATGGAAGGGAAAAATCTCACAGATGAACAGCTTTATCACAAGGAATATGCATACTACAATTTCTGCGGAATGGACGAGGTAATAGCTGCGGAAATTGATATGGGCAATGATCGTATGATAAGGCTTGCTTCGGATATAATTATGTGCGAAAGCGAAATACAGCCGAGTCATATGATATTTTCCGCAGTAATGAAATGTCATAATACAGACCTGCACGAAAAGCTTGGCAGGCTGCTTCTTGCTGCTCGTTTGCAGGAGGGTCTGCGTCAGGCAATATGCGAGAAAATGGACACAGGCACAAAGGAAGCCTTTTTCACGCTTCTTGATGTTATCCTTGAAAATAACCTTATCCGTTTTTCCTCCGTAAAGCGTGCTGTTGGGGTCTGGCTTGGCTTAATTGAGGAAGAAACCGCTAAGCTTGATCGCATAAGCGACAAATCAATAGAGCTGATAGCCGAATGTCTGCGTGATGAAAAGCTTCGTGAGGAGCATCTTGCCTCCGAGGACAGTATGAAAATATACATAGGTCTGTGGTCAATAGGCTTTTATGATGTAAATAAAATGCTTGACAAAATGCGTGAATATTCCGTCACCGGGACAGAGCATCAGCTGCTTGTTGCGGGATATATGGCAGGTCAGCTTGACAATGCAAAGCTTTCCGGCAGTATTGCAAGGGACGTTATCATAGAGCATAAGAATGACCCGAAGGTGCTTGCAGTGTATATGAAAAGCTTTATGCCGCTGTGCATTGCAGAGGTTCACACAATGCTTATTAACGATACTCCCATGGGTGCCGGTTATGAACGCTTTGACGGCTCTGTAAGAAAATACGCAAGGCTTGAAAAGTATTTTGAAAGTGCCGAAGAAGCGGAAGAGATCTACTCTGTTCTGATGGAAATTTACAGGAATATGTCAAAGAAAAGCATTGATTTTTCTCCCTGCATTTTCCCATGGAACAGCGAAAAGCTTGAACGCTCCGACATTGTTGTAAGGCTTGCGTATATTGCCAGTGCTCTTCGTGATAATGATAAGATAGATGAAACAGCAGCTCTTATACCGCAGATAGACGGCGGCAGAGGTACTATGCTTGAACTCCTTCTTGCTCAGCCCCAAACCGACATTCAACGGCGTATACTTACAGCAGAGGTGTGCGACAAGGAGGAATATACCCGAAGGTCGGCATTCAAGCTTATAAAAAAGGCAGAACTTTCAGATGAAAACTATGCTCAGCTTGAAGAAATGCTCAGATACAAAAATGCGGATATGCGTTCAAACTGTATTCACTTGCTTATGAAGCAGGAGGACAATAAGCTTTTCGACACTGTCAGCAGGCTCATTTCCGACAAAAAGGAAGAAAAGCGTACAGCAGGTCTGGATATGCTTATTTGCCTTTCCGAGAACGAAGATCGCAGAATCCTTTTTGAGAAAGCTCGTTCCCTTGCGGCTGTGACCGAAATGACAACTACCAAGGAAAAGATACTCATCGAAAGGATAAACCCATCATCTATGGCAGCAGCCGAAAAGCTGCCTATTTACGATCCCGACGCATCATACACTCCCGAAGTTTCAAAGAAATTTTTACAGGAATGTCAAAAGACCTTTGACGAGTATTTTTACAAGGACAGCGATCATGAAGGCGTGACAGAAAAGCTTGTTTCTCTTATATCCCAACACGAAACGGACGAATTTGCCGATCCCTATAACGGCGAAGCAGTGACAATGGGAGGATACAGGGTTTTCAGAACAAATTACAAGGGGGAAAAATATTCCGATATACCGTTCAGAGATATGTGGGAGGATTTTTATCAAAGGGAAATAAAATCTCCCGTTATGCTGTACCGAATGTATATATCTCTTCTTTCCGAAGGTGACCATGACGAGTATTCAAGGGAATGTATAAATCAGCTGTCAAAAATAATAGGCGAACCTCTTGCGGCAGGAGGAGAATATCCATACAGGATAATTATGCTTGAAGTGTGCGATCATCTTCTGAAAAAGCACGGGGACGAAAAGGCACTTTCCGACATAGCCGCATATTTCGCCTATAAGCTTTGCACCAACCTTGACAGCTTTGTTATAAATGCAAAGGATATAAGAGGGATAGAAGGCAAAAATTCGCTGCTTCACTGTTATCAGGCACAGG
Organism: uncultured Ruminococcus sp.; assembly: GCA_964540575.1. GTDB lineage: Bacteria > Bacillota > Clostridia > Oscillospirales > Ruminococcaceae > UMGS1889. Next base: position 48,040 of record CAZINI010000014.1, read on the forward strand.
CTTTGCTTGACCCTCTGAGGAGAGCTGGAGATGAAAATTTTGCCGATATATTTGCGGTAAAATACCGTCTTGCGGAGAAGCCTCAGTCTGTAACTTCAAATGCTTACGGCAGAAAATTCTATTTCACGGGACATTTTGCAAGCGTTACCCTTGATACGGGCAATTATATCAAAGCGGCGTTTAACGGGGTCATTTCTGTTGACTTTATGTATAAAATGTTCTTTGAGAAAAAGTATAAGTACTATTACACCGAAGAATCCTTCCTTGGAAATGCTCTTGACTATGTTTCGCTTATCTATGCAGGAATAAGGGAATATAACGCTCCCGTATGCACAAAATCGAGAAGATCGGCTTTAGCGGCGAATGTTCTGAAAAGCTTTATCGGCAAGACTGATCCCAAGGAATACACCGATACCGATAAGAAGCTTATCGAGTTTACCGAGAAAATATACGATACGCTTATTGAAGAGGTCGTGGGAACTGAGCTGAAACGAGGAGATACAGAAACAAAATACACAGCTGATATTGGAAATCTCAACCGCATCTACGGAGCCGAAAAGCTTGCTGCCATACTTTCCGCTTTAGGCAGTGAAACACTTGACCGCAGCTCGTATTACACAAAAAAGACAAAGAAAGAGAGCCTGTCACATCTTCTTGCAGTTTGTGTACCTCTGCCCGAGGATAATGCCGATACATTGAGAAAAGCGGTGGAGGGCACGGACATTACCGAAAAGCGAATAATCGAAGCTGCAATGTATTCACCCGAATGGCTTGATATTGCAGAAAAATACTTAGGCTGGGAAGGCTTTAAGTCCGCCTGCTATTACTTTATCGCTCATATGAACGAGTATTTTGACGACCGCAGAAGGGCAATAATCGCAAAATACACCCCACTTACAGCCGAGGAACTGAACTCAGGTGCATTCGACATATCATGGTTCAGGTCTGCATATGAAACTCTCGGTAAAAAGCGGTTTGATATGGTATACGATGCGGCAAAATACATTTCCGACGGTGCAAAGCATTCGAGAGCAAGAAAATATGCGGACGCTGTTCTCGGCAAAATGAATACAGATGAAACTGTAAAAACCATTGCAGACAAGCGAAACAAAGACCTGCTTATGGCGTATGCACTCATTCCCATAAAGGACGAGGACGATATCTGCACACGTTATCTGTATTTACAGCAGTTTTTGAAGGAAAGCAAAAAATTCGGTTCACAGCGAAGTGCAAGCGAGAAAAAGGCTGTAGAAACGGCTATGCAAAATCTTTCTATAAATGCGGGATATGCCGATATTACCCGTCTGACACTCCGTATGGAAACCAAACTCATAGATGACAACCGTGAGCTTTTCGATGATAAAGAAATTGAGGGAACAATATTCAGACTTTCCGTTGATGCTTGCGGCAAGACAGAGATCATCTGCACAAAGGACGGCAAGACTCTTAAATCAATTCCCGCAAAGCTGAAAAAGAACGAGTATATTATCCGTCTTACAGACACAAAGAAAAAGCTTACCGAGCAGTATCGCCGCACAAAAGCAATGTTCGAACAGGCTATGGAGGAAAGCACCGAATTTACCGTTGCAGAGCTGAGTATTCTCAGAAGCAATCCCGTTGTTCTGCCCGTTATCAAAGACCTTGTGTTTGTATGCGGAGAAAAGCTTGGTTTTCTTAATGGCAATAAACTAACCGATTATTCGGGAAATGTAACCGAACTCTCCGATAATGACAAGGTTATTGCAGCTCACCCGTTTGCACTTTATTCGGACGGACACTGGGCTGATTATCAGAAATTTCTTTTTGAAAATCATCTCGTTCAGCCCTTTAAGCAGGTGTTCAGAGAGCTTTATGTAAAGACTGCCGAGGAAGCGGAAATGACCCATTCTCTTCGCTATTCGGGCAATCAGATACAGCCCGGAAAGACATCAGCCTGCCTTAAATCACGCCGTTGGGTGGCTGATGTTGAGGACGGTCTGCAAAAGGTATATTACAAGGAAAATATCGTTGCGAGAATTTATGCAATGGCTGACTGGTTCTCTCCCGCAGACATTGAAGCTCCTACCCTTGAATGGGTGGAATTTACCGACAGAAAAACGGGTAAGCCGCTTGTAATAAAGGACATTCCCGATATTATCTTCTCCGAAGTAATGCGTGATGTTGACCTTGCGGTAAGCGTTGCTCACGCAGGCGGAGTTGACCCCGAAACAAGCCATTCTACTGTGGAGATGCGTGCGGCACTTATTGGGTTTACCCTGCCTCTTTTCAAGCTCACAAACGTTACGCTTAAAGGCAGCCATGCACACATCAGCGGAAAATACGGCGAATACACTCTTCATCTCGGCAGCGGCGTTATCCACAAGCAGGGCGGTGCTATGATAAACATTCTGCCCGTTCACAGCCAGCACAGAGGAAAGCTGTTCCTGCCCTTTGCCGATGATGACCCCAAGACTGCGGAGATAATCACAAAGATACTGTTTCTTGCCGAGGACAGCAAGATAAAGGATCCGAGTATTCTGGAGCAGATAAAGTAATAAATCAGTTGTGGGGGCATATGGACGGAATGACAAGAGTTGACTGTCAATGTATTGGCACCCCCTGTTTGTTCAAAAACTAAAGTAATATATTGCCGTCCTCAATACGCACGATACTATCTGCACAATGTGCTATATTCATATCGTGAGTCACCATAATTATTGTTTGTCTGTATTTAGTTTGCAGACTTTTCAGCAAGCTTAATACTTCCTTGCTTGACTTTTCATCAAGATTGCCTGTAGGCTCATCGCAAAGAAGAACCTTTGGCTTGTTTATGAGTGCCCTTGCAATTGCCACACGCTGCTGTTGTCCGCCTGAAAGCTGTGAGGGATAATGAGAAAGCCTTTCGGATATGCCCAGTGTTTCGGCAAGCTGTCTGAAATACGCCTTATCCTCTTTTTCATTATCAAGCATTAACGGCAGCAGTATATTTTCCTTTGCAGTAAGCTCAGGCACTAATTCGAAAAACTGAAACACAAATCCGATGTTCTGCCTGCGGAATGCCGATAGATTAAAATCGTCCAGCTTTAGGATAGATATTTCATCGTAAAACACCTCACCGCCGGTCGGTGTGTCCAATCCTCCGAGCAAATGAAGCAGGGTCGACTTACCGCTTCCCGATGTTCCGACTATGGCTGTGAATTGCTCTTCACTAAAAGAAATATTGCAGCTTCGCAGTGCATAAACAGCATTTTCTCCGTTCCCATATGTTTTAACCAAATCTTTGACATATATCATTAAATCACTCCTTTGTGCGTTGACTAAGCTGCGAAATAATACTTTCGTTATTATTGCCGTGAAGCAAAACACAGGATATAACGGCAGACAATACAACAAGTGCCAAACTTACTATTATCAGCGGCAGAATAACAGGAGCATTATGTATTTCATATTCAAACAGATAAATACTGTTAAGATCATTTACCTGTTTGTAAACCTCCGCCGATGCACCGAACAGGTCGCTTTCGGGATAACCTATGATCTCAAGTGCCTGATCGTATTTTGAGTTTATCACAAATCGAAATAAATAAACTAACACTGTTCCAATCATACACGAAACAAGCGTATTAAAAATGTTTTGCAGTAAAAACGTTTTATTCCATTTTCTTTCGGATAAGCCTATTGCACGCAGTACAGCTATTTTCTGCTTGCTTATCTGCAATCTCATAGAGATCATACTGTGATACCCTATAACTGCCATAAGAACCAATATTACAAACAAAACTATCACACTCGCAAATCTTGCGATATAACTGCTTCTGTATGCTTCATCGCACTCGTTAATTGTTTGAAGCTTCACCTTCATAGAAGAATCAAGCAGCTTTTGTATCTGCGGTGTTACCCTATTTATGTCGGTGTTCTCGTCAATTGAAATATATACACGGTCATATTTTTCCTTATATGTATTAAGTAAAACTGCTGTTTCCTGCGGTGCGGCAAATGTAAGTCCATTGCCGAAATCAAACGCCGAATATGTTATAGGAGCGTTTTCCCTTGCAGTTTCGGGAATCACAGCAATAGCTTCAATAATAAACTCCATATCGTGTCCCTGATGAGCAAGGCTGCCGTCAAGTGCTATGGAATTCAACATATCGCCGATATTATACGGATAAAGCGAAATTCCGTCACGCTCATAAAATACCATTGTCAAGCCGTTTTTATAAGTACCTATTTCACCGTCTGTTACATAATCGGATAATTTGTCCATAGCTGTTTGATTTCCGAATACAGCGGGTATGTTGTAATAATTACGTTCATCGGGATACAAAATCTCATCTGCATCCTTTAAAAGCTCCGCATAAAATTGTGAAATTTTCACGGGGACTTCCTTTGATTCTTTTGGATAGAACAGATTAAAAGCAGTATTCACAACATAACTTTGTATACTCTGAATACCCTCTATCTGAGAGATTTCATTGACCGTATCGTACGGCAGACCGTAATCCTCAACTACCGACAAACCGAATAGACCTCCACCGCCGGCAGCATAGATACAAATATCCGTTTCGGAATCCCGCATATTTACATTTGCATAGTTATAATACGCATCACCGTTAAGCTCGCTGTCGGTAAAATATCCGCTGCCTTTTCCGTCAATTGTATAATAAGAATAGCACATAATTGCGGCAAACAGTACCAATGCAAGTGATAACACCTGCATAATGCCTGCAAACGTATTTCCCGACAGCTTCAGCATAATGCGGCTCAAAGAGCGAACCTTGCCGCTTTTGCATTTGTCCTTTCTCCTGCCCAAAAATCGGATAAAATAAACCGCATATCCAAGTGCAAACATACATACAGAACACATAACAGCAGATACAAACGGGTTATTTGTCACTTGGAGCACCGCCCATTCAGCGGTATATCCACGAAGCGGAGAAAGCCCCATAAAGCGATCCTGCACCCACAATACAAGCTCATACAATGCAATTCCCGCTATATGTCCGATAGCTATTCCGCATATCAAAAGGAAAAGCCATTCCATAAGAATTATTACGGCTGTTCTGCATTTTGAACAACCTATTTTTCGAATCAGATCAAGAGATCTCATGCGTTCGGGCATTACCGAAAACAGAATACCAAACAGCGAAATTGCCGACACAACGATAGCAATAACGCTGAAATAATTTATCACTGTCATCGTATCGGACTGATATATCTGCGTGTTAACGTCCTCACTTCCGACAGCAAAATTTGCTACCCATTCTGCTGCCGATTTTATTCCCTCTCTGCCCGTCGGTACTATTCGATATTTTTCATTATATTTTATAAGGAAGTTATAGGATATATTATTTTGCTCTTCCGTCAGAATATCATCGTTATAAAGCCTTACCAATGTATAAGTGCTTGTTTCGTCTGTAATATTGCAATCACCCGAAAACAGATAAATCACAGGCATAGACTTTACCGAAAAATCCGTATGTCCTATCCAGCCTGGGCTGTATTCCTTTTGCTCTCTTAATTCATCTGTACAGATAACGCCAACAATTTTCAAAGTAAGCTTGCCCACAAACTCGCCTGTGGCATTGCCTGTCCCGAAATCAAATTGTGACAGCGTTATTTTCTCTCCGATATATGAGGTGGGTTCTGTTGTGAGGAACATATCCTCAAGGATATAATCATATAAAGTCACCTCTCCCGAAGCAGCGGGAAATCTGCCTGCGGCAAGTCTTAGATATTCAAGTTCCTCTGCATAACTGTCCATATATGCACCATAAGTATATTGCTGATACTCATTGCCCAGCTTTCCGCAAACAGCAGTGCGTCCGATCATTTCGACAAGCTCATCTGACTGCATTTCGCTGAATATTTCGTCCGTCAGATCGGTAAAGTTATAGCTTGCACTTCCTTTTCCATACAGCATATTTTCAAATGCACGGCGGCTTTCTGTACGTTCTGTCAAAATTGAAACTATGATCAGAACCACAAGAATGACTATCGAAGCTATCATCTTGGCAAATTGTATTTTGTTGGCTTTCCAATACCTATATATCAAAAATATGTTTGTTTTCATAGCCGTACTCCAAAAAAAATATTTATAAAAACGGATGCTCTTTCATTTTTTTGGCGGGCAGCTTATCTGCCCGATCAATTCCATTATACTCATAATTATAAATATAATCAAGCGGAGAACAAACAAATGGCATACAATATCCTTAAACTATTCTTAATTTTCTCAAAGATGCTTTTCATTGACAAATCCCGCAAAAAATATTATCATATAATCACCGAATCAAATTCAAAATCTGCGACTTATAAATGAACGACGTTCATTTTTGAAAGCTTTCAAAAGAGGTGTATTATGCACATAAACGACATTGAAAACATAATGAATTATCTGTTTTCTGCCGCACTGAAAAAATGCGGAAACTTTGAAGATGCAGAGGACTTAACAAGCGAAACGCTGCTTGCCGCTTTGAAATATCCCAAGGAGATCAAGGATATGAAAAAGTGGCTGTCAGCGGTACTAAACCACAAGTATTACGATATGCTCAGGAGAAAATACAAGCTCCCGACGGTAAGCATCAACCTTGTTTCCGAGGATATGTTTCCTTGTGAAGAAGAAAATGCTGACGTGCCGAGTGCCGAAGAAATACGCCGTGAGGTGGCATATCTTTCGGGAAAGTATCGTGAGGTCATCGTCCGACACTATCTTAACGGAGAAAAAGTGCAGAGCATTGCCGATAAGCTGGATATTCCCAAAGGTACGGTGCTGTCAAGGCTGTCCGCAGGCAGAGAGCAGATACGGAAAGGATTTGATTCTATGGAACGTTACGAAAAACAAAGCTATCAGCCCGAGCGTCTTGAAATCTCATGCAACGGCTGTATGGGACTGAACGGTGAGCCTTTTTCGCTGGCTGACGGAGATATGATGAAGCAGAATATCCTTATCGCCGCTTATGAAAAGCCTGTTACATGCGTTGAGATCGCACTTGCTCTTGGTATCCCTACGGCATATATCGAAAGTGCGGTCAATGATCTTGTAAGCTCCGAGCTTATGCAGAAAAAGGGAGATAAGGTCTTTACGGATTTTATGATTATAACCCCCGAACAGACTTTAAAAAGTCTTGATATTCAGATCGAATTTTCAAAAAAACATTATAATGTAATATGGAATCTGATGAGTGGATTTATTGCGGATATCAAGGAGATGACGAAGGATCTATGTCTTACGGAAAGCGAACAACGCAAGCTGGAATACTTCTTCGTTCTGCATCTGTTCTCAACCGGAATTTATCAGACGGTACAGCACATAGTACCGTCAAAGGAGGAATTTCCTCTCCGTCCCGACGGCGGAAAATGGATAGCATTCGGAAACCAATATCCTCTTGACTTTGATTTTGAAAATTACAGATTTTCAAAATATTGTTATGGCGGAGAAAGACGCTCATACGAGGAAAACTTTTTCGGTTCCAAGTCCGTTGACCTGCATATCTATGACGCCCAGCCCGACCTTAACAAATATCAGCACGGCGAAAAAATGTTGGACGATGAAATATTTATGAAAATGCTGTATGTCATTTACAAGGGCATACCCTTCAATTACACGGGCATTGACCCTATGTATCTGAGTCGTATTCCGCACCTTGTTGAATGTCGGGTACTCCGCATAGAAGATGATAAGCCAAAGCTTGATATCCCCGTTGTTTCAAAGCAGAAATATGATGAACTGGACAAGCTTCGTATCAAGAAAATCTACGAATTTGCAGATATGTTCGAACCTCTTCTTCGTGAGATAATGCCCGAACTAAAATTTGATGTGCCGAAGCACCTTGAGGGTCGTGTGGCGGAATTCCGAAAGTACACATGCTATGCTTTTCCCATGGCGGTCATCAAAGAAGCAATGGAAAAGGGCGATTTCTATTCCGAAAACTGTACGCCGCCTATGGTTATGGTAATTGAGGAATAATAAAATCACACGGTAGAGTTTTCTGCCGTGTGATTTTGTATGAATTGATATTTGCGAATAATCATAAGGCGTGAGGTTTTTCATAAATCGTGCAAAAGTAAAATCTCATCTATTTTCTCTATTAATGATCAAATCAAAAATGTGGAAATCATTATATGGGGATAAGCCAATAAAATCAAGATGCCCACTCATTTTTTCAAACAATTTTACAACTAACGATTCACTAATTTCTCACCATACTCATCATAAGAACAATACAGCCTGTTCACCCCAATGCTTTCAGGCATTGCATTTCCGCTCGGAGTTACAATTTTCCCGTTCGTTTCATTAAGATGAGTGACTGCCAGTGACATTTCCGCATTTGGCACCGAATCAAATTTAGCAAAATCGGCAAATATCCTGTCACGAAGCTTTTTCACATCAAGCCTGCCGTATCTCAGCGTTCCCTGATAGCCGTTGGGAACATTGGTCATATCCGTCATATGGGGATTTATCTCATTCTTGGGACATTCCCCCTCAAAGGGTCCCGCACCGTGACGGGTAAGATATGTCCTTGTAACATAGCAGACCTCGACCTCATTTTTCCCCGAAAGCATACCTATCATTCTGACGGGATTTTCCGCTCCCGTATAGCTTGGTGTGGTATGCTTTTCGTTTTCCCCAAAATCCTGACTGAGAAGCAGTCCCTGTGCCCCCTCAAACACAATGTAAGGATAATTTTCAAGGATTTCTTCGTCTGCAATTACGGTATTTTCATAAAAATATTCGCAGTCGGAAATAAAATTATCTATGAGCGTGTCTTTATTTACAGTTTCCTTCCACTCGTCGGAAAGCTCGGAAATTCCCAGCACACTCAGTCTCCTTGGCAGATAATTATCACGGATATTTTTCAGATATTCCGTTTTTTTCGATTTGCTCATTGCCATAAATTCGGGAAAAGAAACCGTATTGCCGCTGTCATATCTCACCATAGTTTCCCAGATACCAAAACCGCAGCTTCCGTGACGGTTTTCTCCTCTGCTGTCCTCGACGATTTGATTTATCATCATATCAAACGGCGTTGACCATCTGCACTTTGGGGAACAGTAAATTTTCGTATCGGGAAAAAGCTCGGAGTGTTCGCCTGCAAAAACCATAGGATTTATAATAAAAGTGTCCGCAAAATATGTATCGGAAAAAGAAAATGTTCCCGAGGAAAGATGATGAAATACATGACGGATACCGTCCTTTGCAGAAACGGTATGACCTCTCTGAGCACCGCCGTTATGGAGTACCGTCAGGCAGGCTTTACCCGATCTATGGGCTTGACTGCAAAAATAGTCCGTCATAAGCCCCTTGCCCTCATCGCCGTATGACGCACCGATAACGACCTTTATTTCACGCTTGCTGTATTTCATCACTTTCGCCCCTTTTTACCACGAAATAAGTTTTCTTAACCCCTTTTTCTCCTCAGCCGCCGGTTCGCCCCCTGCAAAGGCTGTTACGATATTTATAATTGTGGGAGTAATGTTATTCAGATTGACCTTTTTCAGGTGCTCCTTATCAAGGTATTCACCGAAGCTTTTCATTATCTTATCCTCATATCTTGCACCGTTGGATCTCGGGTCAATTACCGCAAGGTGATATATCTCAAACTTTTCGGTCACTTCCTTGTAAAGCTCCCTTGTTTCAATATCCTTTTCATTGTTTACACCGAGAGAAGCTTCAAGAGGAGCTTTCGGAAGATATGGATTGAGCGGCTCGTCGCCCATTGTTATGATAAGTCCCTTTTTCCCTCTGCTGTGACAGTCAAGACGGGTGTTGTTCATTGCAAAATACCATGCCGCCGTATAGGATTCAAAACCGTTTCCGCCGCCGCCCCCTTCAAAATAAAGCTTGTCAAGCTGTTCTGCAATTCGTATATCCGATTCAAACTGAGAAGCCTGTATGGGTGCTCTGTCATATGCAAGGTCGCCTATGCCCATTATCATAAATTCCACGTCCCTGGTCTGCTCGTAAAGCTTTGTCATTACCGTGTTGAGCCGTTTTGCAACCTCAACAGCTGCACTTCCCATACTTCCCGTAACGTCAAGAGCAAGGATAACAGGCACTGTTTCGGGGTGTTCATCGCTGTCGCAGCATTCTCTGACAACTCCGTAAGGATTGAGCACATCTGCTATCTGTCTTGACCTGAACATATCCTGTGCCGAGAAGTTTCCGATAATATCTCCGCTTGCCGAAACCCGTCTGCCCGCACGTCTGCTGTAATCATCAAATGATGCCCTGTTCCATGTTCCGCTGCCCATTATTCATCTTCTCCTTCCGCATTATCATCATCAAAATCAAACATTCCGTCAAACATCTCGTTCATTCCGCCGCCTGCCATTGCCATCACAAGCATGGGGTTCATTGTCTGAGAATTGCCCTTGCTTTTCATCATTTCCGAGAGCATCATATACTTCATTATTTTGCTCATACCGTTTTTGCCTTTTGATTTTCTGTTTCCGAAAATCGAAACTATCTTGCCGAAGAAATATACATCTCCAAAAAATATCTGCCTTTCGGGAATGATATTTTCAATAGTGGAATCCTCATAGTTTATCACAGTTATAATGTCATTTTCCTTTTTAAGAACGCATTTGGGCTTGCCGCCAACAAGTATAATATCGCCCACCGAAGCCTTTTTGGTAGGGATAACAAAGAAGAGATCATCGCCTATGTCAAACACAAAGCTGTTGCAGTTTGTGAGCCTGCCCGATTTTACATTGTAGGACTTATATCCCGCAGAGGTCTTTACTGCAATTTCTCCGTTCATGGAAAGTCTGCACATTCCCGGTGCGACCTTCCCAAACATTCCGCCGAACATTTCCATAATTATTCCTCCTTTAAGACTTTCCTGCGGTACAGCTTTGATTTTCTGTGTGCCGCTGTGGTGTCGTCATACTGATCTGTTTCCTCGATTTTCGGGGACATTCTTTTTCTGAAAGCCTGCATTGACTCATTCTTTTGAAGTATCATCTGATATGGTCCGTGAAGGTCGGAAACTGTAAACAGCTCGGGCATCAGGTCAAAAATAATATCGTGGTATCTGACCTCGTCCTGTAATTTCTTGAATGCTTCGTAAATTATTGTACCGTGGTCGAAGGGAAAATCATTTTTTATTACTCTGCCGTTCTCCGCAAAAATTTCAAGAACTGTTTCGTCCTTTGAAATAATGATCTTTTCCGAGCAGCCGCTTACTTCATAGCGAAAGTCCATCCATACTGCCTCCGCAGCATCTGACTGACATTCTGTTGACAGCTGAACAGTGTTTGTCAGAGAGATAAATGCCGCCGATATTATCCAACCTCGGGGATCTCTGCCCTCTCCGCTGTAGACACGAAGCGGAATAAGCTTTGAACCTACAACTCCCGCTTCTTCGGCAAGCTCTCTGCTGACTGCTTCCTCCGCAGTTTCATTCTTTTCAAGAAATCCGCCGGGAAGAGCGTACATATCCTTGAACGGCTCCTCACCTCGCTTAATAAGCAGAATTTTCAGAACTTTTTCGTCCATGGTAGATGACTTATGATCATCTACTCCAAACACCGCTGCGTCCACCGCAACGGACGGTCTTTCATAATCGGTTATGCTGTATGACATAATATCACTCTTTCTTTGATTGTAATTGTTAGTTAGTAACATTAGGTTTGTAACTCTATGTTTTTATTATATCATCCAAACATAATTTGTCAAGTGGTACGGCTCAAAAAATTGTTAGATAACAAACATTTGTATATAAGACACATTTTTCAAACTCAAAATTAGCAAAATTGACCAGAAAAACATTGATAAAATCTTCCCAACCAACGAAAAATACGGTATAATAGAAATAGTCCGTCGTGACAATGAAAATAGTAAATATACCCAAAACCATCGCACAAATTTATGCAGTCATACAAATTTACTAACTCCTGTGACAAAATGGCTTTTTGAAGCATTGTAGTATATGAAAAACGTTTTTCAATAGGAAAATATTTGCAGCGAACACAAGAAGGTGATCATATCACAAACAAAACCGAATTTGAGCACATTGCCCGAAAATACACAGATATGCTCTATGCCCACGCACTTGTTATTCTCGGAAACAAAGCCGATGCGGAGGACGCAGCCGAAGAAGCCATATATAAGCTGCTTGTCCGAAAGCTGCCCTTTCGTGATGATGAGCACGTTAAGGCGTGGCTTATACGTGTGGTGATAAATGAAAGCTTTATGATGCTTCGCAAACGAAAAAAGCTGTCGGGTGATGAGCTGACAGAGGAAAATGCAGGCTGCGTCGAATTTGCATATCCCGAACAGAGCGAGATATTTGACGCTGTAAATTGTCTGGACGTGAAATACCGTTCCGTGCTGCTCTTGTATTACTGCGACAATATGAGCGTTTCCGAAACGGCAAAGACGCTCGGTATATCAAAGTCGGCAGTCACAACAAGGCTTCAGCGGGCAAGACAGCTTTTGAAAGAAGAGCTTGAAAGGAGAAATTACAATGGATAAATACATGAACGAATACAAGGCGGCTTTTGAGTTTATTACCGCCGAAAAAGATATTACCGTGGCGGCAAAGTCACGCATAACAAGGAGATCCCGCACTAATTTTGTAAGAAACATTGCCGCCGCTGCCTGTGCAGTTATGCTCATGGGCACAACGGCAGTATATGCCGCACATTCCGACTGGCTGCAAAGTCTTTTCGGAAACACATCTTCTGAAATTTCGGAAAATATTTCGGATTATACTGTTAAGACTTCGGATTTTATGCTTAATATTTTTGATGATAGCTTTCCGTATGAGATCACCTTCGGAAATGTAATATGCGACGGAACTATACTTTATGGTGAGATGCACATTAACAATGTCAGCGGTGAAGCTATCTGCGAAGATGAACTGCCCATAGATGCCAACGTTACAGTCAATGGCGACAATACCGTCCGCAGACAGTCGGGAATAATTTTCTTAAATGGGAATGATGACGGAAGTGCCGATGCTGCTTTCTACATAAGCAATGAAGCAGGTATATCGTCAGGTGATTCCGTAAAAGCGGTTATTACAGGAAATGCTGTATCTCCCGATGATAAGGCGGCATTCTCCTTTGAAATACTCAATATGCCGCATACGCTTGCAAAGCACTATGATGTTGACCGCACCGCAAGGTTTGTAACATATAAAGAAGAAAGTGCCGAAATGAAGATAAACAGTGTGGAAATATCCCCGCTCCGTATATCTGTAAAGGGGCACTGCATAAGCTATGACAGTTATAATAAAATAACAGAATCCCCGGATTTCAGGATCGACCTTTCAGACGGAAGCTATCTGAACATTGATAAGAGAAGCTGGGTGCTTAACACCGAAAACAGCAACGGTCAGTCAATACTGAATGCGGGCGACAGAGTATGCGAAACCTCCGGGTTCAGCGGCACACGTACAAGCACGGGAGGATATGATGTCGATTATACTGCACAGTTCCGCTGTGTTCTCCCTCTTGATGAGGTCGTTTCCGTAACTATCGGTGATGTTACGATTCCTGTTGAATAAGGTTGCTTGCAATATTCTCACAAGTTGAAAACCACGCAAAAACGAAGCTTTGAAGGCTGTTGCAGCCTTTGGAGCTTCGCCTTTTATACCCAAAAATTTCTCAGAAACGTATTCTCACAAAGTATGTCAATGTTATCTGACAGGTAAATCAATTAAAAAGGTTATTTTAGCATTTGGGATAAGTGCGGTAAAGGCGGCGGAGAGTTTGACGGTTACTATTATACCGCAAACAGCACCAAAACAGACTGCTTTTTTGTCTGCTTTGGTGCTGTTTTTTGCTTGGGGCGTGCAACAGCCCCTTTCCTGCTTATTAAGCTATGTTCATTATGCAGTAACAGACTTAGCCGATGACATTGCACTTCTTATCATCGTCTGATTGTTGAAAGCTGCTACATAATAGTAATATGTTTTGCCATTTTCAGCTGTTGTATCTGTGAAGGTAGTGCCTGCCTGTACGGTGAGCAGAGTCTTAGCACCTGTGAGGCTGTCCGCTCTGTATACACGGTAGCTTGTAGCCCCGGAAGAGGTGCTCCAGGATAATGTTACGCCGCTTGTTCCCTTAACAGCTGACCTGATGATCGGAGCACTGATCTTGGTCATTGTGACCTTTCT
>CAZINI010000015.1:0-57423 GCA_964540575.1 uncultured Ruminococcus sp.
AAACCATGGCTGGCTTGTCATGGATTTAACGGCTAAATTTATTATAGTAGAAAAACAAAACTAAGGAGCGAAAAAAATGCCATCAATATTACTAGTAGAAGATGACGAAGCCCTTGCCCGAAACCTGATGCAGTTTCTCACCGCCGAGGGATTTTCCGTAAAACACGGCTCGGGACAGAGAGCGGGTATGCAGCTGTTTCTGTCCGACAGCTTTGACTGTGTCCTCCTTGACCTTACCTTGGGGGACGGCAACGGCTTTTCCCTCTGCAAGGCGATACGGGAATTTTCACAGATACCCGTCATATTTCTCACAGCGTCCGCCGAGGAAAGCTGCACCGTTGCGGGCTTCGAGGTGGGCGGTGACGACTATATCAGCAAGCCGTTTCGTCCCCGTGAGCTGGTGGCGAGAATACAAAACGTTCTCCGCCGACGGACTGCTGAGCAGCCGAAGCTTCTCAGATGCAAAAGCATAACCGCCGACCCCGCAAAGGGTCTTGTGACCAAAAACGGAAAGGAGCTTTTCCTCTCTGCACTGGAATACCGCCTGCTTTTGCTGTTTTTGTCGAACAAGGGGACTGTCCTCAGCCGTGACCGTCTTGCAGATGAGCTTTGGGCGTTTTCGGGGGAATTTATCGGGGATAATACGCTGAATGTTTACATAAAACGCCTCCGTGACAAGATCGAGGACGACCCGCAAAACCCCGAAATTCTGAAAACAGTCCGAGGGCTGGGCTATAAGGCGGTGGACGAATGACAGACGGAAAGCGTTCATTGACAATTCAGCTGACAGCGGCAGCTGTCGGCGTTATAATATGCGGTATCTTCGACATAAAAGCGGCGGCTGTTATGCTTGTTTCCGTCATAATTATGATGATAGTTCAGTATATTTACGAAAAAAAGCGGGGCGGAAGAATACTCCGTCTGTGCGATGAGATTGACAAAATTCTCCACGGTGCGGAAACGGTCAATTTCGACGATTTCAAAGAGGACGAGCTGAGCATTTTATCCTCGGAAATACATAAAATGACCATTCGCCTTCGTGAACAGAATTCCGCCCTGAAAAGCGAAAAAACGGCGATGAAGATAGCTCTGGAGGATATGTCCCATCAGCTTCGGACGCCCCTTACCTCCATAATGCTCCTGCTGGAAATGCTCCGTGACCCCGAGCTGCCCCAAGCGGAGCGTATGCGGCATATTCGGGAAATGACTTCGCTCCTCGCCCAAATGAAGTGGATCTTGGAAACGCTGCTGAATATCTCCCGAATGGAAGCGGGAGCGGTAACATTCCAAAAGCAGGACATAAGTGCCGCACAGCTCATAAGCGACGCCGCCGACCCGATAGCTATCTCATTGGAGCTGAAAGGCATTACGCTGATGACAGAAATTGAGGGCGACCCACATTTTACCGCCGACATGAAATACTGCACCGAAGCACTGACGAATATTCTGAAAAACTGTATGGAGCATACTCCCGAGGGCGGCAGGATAACCGTCCGAGCCTATGCAAATCCGCTGTATACGGGAATTACCGTCACCGACACGGGGGTTGGATTTCCCGAGGAAATGCTGCCCCGCATTTTTGAACGGTTCTGCCACGATAACCAAAAGAACGGCTTTGGCATCGGGCTTGCCTTTGCCCGCTCGGTCATCACCTCGCAAAACGGCAGCTTGCAGGCAAGCAATTCCCCGGACGGCGGGGCGGAATTTGACTGGAGAATGTTCGGAGAGTCCACATAGACTGAAAATGCACCCATTTGCAAAAATAGCAAGTGGGTGTTTTTGTTTCGGAAAATATTTCCAAATATCACGAATTGACAAATTTTTCCTGTAAGCAAATGATATAATATTTTTCAGATAAAAACGGAAGTCTGTAAAAGAAAGGAAATGAAAAATATGAACGTTCGTGCAATATCCGAAGCGGAGCTGCCCTGCGAAGAAAAAACACCCATACGGTCGGGGACGGCATTTTCACTGGGACTTGCCCTGTCCTTTGCGGCGGGGATAGTTTTGTCAAACGCCAAGCTTGCCTGCGGAAAAGTTCCGCTTTGTGCCGCTTTCTGCGGGTGCCTGTCGCCCTATTCGGCGGGGGCGGCGTTTGTGGGGGCGGCACTGTCGGCTATCATCAGCGGAAAATTCAACGAACAGCTTGCGGAGCTTATCTCCATACTGCTCATAACCGCCGCAAGAGCACTGCTCCCCCTCTGCCGCTCACGGGCGGGGACAGCTGCCGCTTCGGGGACGGCTTATCTTGCTGCCTGTATTTTCACGGGTGCATTGTCGGGAATGTCCGCAATGGCGGCAGCGGCGGCGGTGTTCCGAAGCCTTGTGTGTGCGGGTGCGTCATTTTTCTTCCGTACGGCACACAATGCGTTCTTCTCGGGAAAACACGCATTCTGCGGGGACAGCACGGGGATAGCCTGTGCCGTTGCCTGTGCGATATTGTCGGCGGCAGTCATCTCCTTTTTCTCGGAAATGTCCTTCAACCTCGGTATATGCCTGCTTATAATGGTATGCGGCGGGGCGGCGGGGCTGGGCAGACTTCGGGGCGGAACGGCGGCGGGGATACTTGCGTCATTTTCCCTGATACTTTCGGGAATATCCGAAGCGGGCGGCGGCGGTGCAAAGCTGGCTGTGGCTGCCTGTATGGGCTGTGCGGCGGCGGGACTTCTTTCCCCGAGAGGACGGTTCCCGTCGGCGGCGGGGGCACTTTTCACAATGTCGGCGGTGCTTGCTCTGCTTGGATTTCCATCGGCATCTTCGGGATATATAATGTCGTCGGCTGTCGGGCTGGCGGCGTACATAGTTATGCCCGAAAGGGTCTGGACGGGAATATTTTCCTTTTCCTCCCGAAGCTCCGCACAGTCGGGCAGGACAAGCCGTTTTGCCATGGAAGCAATTTCATCGGCACTGAATTCGGCAGCCGAGGATTCCGCTGCCGCCGCAAGGATATATGAAAGGAGAATACCCGTTTATGAGCTGTCTGCAGAGGTTTGCAAGGCGGTATGCAAGAACTGCCGCTGCTGTGAGATTTGCCGCCATGCTGTATCTGGCGGAAGAAGCGATGAGTTTCGCCGTGCGGAAAATATTACTTCGGATAAAGGTTACATTACTGCGGCGGAGCTGCCGAAGGGCTTCAGCGACTGCCGTCATCGGGAGGAGATCGCCGAATATTTCTGCGTTGCCTACCGCCGCCTTAACCGTATCAGAAACGAAAGACGGAAGCTTGAAGCTATGCGTCTTACCGTCTGCTCGGCAATAAAAGCGTCGGCAGGGTCATTTTCGGGATATGCCGAGCTGTCCGCACGGCGGGGCAGGATATGTTCGGAGCTGTCATCAGCCGCCGAAAAAGCCCTTGCGGATATGGGTGCTGCCGACGCTTCGGCGGCGGTATATTCGGGAATAAAAGGCGAACTTTACATAGAAGCCTATTGCAGATCCATATCCGAATGTGAACCCGAAGCCATCTCGGAAGCACTGTCAGCCGCTCTCGGCACTGAAACAGAGCCTGCGGAGGTCACCGAATACGGCGGCAGGCTCCGTATCGCCTGCACAAGCCTGACGGATATTGCGGCAGACTTCGGAACAGCGGCACTCAGCGGACGTGAAGCCCTTTCGGGGGACAGTGCAAAATGCTTTTTCGACGGCTCGGGCAAGCTGTGGGCTATCCTCTCCGACGGAATGGGCAGCGGCGAAGAAGCCGCTGCGGAAAGCGGCATAACTCTATCTCTCCTGTCAAGGCTCGTTCGTCTGGGAATACCGCCGAAAGCGGCTGCCGCCTACACCAACTCCATTCTGCTGACCAAATCGGAAGATGAGATATTCGCCACGGCGGATATTCTGGGCATTGACCTGTTCAGCGGTGAAGCAAGGCTGTACAAATACGGTGCGGCGTTCACGTCGGTGCTGACCAAAAGCGGGTTTACCGAATTGTCCGCCTGCACTCCGCCGCTGGGGATAATCCCCGAGGTGTTCTGCGAAGAGAGAAGCTTTCATCTTTCGGCGGGAGATTCGGTGCTGATGATGACCGACGGCGTCCCCGAGGAGATATATCCAAAGGTAAAGGAGGCCCTCACCGTCTGCCGAAAGGAAGGCGTTTCGGCACAGGCGGCGGCTCAGCGGATATGCGAGCTTGTCCCCACGAACGGTGGAAAACCCGCCGATGATGTTACCGTTACGGTGATATTTTTATATTGATGTACAGAAATGTGCCTTTCGGCGGCGGAAGGCACATTTTCTGTCCCCCGAAACAACCGAACGCAAAGTTGACTTTTTATATTCTGTCTGCTATAATTTATATTGTATTTACTGCTCACAGATATTGAAAGGAAAACCGAATGAAGTCATTTTTCGCATATTTCACCGCATTTGAAAAGCTGCTCTGGTGCGGCTCGGCGGGACTGATAATAATAGTATTCTGCATCTTTGACCGACAGAATTTTCTTACTCTTGCCGCCTCGCTGACAGGCGTTACCTCGCTTATCTTCTGTGCCAAGGGCAATCCCATAGGACAGATACTGATGATAATTTTCAGCGGAATGTACGGCGTTATCTCCTACCGCTCCGCCTATTACGGCGAAATGGTGACCTATCTGGGAATGACCGCTCCCATGGCAGCATTCGCCCTGATCTCATGGCTTCGCAACCCCTATGACGGGAACAAAGCCGAGGTCAAGGTGAACAGCATAAGCGGTCGGGAGGCAGGCTTTCTCGTTCTGCTCACTGCCGCTGTGACGGTGCTTTTCTATTTTATTCTCGACCGCTTAGGCACGGCGAATATTATTCCGAGTACCATTTCGGTCGCAACAAGCTTTGCGGCGGCGTACCTGACATTCAGACGAAGCCACTACTTTGCGGCGGCTTACGCTGCCAATGACATTATTCTTATCATATTGTGGCTGATGGCGGCGAAAACGGATATTTCCTGCCTTTCGGTGACGGTGTGCTTTACGGTATTTCTCGTAAACGACCTTTACGGCTTCGTCAGCTGGCTGAAGATGAAGCAAAGGCAGCAGACGGAGAACGGTACCGTCCCGGACAATAATTTGCTGAGGTGACAGAAGAACACCGAAGTGTTATCTCCCGAAAACAAAATCTGCGAATTGCACAAAGGGACATTTTCCAATGGTAAATTTATCTGCATTAATTTACAGCATTTTACAGAATTAGAAAATATTTACGCTTATGTCAACACATTTCTTCCAATTCTGCCTGATTTTAATGTTTTTTGCCAAAATTTAATCGTCATTTTAACCAAAAATAATCTTGCCTTTACGTCATATTTATAGAATTATAACTAAAGGTATTGCAATTGAATACATAATCTGTTAAAATATATATAAGGCATAAATTTTGACCGTCCGAACACACCCGAGCAAACCGTTTTTGTGAGAAAAATGCGGCTTCGGCGTTTCCCGGACGGCACGGAGGATAGAGAATTATGAAGAGAGAATTACCCGAAAATTATGAAGTCCCCGTTTTCCTTTTCCATGAGGGAAACAACACCGAAGCTTACAACTTTTTCGGTGCTCACAGCGGTGAAAAGGACGGGGAAAAGGGCGTGTTTTTCCGAGTTTGGGCACCAAAGGCTCTTTCCGTTTCCCTTGTCGGCGATTTCAACGACTGGAACAGGGACAAAAACCCTATGGATCTGCTCGGAGAAAGCGGGGTCTGGGAAACCTTTATCCCCGGTGCGGACAAGTATTTTACATATAAATACAGCATCGAAACCCGCCACTGCAATGTGGTTCTGAAAGCCGATCCCTACGGCACTCATATGGAAACTCGTCCCAATACCGCTTCAAAGGTTTACGAGATCGACGGCTACAAGTGGGGCGACGAAAAGTGGGCTGCCGAAAAGGCAAAGAAGAATATCTACCAGAGTCCCGTGAATATTTACGAGGTGCATCTCGGCTCATGGAAACAGCATGCGGGCGGTTATCTGTATAACTATGTTCAGTTTGCCGAGTCCATTATCCCCTATTTAAAGGATATGGGATATACTCACATTGAGCTTATGCCCCTTGCGGAATATCCCTACGACGGCTCATGGGGCTATCAGATAATCGGATATTACGCTGTTACCTCCCGATACGGAACTCCCGAGGAGTTCATGAAAATGGTGGATATGTTCCATCAGGCGGGAATAGGCGTTATCCTCGACTGGGTGCCCGCTCACTTCCCCAAGGACGCTGCGGGACTGTTCGAGTTCGACGGCGACTGCTGCTACGAATACTCCGACCCGCTTAAAAAGGAACACGCTTCCTGGGGTACGAGAGTTTTCGATTTCGGCAAAAACGAGGTGCGTTCCTTCCTTATTTCCAACGCACTCTTCTGGATGGATAAATACCATATAGACGGTCTGAGAGTTGACGCTGTTGCTTCAATGCTCTATCTCGATTACGACAGAGGTCCCGGAAACTGGCGTCCCAACAAGGACGGCGGAAACCGCAACTACGAGGCTGTGGAGTTCCTGCAAAAGCTGAACACCGCAGTGTTCGGCAAGTACCCCAATGCCCTTATGATCGCCGAGGAATCCACCGCTTGGGAAAATGTTACCAAGCCCGCTCACAACAACGGTCTTGGCTTCAACTTCAAGTGGAATATGGGCTGGATGAACGATATGCTCCACTATATGAGCATGGACCCCATTTACAGAGCAGATCATCACGGCTGCCTGACCTTCTCGTTCTACTATGCATTCAGCGAGAACTTCATTCTTCCCCTCTCCCACGACGAGGTAGTTCACGGAAAGGCTTCCATGGTGGGCAAAATGGGCGGCGATACTCTGGAAAAGAAGTTTGCTTCCCTCAAAGCGTTCTATGCGTTTATGACCGCTCACCCGGGCAAAAAGCTTATGTTTATGGGTCAGGAATTCGCCCAGGTAAAGGAATGGGATTTCAAGACCGAGCTTGACTGGATGCTCTTGCAGTATGAAACACACAGAAGCATTCAGAACTGTGTGAGAACGCTCAACAAGTTCTATCTGGAAAATTCTCCCTTCTGGCAGGACGATTACTCGTGGCACGGCTTCTCCTGGATCTCCAACGATGACTATACTCAGAGCATCATCGCTTTCAGACGTATAGACAACGACGGAAATGAAATAGTTGTAGTCTGCAACTTCGTTCCCGTTAAGAGAACAGGCTACCGCATCGGCGTTCCCTATGAGGGTGCTTATGTCGAAGTGTTCAATACCGATGCAGCAGAGTTCGGCGGCAGCGGCGAAACAAGAAATAACAAGGTGCTGACCAACGATTACTCCATGCACGGCTATGAGCAGTCCATCTCCATAAATATCCCGCCTATGTCGGTGCTTTACTTCAAGCATACTCCCGTTAAGAAGAGAAAGCCCCGCACAAAGAAGGCAGAGGTCGAAACAACAGCTGTTGAAAAGACCGAAAAGGCTCCCAAGAAGAGAGCAAGCAAGGCTGCAAAGGCTGAAACCGCCGCTAAGAAACCCGCTGCAAAGACAAAGAAGGAAGCCGCTCCCTCGGAAGCTCCCAAGAAGCGTGGCAGAAAGCCTAAGTCAGAAAGCTAATATCGGAAATTTTCCGTTATTATACCAACCGACATAATTTACGGTGACAGTTTATCTGTAATCCCGAAAATCGACTGGAGGAAAAATCTATGTATATCAAGAAAGAATGTGTGGCAATGCTCCTTGCAGGCGGTCAGGGCAGCCGTCTGTATGCACTCACCCAGGATATGGCAAAGCCTGCCGTACCCTACGGAGGAAAGTACAGGATCATCGACTTCCCTCTCTCAAACTGCATTAACTCGGGCATCGATACCGTCGGTGTACTGACTCAGTATCAGCCTTTGGTACTTCACGACTATATCGGAAACGGTCAGCCGTGGGATCTGGACAAGCTGCACGGCGGCGTTCACAGCCTGCCTCCTTTCCAGACCGCTCTCGGTGCTCAGTGGTATAAGGGTACCGCAAACGCTATCTATCAGAACATCAACTTCGTTGACAGATACAATCCCGAATATGTTGTTATCCTCTCGGGTGACCATATCTACAAGATGGATTACAACGATATGCTGGAATATCACAAGAAAAAGAACGCTGACGCTACCATCGCCGTTCTGGAGGTTTCTATGGAGGAGGCTTCCCGCTTCGGTATTATGATAACCGACGAGGACGATAACATCATCGACTTCGAGGAAAAGCCCAAGCACCCCCGCTCCACTCTGGCTTCTATGGGTATCTACATATTCACCTGGAAGAAGCTCAGACAGTACCTTATCGACAACGAAAATGACGAAACAGCATCTAAGGACTTCGGTAAGAACATTATCCCCGATATGAAGGCAAACGGCGAAAAGATGGTCGCTTACCACTTCGACGGCTACTGGAAGGACGTTGGAACTCTGGACAGCCTTTGGGAAGCAAATATGGATCTTCTCAATCCCAATATTCCCATCGACCTGTATGACCCCGAGTGGAAAATGTATTCCAGAAATCCCATAATGCCTCCTCAGTACATCGGTGCAGATGCCGTTGTTGAGAACTCTATGATCGCTGAGGGCTGTGAGATCGAGGGAACAGTTGACTTCTCCGTTATCTCCGCAGGCGTTAAGATCGAAAAGGGTGCAACGGTCACCGACTCTATCATTATGCCCGGCTCCGTTATCAAGGCAGGTGCAGTTGTAGAGTACGCAATCATCGGCGAAAACACAGTAGTAGAAGCAAATGCTCAGGTAGGAGCAAGACCCGAATCGGTTGAGAACAGGGACGAATGGGGCATCGCCGTAGTCGGACATAATGTTACCGTTTCGGAGAATGCCAAGGTTCTTCCTAAGCAGATAATTTCGGAAAATATATAAGGGAGGAACATTACAATGAGCACTAAACACAAGATCTTAGGACTTATCTTTGCAAATATGCACGATGAAACCGTATTTGAAATCACCAAGCAGAGAACTATGGGTTCGGTACTTTTCGGCGGCAGATACCGTCTTATCGACTTCCCCCTCTCAAATATGGTAAACAGCGGAGTTGCCGAGGTCGGCGTTATCACACGTTCAAACTATCAGTCCCTGCTGGATCATCTCGGCTCGGGACGTGAGTGGGACCTCGCCCGCAAGAACGGCGGTCTGCATCTGCTCCCGCCCTTCTCCCACGTTGCCAGCGGTATGTACAGAGGCCGTCTTGAGGCTCTCTACGGCGTTTGGGATTTCATCAAGACCTCCGATGCGGATTATGTTATCCTCTCCGACTGCGACGTTGTTGCAAATATGGACCTCTCCGCAGTTATCGACCGTCATATCGAAACTATGGCTGATATTACCGTAGTTTACGCAAAGGACGTTCTCTCTCTGGAGCAGACACAGAAGTCCACTATCCTCGGTGTAAACGACGACGGACGTGTTGTTGACGTTCTTATCAATCCTCAGATGAGCGGTGCATGCAATCTCAGCCTGAATATTTTCGTACTCTCCAAGGAATTCCTCAAGAATATCGTGCTCGAGGCTGCTTCCAGAAGTATGTACAGCTTTGAAAAGGAAATTCTCCAGGCAAGAAGCCATGAGTACAAGATCATGGGCTACCGCCACGAGGGATATTTCTCCAAGATAGATTCCATGAACAGCTACTATAAGGCTAATATGGAGCTGCTGAGCAGCGACAACAGAGCTAAGCTCTTCAAGAGCGATACTCCTATCTACACCAAGGTAAGAGATAACGCTCCCGCTAAGTTCGGCATCGGAGCTTCCGTTAAGAATTCGCTTATCGCTGACGGCTGCATCATCGAGGGTAAGGTTGAAAACTCTATCCTGTTCAGAGGTGTTAAGGTCGAAAAGGGTGCGGAGATCAAGAACTCCATTATTATGCAGGAGGGCGTTATCGGTCAGAAATGCGACATCAGCTATGTTATCACCGATAAGAAGGTACAGATCGCAAGCCACCGCATGCTGACAGGCTCACAGAATTATCCCCTGTATATCGGAAAGGGTGCAATAATCTAATACCGTTTTCGGGATTTAAATCTGCCGTCCGCCGCAGGAAACGCCCATTTTCTGCGGCATGTGACGGTAAGCGTCATCGAAAGGAACTGATCATATATGAACATTCTTTACGCTTCAAGCGAGGCTCTCCCCTTTGCCGCTTCCGGCGGACTTGCCGATGTTGCAGGTTCTCTCCCCGCAGCAGTCTGCAAGGCTGGACACGATTGCAGAGTGGTTATGCCCCTTTATAAAAGCATCAAGCCCGAGCTGAGAGAAAAGCTCACCTTCGTTACCAACTTCACCGTTGACGTAAGCTGGAGAAAGCAGTACTGCGGTATCTTCAAGGGCGAGGCTAACGGCGTTACCTACTATCTGCTGGATAATGAGTATTACTTCGGCAGAGATGGTCTTTACGGCTTCTATGACGACTGCGAGAGATTTGTTTTCTTCTCCAGAGCTATCCTCGAAATGCTCAGACATATCGACTTCAAGCCCCAGGTCATCAACTGCAACGACTGGCAGACTGCCCTCGTTCCCGTTTATTACGAGGTATTCTACCGTCATCAGTACGGCTACGACAACATCAAGACCGTTTTCACTATCCACAATATACAGTATCAGGGAAAATACGGTATGGAGGTACTCAACGAGGTCGTTGGAATTCCTATGTACCATTCAAAGATACTTGTTTACGATGGCTGCATCAACCTGATGAAGGGTGCTATCGAAACTGCGGATAAGATCACTACCGTTTCCCCCAGCTATGCATGGGAAATTCTTGACCCATGGTATTCTCACGGTCTGGACAGAGCATTGGCTAACAAACAGTACAAGCTCTGCGGCTTCCTGAACGGTATCGACGTTGACCTGTATAATCCCGAGAAGGACCCGATCATTGCAAAGAATTTCTCGGCGAAAAATCACAAGGGCAAAGCAGAATGCAAAAAGGCTCTGCTTGCCGAATGCAATTTGCAGGAGGGCGAAGAGCCTGTTATCGGTATCGTTACGAGATTTGTATCTCACAAGGGTATCGACCTTATCAAATATGTTTTCGAGGATATTCTCAATCTCGGCTATAAGTTTGTTATCCTCGGCTCAGGCGAAAAGATCTACGAGGACTTCTTCCGTGAGATGGCTTGGCGTCACCCCGATAAGGTTTACGCTTACATTGGCTTTAACTCCGAGCTGGCAAGACGTATCTACTCTGCTGTGGATATGTTCCTTATGCCCTCTCAGAGCGAGCCCTGCGGACTTGCACAGATGATCTCCCTGAGATACGGCACACTGCCTATCGTCCGTGAAACAGGCGGTCTGAGGGACAGCATCAAGGATGCAGGCTCAGAAGGCGGAAACGGCTTCACCTTCAAGACCTACAACGCTCACGATATGCTCGATGCCTGCCGCCGTGCAAAGGACTATTACTGGAGCAGGGACGCATGGAGCAGACTTGTTACCCACGCTATGAAGTGCGACTTCAGCTGGAGAACTTCCGCCGAGCTTTATCTCGGTCTTTACAGAGAGCTTTGCGGCGAGTAAACCGGACTTTCCCCTAAAAAATCAGTCGCCCGTTTTCTTTAGGCAGGTATCGATAAAGACGTTTTATCGTTACCGAGCGGCAAACTTTGCTCATTTCGCTGTTTATGAAACGAAATGACAAAGTGGCCGCCCCTTTGGAAACGGGCGATTTTCACACAATTTTCAGCTGCAATTTTTCGGCAAAGGATTGTATTTTTGGGAAATATGTGTTATACTAGTAACAAGACAACGTTTTGCCGTTGAAAACCAAAAGATGCATCAATGAAAAGGAGAATGATTTACATGAAAAACGGATTTGGTCTTGCAGTTCTTGCCCTTGTTTCCGCAGCGGCAGGTGCTGCAGTAGCAATGTTTGCTATGAAGAAGCAGGAAGAGCTGGAACAGTTCGATTACGATTTTGACGATGAGGACGAGATCTATTTCGACGATGACGACGAAGAGTGCTGCTGCGGCTGTGAAGAGTGCGGCGAAGAAGTTTCCGCTGACGAAGCTGACGTTGAAAAGGAGCTTGACGCTATCGAGGACGAAGTCGAGGACACCGACACTGCCGATGAAGTTCCCAAGCCCGAAAAAGGCGATTTCTGATTGAAAATATCCCGTAACATTAAAGGCACACCCTGCAAAACGCAAGGTGTGCCGTTTTTTGATTATTGGCGATTAGGCTTAAAATGCCCCGCCCGCATAGCGTTCAGCACCGCCAGCATGGACACGCCCACGTCGGCAAAAACTGCCGCCCACATATTGGCAATGCCAACTGCCGCAAGGATAAGCACCGCCAGCTTCACTCCCAGAGCAAACACGATATTCTGCTTGACTATCCTGCCCGTTTTTGCGGAAATATCCATAGCGTCGGCGATCTTCATCGGGTCGTCGTCCATAATGACCGCATCTGCGGCTTCAATGGCAGCGTCCGAACCGATGCCGCCCATAGCGAAGCCGGCGTCAGCCGCCATAAGCACGGGAGCGTCGTTGATGCCGTCCCCCGCAAAGATAACGCCCTTTGCGTCCTTTTGTATCTCCGTGAGTATATCCGCCTTTTGGTCGGGCATAAGTCCGCTGTAGATCTTGTCAATGCCCGCCTTTTCGCCTATCTCACGGGCAGCAGCTTCCCTGTCCCCCGTAAGCATAACGGTCTTCATGCCCAACCGTTTCAGACGCTTTACCGCCTCAGCGGAGCGGGGCTTTATTTTGTCCGAGATAAGGATATATCCCAGATATTTGCCGTCCTCCGAAAGGTGAATGACCGTTCCCGCCTTTTCGGGATTTTCGCATGAAACGCCGAATTTGTCCATCAGCCGCTTGTTTCCCGCAAGGACGGTCTTGCCGTCTATCTCCGCCTTAACGCCCATTCCCGAAAGCTCGGCGGGAGATATTTCGGGAATTGCAATGCTGCCAAGCTTCTCCTCCGCCCTGCGTTTTACGGATAATGCGGCGGGGTGTGTGGAATAGCTCTCCGCTTTTGCACAAAGGGACAGTATCCTGTCGGCATTTTCGGCGGGAGATATTTCCGTGACCTCGAAAACGCCCTCGGTGAGCGTTCCCGTCTTGTCAAAAACCACCGTATCAGCCCTGCAAAGTGCATCTATAACGCTGCCGCCCTTTATGAGAATACCGTTTTTGGACGCTCCCCCGATACCGCCGAAATAGGACAGCGGCACCGAAATGACCAACGCACAGGGACAGGACACCACCAGAAAGGACAGTGCGGGATAAAGCCGTTCAGCGGAAAATCCCCCGTCTATCAGCATCGGGATCGCCGCAAGAAGCACCGCCGCTGCCACCACGCAGGGGGTGTAATATCTTGCAAATTTCGTGATGAAGCTCTCGGCAGGAGCTTTCTTAGCACTTGCATTTTCCACCATATCAAGAATTCTAGCCACCGTGGACTGACCGTATTCACGAGAAACCTCCAGCTCCATTACCTCGGACAGATTGATAACACCGCTCATTACCTCATCGCCCGTGCGGAATGTCACGGGGACGCTTTCTCCCGTCAGAGCAGACGTGTCGGCGGAGCATTCACGGGAAAGCAGCACACCGTCCAGCGGAACACGCTCGCCGGGAGCAACGACTATAACGTCCCCCACCTTTACGCTTTCGGGAGATACACGCCTGATTTTCCCGTCAGCAGCTTTCACAGCCGCACTGTCGGGACGAAGCTCCATAAGCCCCGCAATGGACTTTCGGGATCTTTCAACGGCATAGTCCTGAAAAAATTCGCCTATCTGATAAAGCAGCATGACCGCCGTGCCCTCGGCATATTCCCCGATAGCAAACGCTCCCACCGAAGCCACCGCCATCAGAAAATGCTCGTCCAGCATTCTGCCCTTGAATAGATTTTTCACCGCCGCCCAAAGCACGTCATATCCCGCCGTGAGATACGCCGCCGCCAGCAGTATCAGCCCGAGAATGTCATTCCCGACAATTTTTTCGCAAATGATACCGCCCGCTGTCAAAACCGCCGACAGAACTATCCTGATGAGCATCACCCTGCCGTTCGGTTCTTCTTCCTCGGCTTTTTCGGGATATTTGCCGAATTCCGTCACCGAAACATCGGGCTCTATTTCCGAAACTATCTGCCTGATACGCTCAAAAAGCTCCTCGGGAACAGCCCCGCTTTTCTCACAAACGGTCAGCTTCTTCGCCATAAAATTCATCTCTGCCCGCTCGACTTCGGCAAGCTTTTCCACCTCACAGCGAATTTTCTCGGCACAATGAGCACAATCAAGACCGTCAAGTAACAATTCCATAACAATTTCTCCTTAATTTAAGGTTTCCTTTTATAAATAACCGCATACGCTGACGGTATCAGACCATCAATGACCTTCATTCTCAGCCTTCCACCCGTATTGCAGCCCCTGAGCATCTGCAAATAGCTTTCGGGGGTGAAGTGGACAGCGGGCTGAAATCCGAATATCCCATAAAGCTTTATCATCTTCATAGGCGAACCGTTCTTGTTCGTGGTGATAAACGTGGGAACGAGCAGCCTTCCGCCCTTTTTCAGCACCCGCATAAGCTCTCTGACCGCATTTTCGGGATCATCTACAAGATGAAGTACATTTGCGGCAATAACGACGTCAAAGGTTTCGTCCGCATCGGGAAGCGAAAAAATGTCCCGTTCCGCAAATTCAATGTTGGAAATGCCCTTTTTGCGGCATTTTTCCTTTGCCACGTCAAGCATAGACTCCGACATATCGGTGCACAGTATATGGGACGCTTTCCCCGAAACGGCAATGGAGATCTCACCCGTCCCCGCCGCACATTCGAGCACCCTGTCGCCGTCCCTGACAAGAGAAACGGAATATCCCAGCATTTTCCTGTAAACGCTGCCGTTAGCCGCTTCAAAAAGGTCGTAAAGCGGAGCGATCTTATCCCAAAAGCTCATATTTTTATCCCCCTTATTCCATAACGTGTTCAAACGCCGCATTGAAAATTGTTCTGATATGACTGTCCGCCAGCGAATAGCAAACCGATTTGCCCACTCTTCGGTACTTCACCAGCCTTGCCTGTTTCAGCACTCTCAGCTGATGGGAAATAGCCGACTGTGTCATATTCAGCAGCTCCGCAATATCGCATACGCAAAGCTCGCTTTCAAACAATGCACATATTATCCGCACACGGGTGCTGTCCCCGAAAACCTTGAACAGCTCGGCAACGTCCAGCAGCGTTTCCTCGTCCGCCATTCTGTCGGCAACGCTTTCAACTATCTCGGGGTGGGCGTGTTCGCCGTCGGCACATGTGGGCATTTTCTCTTTATCTGTCATATATATCCTCCGTTCATATTATCATATGAATATGTGTTCATATATACATTATACCCATATGCCTATATAAATAATAGCGGATTTTTTAAATGTTTTGTGAACAAATTTCTGAAATGTTAAGTGTTGAGAGTTGAGTGTTGAGTTAAATTTGGAAAGTGGGGGGTTTTTCACATTGAACTCAACTCTAAACTCTTATAACTCAACACTAACTGCATGACCGTTATAAATAATAGCGGATTTTTAAATGTTTTGTGAACAAACTTCTGAAATGTTAAGTGTTGAGAGTTGAGTTAAATTTGGAAAGCGGGGGTTTTTCACATTGAACTCAACTCTAAACTCTTATAACTCAACACTAACTGCATGACCGTTTATTGTCCGAAAACGACCACTTATATAAAATCTGTTGCAATTATCCAAAATTAAGGATATAATGTAATCACAACAGGAGGTGAGGTCGTGGATATTGAAATAAAAATCGACCCGAATTATAAGACACCGAAAATAATAGTTTTGACCGATAAGGTGACAGATGAAATAAACGCCATTTTGTCAAGAATATCGGAAGAAGCTCCGCAGGTCATCGCCGGCTTTCGGGACAATATTCTTCGTATCATCGAGCAGGAGGAGATTATTCGGGTATATTCAAGCAGCGGAAAGATAATTGCCGTGACCGACAGCGGCGAATATTTCCTCAGAAGCAGACTCTACGAAATAGAGGAGCGTCTTGACCGATCAAAGTTTGTGCGGATATCCAATTCCGAAATAATCAATCTCGGCAGGGTCAAAAGCTTCGACCTAAGCTTTGTAGGGACAATATGCGTTTCGTTCTCCGATTCGACCGTTACTTATGTGTCCAGAAGATATGTTTCAAAAATAAAAAAAATTTTAGGTGTATGAGGTGTCATTATGAAAAAGAAAATTATTGAAAGAACAGTACTCGGATTTTTTATCGGAATAGCAATAGGTCAGATAATCAGCGTCCTTATTTCCCTTATTGCAGGAAACGGCGAATTCCTGATCTGCACTCCCGAATTTACGGCACTTATGGGAAATGAAGCTGCCGCCGCCGCAATACAGACCCTTCTTTGCGGAATTATGGGCATAGGATATGCATCTGCGTCGCTGATATGGGAAAATGACGGGCTGAGTATTGCCGCACAGACGGGAATATGCTTTGGCATCTACGCCGCCGCCACACTTCCCATTGCATATTTCACAAGCTGGATGGAACATTCACTATCGGGCATACTTGGATATATCGGAATATTTGCAGCTTCTTTTGTTTTTGTATGGTTCATTCAGTATTTCACTTTAAAAATCCGAATTAAGGCTATCAACGCAAAAATTCACGGCTGATATAATCTTTTGCACAGAAAAAGGGTCGCTGCGGCGTATATGCTGCAACGACCCTATTGTATTTGCTGCAAAGAAATTTTAAAACAGTCCCCCGGACTGTTTTAATACTAAACACCCATTAATCACGGGAATCTCTCGGCGTAAAAAACCATTTACGCAAGTTTTTTACGCCGATTTCTTCTCCGTGATTTAAATGGTGTTTAGTATAAAGGGAAAGTTTGCGATGACCGAAGGGGGACGCTCTCTATCGCAGAGCGTCCCCCTCTTCCGCCTTTGGGCGGAATTCACCCCCTTGCAGAGCTCTTTAATATAGGGGAGTTTCGCCGTCTGCGGACGGCGATTTAAGGGCTCCTCGCCCTTAAAAATCCTCGCAAGCTGTGCTCAGCTTGACCAGCTGTTTTTAATGTGCTGAAACAAGCCACAACTAAAATTATTCCTCGCCGTTTTCGGGGGCTTCCTCGGTATTTTCGGGAAGCTTTTCGGGAAGCTGAACGTTAGACTCGTCCTCCTCGTAGATGCGGTCAAGCAGACGCTTTTCGTGCTTTCTCTCGTAAATGCCCATAAACACAACGATAACTATGCCCACAGCGGAAAGCACCATTCCCAGGGCAAGTCCCGCAGGGAAGAACCGCATTTCAACGGTGTGCTGTCCCACTGACATGGGAACGCCTATCAGTGCACCGCAGAGCTTCACGGTTTCGGTTTTCTTGCCGTCTACCCAGACCGTCCAGCCCGGCTCATCGGTGATGGTGGTGAACATATAGCCGTCCTTGTCGGCGTTGATAGTACCCTTTATGTGGTCCTCTCTGAAATAATTTATCTCCAAAGGATTTGCGGAAAGCTTTTCATATGCCGCCTTGAATGCCGTTTCGTCCAGATAATAGAACCACTGATCCTTCATAAGCAGCTCTTTTTTATCATCGGCAAGAGTGCATATCAGGGAAATTTCCTCGCCGGGCTCGTATCTGCCCAAATTCTGGATAACCATATTTCCCGTCTTGTAATAGTAATCAAGGAACTCCTTGTTCAGCCAGAGATTTACCTTTCTCTCGTAGGAGCTGGGGAGATACATATAGATAGTATCGGCGGTGGGAGCGTTGATGAAGAACTCTACCTGTGCATTGTCCCCCTCGACGATGGGAGTGTACTTGGAATGGTCGCCGTAGGTTGAACTCTTAACATTCTCGGGAACGACCCTCGACACCTCGATGGGCTTGAAATATTCCGTATAATCCGCCGAAATAAGTGCGGAAAGCAGCTTGTTCTGATTGATGAACGGGTTTTCATTCTCGATATTTACCGTCAGTATCGACTTATCCGCCATAAATCCTATCGGCAGAGCATAGGGATTTTTGTAAACATAGAACTTTGTTTTCTCATTTTCCTTTGTGGTAACAAGCTCGGTATAATGCTTGGAAACAGGCTCCTTGGAAACAATGCCGCTGTCGTTTTTATCGCCCTTTTCCATAACATATTTTATGCCAAAAATAGAGTCGGTAACGTAGGTAGCACCCTTGTACTTGATATAGTGTCCGCCGTAGGAGAAGCCCAGCTTTCTCAGCATCTGGATAGGTCCTGCATTAAGGGTGGAGCTTGAGTGGGACAGTCCGAAGCTGCCGAACGCCATAGCGTCATTTACGGTACGGTGATAGTTTTTCTCAATACGGTAAACGCCGTTATCCATTGTCTGAATATCGTCCACAACGGCACGTCCCAGCGTGATATAATCGTTATATGACGAATATTTCGAGTAAACAACATCCTTGTTGATAGCATCAAGATTCCAGAGGGTCGTGCCGAACATTTCAGCACAGACAAGTATCACAAGGGCAAGTGCCGAAGAACCGTTTCGGTAATTTTTTCTTATGAAATAAAGTGCAATGCCGTATACTGCAAGACAGAGAATAGAAAGCCAAACCGTATAAATAAGGTCAAGCTCTCTGAAATCCTCCTTGTCAAGGAGAATGACATACACAAACAGTCCGAAGAAAACGCCGCCTATCTCCCCCGCAGATATGCCGTCTATATGCTCGAAAGCGTCCGCAGCCATCAGGATAAGCACAAAGCTGAATGTGAACGAATAGCGGTAAGGCAGCCAGTTAGGCACCTGGAAGCCGTGCCATGCAATATCCAGATTGGATATATACATTGACATAAGGATAATTGTCAGCAGGAAAACGCCGCCCATTTTACGGCTTGCGGGTATTTTCTTATTCATAAAGAAAAGCGGGATAAGGATAAGCGTCAGACAGCCGCAGAATACCACGGGCGAACCCTCGGGACGGCAGGTGTCATAGGTGTTCGGCAGAAGATTTGTGAAGAAGTCGAACATCTCAAACTGTGTCTTCCACTCGAACTTGGGGTCGGTGAAGTCGAATTTGCCCAGCTTAAGGGAATTGTAGAGCGGCAGCAGTATCCATGCGGAGCAAAGTGCAGCCGTTATGCCGCTGACAGCAAACCAGAAGCCTCTTGCAATAAAGGTGTACAGAGCCGCTTCCCTGTCCTCTCTGATAAAGAAGAAATAGTACAGGAAATAGATAACGCAGAAAAACGCTACCATCCAGCCGATATAGAAGTTTGCCATAAACATCAGAGCAAGGGGGATAATAAACCAAAGCTTTTTGCCCTCGTTTATGAGCTTTTCAATGCCGAAGCAGATAAGGGGCAGATATACAAGACCGTCCAGCCACATGGGATTCATCAGCTGCACGATAACGTAGGACATCAGCGAATAGCAGATGCTGAATATGAGTGCCGTGGAGTTGTGAGCCTCTTTTGAATGCCGCATATACCAGCAGAAGGTCACAGAAGCCGCCCCGACCTTGCACAGCTGCATTATCAGCAGCGACTCGGTCATCATCGAACGGGGCAGAAGCATTACTATCGCCGTAAACGGGCTTGCCAGGTAGTAGGCAAATATTCCCATTATCTCTCCCGAAAGATTTCTGCTCCATGAAATAAACGGACTTCCGTCAAAATGGACAATATCACGGAGATTTTCAAAATAGTACACATACTGACCGTTCAGGTCAAGCACAAGCACGGAATTATCCCCGAACGGGTGAACTCCGAAGCAGGCGTATGCGGCAAACAGTATGACCGCCGGTATAAAAAACGCACAAATATACAGCCGGTTTCTTTTTGCGGCTTCGAGCAATTTTTTCACGCTGATCCTCCTAAAAGATTATTTGAACAATTTGCATATACCATTATATTATATACCGCTTCGATGAAAAAAACAAGAGTAAATTTACAAATTTAAGGTGTATTTTGTGCAAACATCGGGATTTTTTCTTTGGAAATTTCCCCATAAGCAGATATTTTTAAAATGTCCCGATATATTGTTCGTTATAATCAACAAGTAAACGCCTTGTATAAAAGTATTTTTGTGCAATCATACAAAATAAGGTTTTATCTGCAACAAAACCCAATTTTTTTTGCACTATTTATATGACAGGTCTTTTAAAAGAGAAAAATTTGTGGTATAATGTCATTATCAATCTGTATTTCAAATGCAGAACGAGGTGATATTCAGAATGAACAACAACTTTGCCGAGTTAGTGCAAAAGGCACGAAACGGCGACGCAGATGCTTTCGCTAAACTTTACTCCCTTGTGTATAAGGACTTATACCGAGTTGCTCTCTTTAACCTGAACAATCAGCACGATGCTTCGGATGCCGTCAGTGAAACGGTGCTCGATGCATTTGCCTCCATAAAAAATCTCAGGAACGAGGATGCGTTCAAGGGCTGGATCATGAAGATCCTTACTGCAAAGATAAAAAATAAGCAGAAGGAATATATACAGATAAAAAACGATCAGCTTGACCTTGACGAACTCGGCGATACAGAAAAAGAACTTTCCTATGAGATGGATTACAGCGGCGGTGAGCTGGCGGAGGATTTTAAGAAGCTTGATAAGGATGAAAGACTTGTGCTGTCACTCAGCGTAGTTTCAGGCTATAAAAGCGAAGAGATCGCCAAGATGACCGGTATGAACGCAAATACCGTCAGATCAAAGGCGGCAAGAGCCAAGATAAAGCTGAAAGAGCTGATAACAGGCAGAAAATCATAAGGAAAGGAGGAAAAGCAAATGACATTTGATGAAAGATTATCAATGCTGGCAGAGGAAATAGAGATACCCCCCGAGCTTGAACCGGAAAATATTGCAAAGCTGCTTAAAACGGCAGGCACAGAAACCGGCGGCAGAAATATAGAAATGACCGCAGGCGGTGCAGCCGATACAAATATAAAGAGAATAAATGCAGCTTCAGTGAAGAACAAAAGAAAGCATATTGCAATGCGGTCTGTGGCTGTCGCCGCAGCGTGTGCAGCACTTGTTACGGGCGTTTGGCTGTATAGGGACGGAACTGATGAGGAATCCATCGACTTCGGTGAGCCCATCAGCTATGCAGACGTGAAGCAGCCCGAATCCTACGGCGACCTCTACGGTTATATCAGAGATATTTATTTAAACGGCGGCGAAGATCCGTCGGAGGCGTTTGTCGGGTCTGCACCGACAAGCACCAATGCGGGACGTTCGGCTGAACTTCCCGACGGAGTGTCCTCTTCGGACATTATGAAAACCGATGGCAGCAATATCTACTATCTCAGCGGCGGTGTGCTGAATGTCATCAAAACTGCTGACGGGTCTATGGAAGTTTCCCAAAAGATAGATAACGAGGGAAAAACTCCCGTGGATATGTTCATCAGTACAGGACGTCTTGTGCTTATCTCCGAAAGCCGCATAAAGGTTTCGGATTCCTCCGCCGACGATGTGCCCTGCATTGTCGCTGATATTTACACTATCGGCGAAGATGGCATAAGTCCTATCTCAACGGTAACTCAGCCGGGCAGCTATACGTCTGCAAGAATGGTTGACGGCTCTCTGTATATGGTTACCGCTTATAAAAAATACCAGCACAAGCCCCTCGAAAGCGAGGAGGATCTTGACAATTTCGTTCCCGTGTATTATGTAAACGGTGAAAAGCGTCATGTTTCGGCAGAGGATATTGTTATCCCCTCCAATGCAGGCAACACCGATTACACGCTTATTTCGGGAATAAACTGCACCGACAGCCCCAAGGAGGTCAGCGTTTCCGCAGTGCTCGGCACCAGCGACTACGTTTATTGCTCCGCAGACAGGCTGTACGTTGCGGGAACAGGCTATAAGGATACTGCATATACCGTTATAACAAGCTTCGGGCTTGGAAACGGGGCTGCGGTCTACCGTGCAAGCGGTGCCGTTGAGGGAGCAGTCATCAGCCCGTCCTCTATGGGCAGCAGAAACGGAAGCTTTATGCTTGCGACTGCCGCTCGTGACAGCAAGTCGGGTGAGGTTTCCACTGCTGTCTATATCCTTAACGATAATATGATAGTTTCGGGCAGTGCAGGAAAGCTGCTGCCGGGTACAACGGTTTCAGACGTGAGATTTGCCGAGGGCTGTGCCGCTCTTTACAGTGCAGATTCCGACGAACCTCTTATGGTCATTGACCTGACTAACGAAGCAGCACCCGTGCAGACGGATAAAGTCCCTGCCTCCGCTTCCCATATAAAATTCGGCTCGGGCAGACTGCTCAGTGCCGAGAAAGCAGTCAACGAGGACGGCAGCGAGTCGCTGAAGCTTACAATGCTTGACGCCGCCACCCTCTCCCCTCTTCATGAGATAGTGACCGAAGGAGCTGCCGACTGCATCTCCGAGGCGTTCTCTGACCCCAACGCTATCCTTACGGACAGCGAAAACGGGCTTATCGGAATTCCCTACTATTGCCACGACGAGTTCGGCACCAGAGCTCTTTACACTCTCTGGAGCTATGACGACAATATGGGATTTTCCCAGAAAGGCAAGCTGGAATATGCCGATTTAGATGACAGTATGGTATTCCGCAGAGGCGTTGTTATCGGAAACACATTCTATGCCATCGGTGATGGACGTGTGGTTTCCGCAGAAGCAGACAGCTTCAAGGTCATCGGCACGCTTCTATTCTAACCCTTGTATTCTTCATTTTTTCTCCTAAAATATATGAAAATATCCCCGACAATTAGGGAGGTACCGATAAAGACGCTTTATCGGTACCGAGCGACAAACTTTGTTCATTTCGCAAATCAACAAACGAAATGACAAAGGGTCGCCCTTGTCGGGGATATTTTTATTTTACGGTGCTTTGGGATTGCATCTTTTGCAGGGAACATAACCATCTTTGATCGCTTGGTCAAAATCAGTGGTTGAGCCAAGATTTTTGTCCTTTATGTCCTTTACACTGCTGCAATGCTGATAATGTATCTTCTTAGTATTCGTGTTAAGCACATATGTAATTGCTTGCTTTTCTTCGGCAGTCGTTGTGGTAACTGCGGTCGTTTCAACAGGAGTTGTGGTCGTTTCCGTTTCGGTTGTTTCTGTTGGCGGCATGGTGGTTGTGGTTTCGGACTGTTCCGTTGTTGTTTCGGTATATGTAGTTGTTTCCGCTGTCGTTTCCGACGATGCAGCGGCAGTTGTCGTTTCGGATATTTCGGTGATAATTTCCGTGAGATTTGCTTCGTTCTGCTCCCGAACAGTTTCAGCAGCACCCGATATTATATCCGTGTTTGCCCGCACGGCAGTATCCGAACTGCCGCAGGACGCAAGCAAACCAATGCCAATTGCCATAAACGCCGCAATACTGCCTTTTATGTACTTCATCAAATATTTATACTCCTTCAAATGCACTCAATTCTTCCTCCGATAAGTGCAAAATCTGAATTTCACCCCGTTATGCTCCTTTTCCTCCGACTGCTCCGCAAGCTCCCAATCGGGCAGCTCATCGAAATTCGGGATATAGCTGTCGGGGTCATCACAAACGGCATCTACACAGGTAATAAGAGCCTCATTGCATCTGTCCAGCAGCAGACGGTATATCTCCGCTCCGCCGATAACGAAAAGCTCATCTTCGGGAATATCCGAAACGGCATTCTCCAGCTCCTCAACCGAACGGACAGCAATAACTCCCTCGGGAAAATCCCCGTCCCGACGGGAAAGCACAATATTCCTGCGGTTTTTCAGCGGCTGTCCCCCCGGAAAGGATTCAAGGGTCTTTCTGCCCATAATGACCGTTTTGCCCTTTGTGGTTTCCCGAAAAAACTTCATATCCTCGGGAATGGGGAATATCAGCTCCCCGCCCCGTCCGATCGCCCAGTTTTTGTCGGCATTGACGATAAGCTTCATTTTAATAACCATTCCTTTCTGAGTTTTGTTGGTTTGAAAATGAACAAGTTCATTTATAGCAAATCGAGGCGACAGCCGAAGAAAAAAATCTAAGATTTTAAACTCATAGTTTGAAAATCTTTGATTTTCAAACTTCACTCCATATATCTGATAACTGCCACTACCTTGCCCAAAATTTCGCAGTTATCCACAATTATCGGGTCCATAAAATCGTTTTCGGGCTGCAAACGGTAATGTCCGTCCTCCTTGTAGAAGGTCTTGACCGTTGCACCCTCGCCGTCCACCAGACAAGCAGCGATAGTTCCGTCGTCAACATATGAGGTCTGCTCGATAACAACAATGTCGCCGCTGAGTATTCCCGCATTTATCATGCTGTCGCCCCTGACGTTCAGAGCGAAAAGCTGTCCCGAATAGTTCTTGTCGGGCTGGAATGCAATATAGTCGGTAATGTCCTCAATAGCGGTGATAGGCTCGCCGGCAGTTATAGTTCCCATCAGCGGAACGTGGACAGCACCCATACCCGTCAGCTTAACGGAACGGTTTCTTCCGCTGGACTTTTCCAGCAGACCCTCCTCCACCAGCTGATTTATGTACCTATGTGCCGTGGAGGTAGAGCGAATTCCCAGATCACGGCATATTTCACGGATAGACGGCGGTATTCCGTCACGGGAGCTATCTCTGATGTATTCGTAAACCTCTCTAACTTTGTCCTTCATATTATCATTCCTTTCGTATTTAAACGGATCTTCGTTTTAACATATCTATCAGCATATTTGCAGCCTTGCAGCAGTCGCCGCAGCCCATAGTCAGCACAAGGTCACCCGACCGAACATTTTCTGCAAGATATTCGGCAACAAGCTTCATATTTGCATCATGCTCTTCTTCCTCAAACCAGACTGCACCGTCTATCTTTGCTGCCAAGTCCTTTGTGTAAATGTTATAGGTGTTCTTCTCTCTCGAACCCATAATTGAGGTAAGCACGACCCTGTCGGCAATGGAAAGTGCCTTTGCAAAATCGTCAAGGAGCATTGCCGTTCTGGAGAATGTAAACGGCTGGAACACTGCCCATACCCGCTGAAATCCCATTTCCATAGCAGCCTTCAGCGTAACTGTCAGTTCAGCGGGGTGATGCCCGTAATCGTCGCATACAGTAACTCCGTCCACCTCGGCAAGCTTTTCAAAGCGACGCTTTGCACCGTGGAAACTCTCCATTCCCTTGACTATCTCCTCGGGAGAAAGCCCCGATGCGATAGCGGCAGCCGCCGCTGCCACAGCGTTCAGAATATTATGCTCACCCGGTATATTGACAGTCAGCCGAACCAGCCTTGCACCCTTGTGCATCAGGTCGAACTCTCTTTTCATAGGATTTACGGTGACAATGTTGGCGGGATAGTAATCATTTGTGTCCGAATTTCCGAATGTTATTATATTTTTCCCCGTTATACCTTCAACGGCTTTCATTGAATTAACATCATCGCCATTTACGATAATATTTCTTGTGGCAATTTCGCAAAACTTGTGAAACGACTTAATAATATTGTCGATATTTTTAAAGTATTCCAGATGGTCTGCGTCAACATTCAGCACAACAGCGGTATCGGGCGAAAGCATCAGGAAATGGTCCATAAACTCGCACGCTTCGCATACCATAATATCGGATGTCCCGCATCGGCCGCTTCCGCCGATAAGAGGCAGCTTTCCGCCGATAACAGCGGATATATCCCTGCCTGCCTCTATAAATATCTGAGTGAGGAGCGACGAAACGGTGGTTTTCCCATGAGTTCCGCAAACGCAGACCGCATTATCGTACCAAGAGGTGATAAGCCCCAGCAGAATACTCCGCTCAATGACGGGAACACCGCTGTTTCTTGCAGCTATCAGCTCGGGATTATCCTCCATAATAGCCGCCGTGTGGACGATAAGGTCGGCACCCTCTATATTTTCCGCCCGCTGCCCCATAAAAACGGGTATGCCCATACTGCGGACAGCAGCCAGCGTGTCGGTTTCATTATTATCTGAGCCTGTCAGGTAATAGCCCTTTGAGTGAAGTATCTGAGCCAAGGGGTACATTCCCGAACCGCCTATCCCGATGAAGTGAATATGCTGTTTTCCGTCAAGAATGTCCTTATACTCTGTGTTAATTTTATTCAATAAAAACACCTCACAAAATTAAAAATAAATTCAGAGAAATCTTCTATAAAAATCCACAAGCAAATCAGTATAATGGTAATTAAGATGATTGACCGAAACAGCAGCTTTATGCGGCGGCCTGATCTCAAAATAACTGACGGCACTGCAGATTTTCTGTATATTTATCCATCACAGGATCCATACTATCTGTAATGCAGGATGAAGCGTAAGCTCTTTCACCTGCGTCGTACCGGCAAATATCATAAAACATTATTTCAATACTTTAAGGAGGACATCTGTCAAATGGTTATCACAGATATCAAAATCAGAAAAATAATTCCCGAAGGCAGACTCAGAGCAGTAATTTCCATCACGATCGACAACCAGTTGGCTATCCACGATATTAAAGTGGTCCAGGGCGATGAAAGACTGTTTGTGGCAATGCCCAGCAGAAGGGACGAAAACGGCGTGTTCAGAGATATTGTACACCCCATCTCCCCCGATGCCCGTCAGCTCGTTGAATCTCAGATCCTCGACGCCTACACTCGCCACATTGAGCAGATGCAGGCAGAGCAGGAAGCGGAAGCTCTTGAAAGAGGCGAAACCGACTTCACTTCTCTCTGATAATTCTTGGCTGCTGTCAGTATTTTTCGGAAGCTCCCATGGGGGTGACCTCTTTGTCATTTCGTTTGTTGATCTGCGAAATGAACAAAGCTGTCGCCCTAATGCGGGGCTTCTTTTATTTTTTCAGTTTATAGTATGCTTTCAGTACAGCGACCTGAGTTTTGCCGTCCTTTATCTCGTTGTTCATTATCATTTCAACTGCTTTTTCCATAGGAATGGAAACAACGTCCAGGAATTCGTCCTCGTCAAGATGACGTTCGGAGAATGAAAGCCCCGTTGCAAGATACATATGAATTTTTTCCGAAAGGTATGCGACCGACGGGTACATTACCCCCAGATACTCGTAATTTTCGCAGGACGCACCCGTTTCCTCCAGCAGCTCACGTCTGCCGCACTCGTAATGCTCTTCGCCGTCGTTTATCTTGCCCGCGGGAATTTCCAGCAGCACCTCTTTGAACGGATAGCGGAACTGCTTGACGAACAAAATGTTCCCGTCCTCGGTAACGGGCACGACGCACACGCCGCCCGAATGTACAACAAGCTCCCTGACCGCCTCGGTGCCGTTTTCCAGCTCGGCAATATCCTTTCTCAGGTCAATGATCTTTCCTTTATAAATAAGCTCGGAGCTAACAGTTTTTTCCTCAAGGTGCATTTTCAGGACTCCTTTATTTTACGGTATATGATTTTCCAAATTCAGCGGAACATTTATCACATTTTACCGGCAACAAATGTTCTATATTTAAATTATAACACAAGTAAATCGCTTTTACAATACTTTTTCAGAAATATATCTTAATTTTTTGTGAACAAAACCAAACAAAAATCCGCCGAAGTATCCATGCAGACACTGCGGCGGATTTGCTTTATCAAAATCCCGCTTGGAGTAAATTATTTTTGTCATTTGGTGTTTACATTAATGTCTGCTCAACAACCGGAAAAGTGCGTAGAAGCCTTGCTTCGGAGCACTTTTTCGGTTGTTGAGTGCAAGGATTTTTGGCGGTTTAGCCAAAAATCCTTGCACCTTGCCGCCCGTTAGCGGCGGCAAAAGCAGACGTCAATCAGGTAGTACGGCACAAATCTTTGATTTGTGCCGCTGAAAATCCTGTCTTACAGGATTTTCAGCCAATAACTGCCCGATGGGCAGTTATTGAGTACGCACTACATTAAAATAATTTGTAAGAACGCTCCCGCACATTTCTTTGATAAGTTCTTCATCTTCTATAACAATTCCCGTAATAAGCACGGTATTGTGTTCTTTCCGCTCCTTACTTTCGCCGGGTGCGGAATATATCCATTTTCCATCCGTATACGCAATATATCCGCCGTAATTATCGGAACAGGTCACATTGCTGTCATTGTAAACATAGTAAAACTCATTTCCCTCCGTGTAATAATTATCCACCAAAAACTCCTGTGGTTCTCCTGTCAGGTCCGTGATTTTGGCAAGCATAGCCAGCTCATCATCTGTTGACAAATATTGGGAATTAGTACCTCTGGTCACCGGGTCTATCAACGCCATAGTTATCCTTCCGCTTGTAGGTATATCTGCACCCTCTGCCGCAAAACAGCCGCTGTTATCACTGCCGTGAATTATAATAAACTGCGGCGGTTTGTCATTTCCGACAGCGTAAACATCTGCTCCGTTCTTGATATGCCCTATTAATCTAAGATTATCATCGGCAGCATCAAAACCCACCCCATTATACAAAATTCCGTTATACTTGATATAATCGCTGTTTTCATTTCCCGAAATGTTCAATAATTTTGAACAGGACGTCAAGCATATGCAGCATATTGTCATTAAAAAAATGATAGCCGATTTTTTCATAGCATACTGCCTCCAAAGACTTCAAATATTGCTTCCTTTGAATACAGTATAGCACACTTCATCTTGTTTGTCAATAGTTATTTATCGAAAAACGATAATTTTATATTGAAAAAGCCGCAGCAACGTCACCATTGCTGCGGCTAATACTAAACACCCATTAATCACGGGAATCTCTCGGCACAAAAAACCATATACGCAAGTTTTTTGTGCCGATTTCTTCTCCGTGATTTAAATGGTGTTTAGTATAAGATCAACTCATAACACTATTCATTTTTTCGGAAACCTCGGTGACTCTGCCGATAAGCTCGTACATATCCATTCCCGTCCTGCCCGTGGATTCCACCGAATCCCGAAGCTTGATAAGAATGTCCGAAAGCTCCTTTATCTCGGAAATAATATCGTTTATGCTGCTGTTT
The DNA here is from genome assembly GCA_964540575.1 of uncultured Ruminococcus sp. GTDB lineage: Bacteria > Bacillota > Clostridia > Oscillospirales > Ruminococcaceae > UMGS1889. The sequence goes on from CAZINI010000015.1 coordinate 28,802, forward strand.
ACAACGCCCGTTTCCTCGGAAACCTTAGTGTAGCTGGTGATAAAGCTCTTGGTGGCATTCTGCGTCTTATCCGCAAGACTGCCCACCTCTCCCGCAACCACCGCAAAGCCTTTTCCCGCTTCACCGACATGGGCGGCTTCGATGGAGGCGTTAAGCGAAAGCATTTTTATCTGCAAAGCAATATCCTCGATAAGCTTGGAGCTGCTGTTGTACTCCTCGTTTATGGAATTTATCTGCAAAATATTTTCGGACATAGTATCGCTAAGCCGCTGAAGCCCCGAAACTATGCTGTTTACCGACTCAATAAGGGAAACATTCTCCTGTGAATCCGAAACTATCTTATCGGTATTTTCCGAAACACGCTTTATCTCGCTGTCCAGCAGGGCGGTCAGGTCGTGAATATCGCTGTTTGCCTTTAGAATATTCTCGTTTGTCTGCTGAATTTTCAGATTTTCCTCAATGTTTTTCTTGACAATATACTGATGACAGTTTTCGGGAGAATTAAGCCCCTTAGCCACCGCAAGAGCCATCTCACGGCAGGTGGAATATCCGCACGCCTGACAGTCAAATTGCTGTTCGTCCTTTGTTCTCTTATACAAAGCAGAAAACGCTTTTCCAATATCCGCTTCCGAAATGGGTCTGACATCGGGCGATTTCGGCGTATAGCTTCGGAGGAAATCCTCAAGCCTGAGTGTCGAATCGAAAAGCTTGTACTGCTTGTTTTTACTGAGAACAGTCTGCTTTATCTGCCGTGAAAACGAATCGGACTTGACATTCTCCATAATTTCCGCTATCTCAAATTTGTTATACTTCTTCGGAACTCCGGGACCGACCGTGCAGCCGTAATCGCAGGAAAGCACGTCAAACACGTCGGGACGGGACTTTTCGGGTGTCGCAAGATACTTATCCAGATCGTGATAAACGTGAGGAACACCCTCGGAATTTATCACACGAAGCTCGGGGTCCATAAGCTTAAGACATTCCTTAAGACCGCCCGGCATAGGGTATACAGCACCGCTGTAAGACGGCAGCCCGTCGAACTCAAACGGTGAACTGTCCGGACGTATATTATTATCCGCAAAATACTTTTCCAGCTGCCCGAAGGTAACGTTGTATTCCACAATTCCCGTGTCGTCAAACTCGGTTTTCTTTGCAATACAGGGGGATAAGACCGCAATGGAATTGCTGTCCCCCGCATATTTTCTGATATACACCGCACCGCACATAATAGGGCTGTGAACGGGCGAAAGATACGGTATAAGTTCGTGCTTATATTTGAGGATATAGTCGGTGAGTGCTGCACAGGGCTGAGAAATTATCTTCCCTACCTTTTTCTCGGAAACGGCTTTCAGGTGCATATATGTACAAATATCCGCACCGAAGGAAACGTCATATATCTTATCCGCACCCATTTTGCGGACAGCACCGAGCATCTGCCGCCAATTATCCCGAAAAGCCACCTTAACGGCGGGGGCAACAAGCACAGTTATCTTCTTTCCGCTTTTTATATCCGCAAACATACGGGCAGTGTCATCATCGTAATATCTCGCATTATGAGCACACGCCTTGATACATTCGCCGCAGTGAATACAGTTTTTGTCATTGATGGTGATTACCGTTTTGTCACCCGATTTGCTGGACATATTTGCATCATTTACGGGACAGGCTCTTATGCAGGCATTGCAGCCTACGCATAGTTCAGTCTGAATTCTTACCATGCTGTTATCCTCCTCTGACCTATTAATTGTCATAATCTACAGTTTTTTGTTGTAAAAATATTATACCATATTAGTCCACAAGTTCGACAGAATTTACTTAACATTCCGCAACGCATATATGAACAAAACCCGAACTTTTCCAAAAGTAAACGTTTCAGAAAAGCTCGGGCTTTTTTATTATACTAAACACCATTTAAATCACGGAGAAGAAATCGGCGTAAAGAAGCTTAAAACTGTTGAAAACAGTTTTGTTTATGGGTTTTTACGCCGAGAGATTCCCGTGATTAATGGGTGTTTAGTATTACATATTTTTTTATCCGCAAATCTCCACGGAATATCCCGATATTCGGGAGTTGCATAGTTTATACCGACCCTTGGCAGGGTAACTATTTCGGGGACAATATCCGTTTCCTCAATGAAAATCTCGGGATTTCCGCAAATCGGCTTGCCGTTAAAGCTTCCGTCAATTTTCAGATGCTTTGTCAGCTTTGCGGGACCGGAAAAGTCCCTTGCCGCACGGATAAGAACGCCTTGCGGCTGTTCCTTTTCCCCTGTGATAACGTTCATCAGCCAGTGCATACCATAGCAAAGGTAAACATAGATGATGCCCGGCTCGCCGAAAAGCAGTTCCGTTCGGGGCGTTCTGCCCTTTGATGCGTGACAGGCGGTGTCCTCAACACCACGGTAAGCCTCCGTTTCGGAGATGATAACGTCAAGGCGGGTACCGTCGGGGAGGATTCGGACTATCCGTTTCCCCACCAGCTCGGGGGCGACTTCAAGAGCGTCACGGGAGAAGAAATCTTTGTTGAGTATCATATTTGGCTGATTTCCTTTCGTGGTATGGGCTGTGATTGATTTAGGGTAAGTTTGCGGTAACCCTTGCCGCCTGTCGGCGGTGTGAAACTTTTCAAGGCGTTAACGCCTTGAAAAGTTTCACGAAGCACCGCACACGATTGTGTGTTTTTGAGGGATTTGTGATGATTGTTAGATAGTTGCTTTACTGTTTCTTTTGTGTGCGGTGCTTTTAGGGGATTTCGCCCGTTGCGACGGGCGACCAAAGGGCTCTGCCCTCTGGACTCCTGCCACCTTTGTAAAGGTGGACGAAACTTTTGACTTTTTCTTATGCTCTCAGCTCGGCACCCAGCTTTGCCAGCTCCTTGAGTGCCTTCTTAACGGCAGAATCAGCCTGTTCATCGGTAAGAGTACCGTCATGCGAACGAAGTGTCAGCGAATAAGCAACAGACTTCTTGCCGTCTGCTATCTGCTTGCCCTTGTAAACGTCGAACAGCTTCACCGACTCCAGAATATTGCCCACAGCGGTTCTGATAGCCTTTTCCAGATGAGCAACGGGAATCTCGTCATCGCAGACGATAGCCAGATCTCGTGTGGAAGCGGGGAACTTAGGCAGCGGCTTGTACTTCTTGAACTCAACCGATTCCTCCATCATCTCGGGAACGTTCAGCTTTGCGGCATATGCCTTAACGCCTATCTCGTAATTCTCCAGAGTTTCGGGGTGCAGCTCGCCGAATATTCCGAGGGGCTTGCCGTCCTTGGTAACGACCGCACAGCGTCCGGGGTGGAATGCGTAGAATTCGCCGAATACGCTGTCGTCCTTACAAGGCTCATAGTCAACGCCGTCAATTCCCAGCATTTCAAAAAGCTTCTCGATAATGCCCTTTAAGCTGTAAAAATCGCAGTTTTCGCCGTACTGACCGAAGCAAAGTCTTGCAGGCTCCTCGGGCAGCTCGCCGCCCTTGGGGAGATACTCGTTTGCCAGCTCAAACAGGCTTGCGGAGAGATTTCTGTTGTTGTAATTTCCCGAAAGTATCTGGCACATAGAGGGCAGCAGCGACGTTCTCATAACGGAGGTGTCCTCGCCCAGCGGGTTGGTGATGGTAACGGTATTTCTCAGCCTGCTGTCCTCGGGCAGACGAATTTTATCGAAATTCTTGGGAGATATGAAGGAGTATGTGACAATTTCATTTGCACCCAGAGCAGCGGCAGCATTCATCAGCCTTGTTCTGAACTTCTGCTCGGGAGATACGCTTGCCTGTGCAACACCTCTGATAATGGTCTTGGGGATATTGTTATATCCGTAAAGACGGGCGACCTCCTCTGCAATATCAGCCTTGCACTCAATGTCGATACGATAAGCGGGAGCGTACGCAACGCCGTCCTTAACGATGAAATCAAGCTTTTCCAGATATTTCAGCATATCCTCCTCGGAAATATCCGTACCGAGGAAATTGTTTATCCACTTTGCATCGAAGGGAGCGGACTTCTGAGTGTTTGCACCGCTGTCGCAGTCGATGATAGTGCTTACCACCTCGCCGCAGCCAAGCATTTCAACAAGCTCAAACGCTCTTTTCAGTGCGGGCATACACATTCTCGGGTCAAGACCCTTTTCAAAGCGTGCGGACGCATCTGTTCTCATGCCGAGAGCCTTTGCGGTAGTTCTTACGGACGCACCGTCAAAGCATGCAGACTCGAAAACCACGTCCACGGTATCGTCCATGATCCCGCTGTACTCGCCGCCCATAACACCTGCAACGGCAACGGGCTTTTCCGCATCGGCAATGACCAGCATATTATCGGTCAGTGTTCTCTCAACGCCGTCCAGAGTGGTTATCTTCTCGCCCTCGGCGGCATTTCTTATGTCAATGGAATTTCCCTTGATATAGCGAATATCGAAAGCGTGCATGGGGTGACCGTATTCCAGCATAACGTAGTTTGTAATGTCAACGAAATTGTTGATGGGACGAACGCCGCTTGCTCTCAGACGCTCTCTCATCCATCTGGGAGATGGACCTATCTTAACATTCTTGACAACGCCTGCACAGTAGCGTGAACACAGTTCCTTGTTGCTTATATTAACATTCAGCATTCCCTTAATGTTTCCGCCGATGCCCTTGAATTCGGGCTGTTTCAGCTTAAGGGGCAAGTCAAAGGTAGCCGCCGCCTCTCTTGCAAGACCGATAACGGACATACAGTCGGGACGGTTTGAGGTTATCTCAAACTCAACGGCAGTATCGTTCAGACCGATAGCTTCCTTTATATCCTGACCGAGAGTGAATGTCTTGCCGTCCTCCTCCTGAAGCAGGAAAATACCGTCAGCGATAGCGTAGGGGAAATCGTGAGTGGTAAGACCCAGCTCGCCCAGAGAACAAAGCATACCGTTGGACTCAACACCACGAAGCTTGCCCTTCTTTATCTTAACGCCGCCGGGAAGCGTGGAACCGTCCATAGCAACGGGAACAATATCCCCCGCCTTGACGTTGTTTGCACCTGTAACTATCTGAATAGGCTCGCCTGCTCCCACGTCAACGGAGCACACCACCAGATGGTCGGAATTTTCGTGGGGAACAACGCTCAGCAGCTTTCCCACAACGACCTTAGATATTTCGCTGCCCTCGGCTTCGTACTTTTCTACCTTTGAACCGCTCATGGTCATACCCGAGCAGAATTCCTTTATGGACATATCTCCGATGTCAACATAATCGGAGAGCCATCTCATTGAAAGATCCATTTATTTTTTCCTCCTCATTTTTTCTGATAACATTAATGCTTTCCGCTCTTACGGTGTTAAAATATTCCTCCATATCCGCTTTCTGATAGTTTATACGAAAGAGAATATCCGAAGAAGGACATTTCAGCGAAAGCATATTGTAAAAATCCTCGTTCATATATCCATAGCCAACAGTGACAACGCATTTCCCGAAGCTTTTTGTTTTGAAAACAATATTGGTTGCCACGGGAGCACCGCCATAGCTTTTGGTCGTTACTTCATCTATCTCATAATAAGGTAGAATAATCCCCTCTTTTGAAAAAAGATATTCGGAAGTAAAAGCGAAAATTCTGAACTGAGCACAGCTTTCAAGCTCGGCGGAGATCTTTTCGGCAGTATTTTCGGACAGTGCTTCAAGCTGCCTTTTCATTGACCTGCTCCGCCATATATTCTGTCCTATCAAAGCTGCACTCACAGCTATGGAAATTATTTTCCAAACAGTGCTGTAATCCGTTCCGTCAAGCAGCCTTATCAGCGGGACAAGAACAAGCGTATATGAAATACTCAGCATGTCCCATAAAAGCTGTTTGCGTTTAAAGTGCTTTTTATAACGCTCAAACAGACTGTTTTTGTCGGTATTTTCCATTTATCAGAACTGTGTTAAGAATCTCACATCATTCTCGTAGAGCATTCTCATATCGTTAATGTTAAATCTTCCCATAGTGATACGTTCAAGACCGATACCGAACGCAAAGCCGCTGTAAACCTCGGGGTCGATGCCGCAGCCTTCCAGCACCTTGGGGTGTACCATACCCGAACCGAGAAGCTCAACATATCCCTCACCCTTGCACATAGAGCAGCCCTTGCCGCCGCAGTTAAAGCAAGCCAAGTCAACCTCGGCAGAGGGTTCGGTGTAGGGGAAATGGTGAGGACGGAGCCTGATCTTTGCGTCATTGCCGTAAAGCTTCTTCATCAGCAGCTCCAGAGTGCCGTAAAGGTCGGCAAGAGTAACGCCCTTGTCGATAACAAGTCCCTCTATCTGATGGAAAATAGGCGAATGAGTAGCGTCGATAGCGTCGGAACGATAAACACGTCCCGGGGAGATAATTCTGATCGGAGGCTTTCTGTTCTCCATAGTTCTTATCTGAACGCTGGAAGTCTGAGTTCTCAGCAGGACATTTTCATTGATATAGAATGTGTCCTGTGTATCTCTTGCAGGGTGATGCTTGGGCATATTCAGTGCTTCAAAGCAATAGTGGTCTGTTTCCACCTCGGGACCGTCCACGACCTCAAAGCCCATACCGAGAAATATCTCCTTGACCTCGTTCATAACAACGGTCAGGGGGTGGAGTCTGCCTATCTCGGGGGTCTTGCCGGGGAGGGTAACGTCAAGGGTTTCGTCCTTCATTTTCTTTGCGTTAAGCTCGGCTTTGAGAGAATTCATTCTGTCGGAAACGGCGTTTTCGATGTCCTCTCTTACCTTATTTGCAAGCTGACCGATAACGGGACGCTCCTCGGCAGTAAGCTTGCCCATCTGCTTAAGGATAGCGGTAAGCTCGCCCTTTTTGCCTAAAAATTTGATCTTGAGATTTTCCAGTGCCTTGATGTCGGAGCAGCTGCCCAGTTCCTGCTTGGCAAGCTGTTCGATCTTTTCAAGCTGTTCTTTCATTTGCTCATATCCTTTCGTATAAAATTAACAAAGCCTGTCCCGTGCATATCACGGGACAGGCTGAAATTTCTCATACCTGCTAAATCTTGAAAAGATTTTAACCTTAGCAAGATTTTAACCACCCATTTTACTTAGCACAGAAGCCGGCACTTCCTCGGCGGTAACGCTGCTCAGCGTCTGCACCTACAAGGGAAAACCGTTCAGCACAGCCACTCGTGAGTGAACTTCATCGGACGAAAACGCAAAAAGCCTTTCAGCGGACGGCTTTCTCTCTGAATACGAAAAAATATCCGACTACTCTCTCAGTCATCATGTTTAATACTATTATATACAATTATTTTTTAAATTGCAAGTATTTTTTCATTGAAATTTTGTTTATTATGTGATATAATGAAATTTACACAAAATATTTTACAAATAACCAACTCACTTTGTTGGATATGAAAGGATTTTAATATGGACGTTTTTGTTGAACAGATGGTAGTAAAGCCGCAGAAGGGCAAGGATATTGCCCTGAAGGTGCTTATAGCAGCAGCCGCAGTGATACTTTCGGCGATCTGCGTGCTTTTTCTGTACATTATGTCGCTCATCTTTATAATGGGCATCGCATACGCCGCATACTACCTTATTTCGGGTCTGGACTGTGAATATGAGTATATCGTCACCAACGGCGAGATCGACATTGACAAAATAGCGGGCAAGCGTAAGCGTACCCGTCTTATCACCGCCGATGCAAAGAAGTTTACCGCATTCGGCAAGCTGGAAAATGCGGGAAAGCTTGCGTCAAATGCCACCATCGTTGACGCAGCGGACGGTTCGGGCAGTGCATTTTATGCGGATTTTGTACACTCAAAGCTGGGAGAAACAAGGCTTATCTTCTCCCCCAACGAAAAGGTTCTTGAAGCCGTAAAGCCCTTTATTCCCCGAACAATAAAGAGAGATTTCTAATAGTGCTGAATGTTGAGAGTTGAGTGTTGAATTTTAATGTGGAAGGTGAAATTCACATTCGACCTAAACTCAACACTCAACCTTAGCCACTGTTCGCCCCTTTTTCCCACGAAGAAGGGGCTTTTAATATAAGAGCTTATACAATGTTTTGTAGGGGCGGGGTTTCCCCGCCCGCAAATCACAAAGGCATAATTGGCAAGTGCGGGACGGGAAACCCGTCCCCTACAATACCGCCGTTTCTTTACCATTGAAAGGGGATCGTTATGAAAATACTTCACACCTCCGACCTGCATTTGGGCATTTCCCTGTGCGGGGTTCGGCTGACGGAATTTCAGCAGCGGCTGCCCGAAATTATGGCGGACACCGTTAAAAAGGAAAATATCGGCTGTGTTATCATTTCGGGAGATATTTTCGACAGGGCACAGGGCAGTGCGGAGGCTTACCAAATTTACGGAAAGCTGCTGAACACCCTCTGCCTTGACTGCCGTGTGACGGTCATCGTTATTTCGGGAAATCACGACAGCGGGGCGAGGATAGCCGCATTTTCCGAGCTTGTGCGTTCGGGGGGGCTGCACCTTTTCGGGGGATATTCCGAGGATATTTCTCCCGTTTCTGTGGGAAATGCGGACATTTATCCCCTGCCCTTCTTTGAAAGTGCCTGTGTGGGCGAACGGCTCACGGACAGCGAAGCTATGAAAACGGTTCTCGACAATATACGCAGCAGGCTTGACAAAAGCCGTGTGAATATCCTTGCCGCACACTGTTTTGCGGCGGGGGGCGAGCCTTGTGAAAGCGATATTTCCGCAAGGGCTTCGGCAGGCGGCGAGGACGCTGTTCCCCTGTCGGTTTTCGGGGGATTTGACTATGTTGCTCTGGGACATATCCACCGTCCGCAGACCATGAGAGCGGAAAATATTATCAGGTACAGCGGAACGCCGTTCAAATATTCATTTTCCGAAGCGGAACAGGAAAAAAGCTTCTCCGTTTTCGATACGGACACGGGGGAATTTTACACCGTTCCCATTCCGAATATTATCCCCATTCGTGTCATAAAAGGCGAATATGAAAAGATACTTTCGGACGCAGAAAAGGATAATTCTCGGGACGATTTTATCAAGATAATACTCACCGACAGATTTGCGGGAGGTTCGGTGTATAATCCCCTAAAACAGCTGTATCCCAATATGCTGGTGCTTGAAGGTGCGGTGCCGAAGGCTGCCCCCATGGCTAAGCTTTCTATGAGCGAGCTTTCGGAAATATCCCCCGAACGGCTTGCGGATATGTTCATCACCGACCGCACGGGACAGCCTATGAACGACGAACAGCGAAGCTGGTTTGCCGATGCGGTAAAAGCGGCGGCAGCGGAAAAGGAGGGGTCATAATGCTTCCCTTAAAGCTATCTTTCGGCGGCTTCGAAAGCTATCGAAGCCCGCAGACCATAGATTTTACGGCGTTCGGACGAAACGGCATTTTCCTTATATGCGGAGAAACGGGTGCGGGAAAAACAGCTATTCTTGACGCTATGACCTATGCTGTTTACGGCGAAACCAGCGGCGGTGAACGTGAACAGGTCCGCTGTGTGTCGGCAGAAAATGAGACCTACGCCGAATTTGAGTTTTCTCAGGACGGTGCTGTGTACCGTTTCCGCCGTACAATATCCCCCAAAAAACGTGCAAAGGGCAAGCTTGACTACACAGCTGAATGTCTGAAATATTCGGAAGAGGAAGAACGCTTCAAGCCCGTTTTGGAGAAAATGACCAAAACCACCGTAACCAAAGCTGCCGAAGAAATTCTGGGACTGACCGCCGAGGAATTCCGCCGAATGACCGTGCTGCCCCAAGGCAAATTTGAAGCGTTTCTCACCTCAAATTCCGCACAAAAGGAAGAGATACTCACAAAGATATTCGGCAACAACCTTTACCTTGATATATCCGCACAGCTGGTAAAAAGGGCATCAGCGGAAAGTGCCGCATTAAAGGACGCATTCAGCGTGCTTTCGGGAATACTCACGGGTGTGGGCTGTGAAAATACGGAGCAGCTGAGGGAAAAGCTGGAAGCGTCCAATGCCGATGCGGACGCACTTTCCGTTAAGGCTGCCGAATATGCAATATCTGCCGAAAATGCCGAAAAAGCTTACCGAAACGCCGCTGCCGCCGCCGAGAACTATGCCGCTCTCGACAGGGCAAATGCGGAGCTGGAACGGCTGGAAAAGATACGTCCCGAAATAGACGAAGCAAACCGTCGGACGGCACTCCATCTCAAAGCATCAAAGGCAGCGTGGGCGGCAAATGCTGCTGACATTTCCGAAAAGACGGCTATCCTCCGAAAACAGCGTCTTGCGGAAGCGGAAAATAACGCATTATCCGCAAAAGAAGCCTATAACAGGTCGGCTGAAGCGGCAAAGGAGCTGCCCGAGCTGGAGAAAAGCATTTCCGATATTGACATTAAGCTTGAAAATGCGGAAAGGTCACGGGATGTTTTAAAGCAGCTTAAAGATGCCGAAACAGCGGCGGCAGCGGCGGAAAATGAGTTCCAACGTTTAAAGACCGAAGCTCATAACGCCGAGGAAAACTGCGGGAAAATAAAAGCCGAGCTGGACATTGCCGAAGCACAGCTTGAACAGCTGAAAAGCCGTGTTCTCACCCGTCAGCCCATAGCGGCGGAGGAACTCAAACGCATCGAGCAGGCGGAACGGCTCATCTCCGAAATTGAAGAGCAGCGTCGGGAACGCCGTGAAAAAGCCGAACGGGCGGCGGCTCTGAACGCCGATATTTCGGAGGCGGACGAGCAGCGAAGAACCGCCGAAAACGCCTACCGGGCGGCACAGGACAGCTATTACGGGAATATGGCGTTCTGCCTGGCGGAACGGCTTTCCGAGGACGTTCCCTGCCCCGTTTGCGGAAGCGTTCGGCACCCGTCCCCGGCGGCGGTATGTGAGGACGGTATCACTGCCGATATGCTGAAAAAGCTGGAGGAGGACAGGGACGCTCATTTCCGAAAATTTACCCGACTGACGGCAGAGCTTTCGGGTTTAAATATGGAAATATCGTCTGCGGACGAGAAATTGTCCCGAACGGAATGTGAGCTGTCTGAGCTTGACTATTCCCCCGAAAATGCCGAGAATGTTCGCCGTGAATATACAGAACTTCAAGATTCACAAAAACAGATAACAGCACTTTCCGAAAATCATGCAAAGCTGAAAACGGCACAGACCGAAGCCGATAACAGCCTTTTGCAGCTAAAGGCACAGTCGGACGCCGCCGAAAAGGAGCTTGCATCGCACAACGCAAAGGCTGAACTGCTAAAGCGTTCGGCGGCGGATATTCCGTTTTCTTTGGAGGACGCCGATATTGTCTGCGGACAGCTTGCCGATAAACGCAAGCAGCTGTCCGATAAAAAGGAAAATATTTCAACGGAACTTGCCGCCGCCGAAAAAGCTTTGTCCGCCGCCGAAGCAGGGCTTTCCGCTGCCGAAAATGAGCTGAGAGCCGCCGAAACGGACAGAACGGAGAAGCTAAGTCAGCTTGAACAGACTCTTGCCGAACAGGGCTTTTCAGACACCGACAATATGAGAGCGGCACTTCTCCCCGAAGCGGAGCTGAACGCTCTTTCGGAGAAAATACGGGATTTTGCGGAAAATACGGCGGTATATTCCGACAGGGCGGCACAGCTGAAAATTTCCCTGACAGGCATCAGCCGTCCCGATGAAGCGGAGCTTTATTCGCTGAAAGCAAGCCTTGATGCGGAAAAGTCTAAGCTTGCGGAATATTCCGATAAAAAAGCCGCTGCCTTGCAGGAAGCAAAAAATCTTGCGGACACACTTGCAAAATGTAAGGATATGGAAGAAAAATACGGAGAACGTTTGCAGCGTGCAGAGCGGCTGACCGAGTTTGCGGAGCTTATCAGAGGTTCAAGAAGCATCTCCTTCAACCGCTATGCAATGGGCGTTATCCTTGCATTGATAACCGATGAAGCAAACCGAATATTGCTGGACAGCTTAGGCGGGAAATTTCAGCTGTCCGTTCAGTCGGACGAAGTGAACGGAAATTCAAGAAGCGGACTTGACCTGACGGTGACGACTCCCGAGGGAAGCTATCCCGTCCAAAATCTGTCGGGCGGAGAAAAGTTCGTTATCTCGCTGGCACTTTCGAGGGCACTTTCACAGGCAGTATGCAGCAGGGGCGGCAAAAACGGTACGGAAGCAATGTTCATTGACGAGGGCTTTGGTTCGCTGGACGGTGCGGCACTGGCAAATGCCGTCCGCATACTTCGGGATATGGACGGCGGTCAGCGGCTGGTGGGGGTAATTTCACACGTTGAAGCACTCAAGGAAATGATTGGTGACAGGATCTACGTTGAAAAGACCGCAAACGGATCACAGCTTAAAGTGAGAAGCGGAAAGTAAAAAGACAAAAGTTTCGCCAGCCTTTACAAAGGCTGCAGGGGGTCAATTTTAAAATCAGAGGTTTTAAAATCGGGGGGCAGAGCCGCCCTTGTCGCACGTCGCAACGTGCGAAATCCCTTTCCAGCCGTTAACAAATACAGCATTATTACAGTAAAAAACCACAAACAATTCAGTCAAAAAAGCACCGCACACAAACAAAACAGTAAAGCAACAAATCCACCCATAACACGAAAGCCTTGTAAACCAAACCCGTGTGCGGTGCCTGCGAAAAAAATCAAGGCGTTCACGCCTTGCGATTTTTTTCGCCCCCGCCGACGACGGAACGTCGGCGGAAAACACTGCAGTCACCACCATTTCACGGCAAAACACAAAGCTATCCGCAAAATTTCCCGATCCCTCTTGAAAAATCCCGAAAAAAATGTTATAATAATTCAAATGAAATCCAATTTACGGAAAGGAACGTAATAAAATGGCTAATTCACTCTGGGCAGGACGTTTTTCAAAAGAGGTCGATTCAAAGGTAAACGACTTCAATTCATCTATTTCCTTTGACGGCAGAATGTACCGTCAGGACATCAAGGGTTCAATGGCTCACGCCGAAATGCTGGGAAAACAGGGCATTATCGACATTCAGGAGAGCGAGAAGATCATTGCAGGCTTAAAATCCATTCTTGAAGATATTGACAGCGGAAAGCTTATGCTCGACCCCAACGCCGAGGATATTCATATGTTCGTTGAACAGGAGCTGACAAACCGTCTGGGCGATACGGGCAAGCGTCTGCACACCGCAAGAAGCCGCAACGACCAGGTCGCATTGGACATCAGGCTCTATCTGAAGGACGAGATAGATGAGATTATTCCTATGGTAAAGGAGCTTATGAAAACCGTCTGCGATATTGCCGAGAAAAATCTCGATACGGTAATGTGCGGATATACCCATCTCCAGAGAGCACAGCCGATAACGCTGGCACACCACCTTATGGCATATGCAAATATGCTCTCCCGTGACGTGGACAGGCTCAAGGACACCCGCAAGCGTATGGACAGGTGCCCCCTCGGCAGCGGTGCACTTGCCTCCACGACCTATCCCATCGACAGAAAGCTCACCGCCGACCTGCTGGGCTTTGAGGATATGACACAGAACAGTCTTGACGGCGTTTCCGACCGTGATTTTTGCATTGAGCTGGCTTCTGCACTGTCAATTCTTATGATGCACCTTTCAAGATTTTCCGAGGAAATCATTCTTTGGTGCAGCTGGGAATTCAAGTTTATCGAGCTGGACGATGCCTATGCAACAGGCTCTTCAATTATGCCCCAAAAGAAAAATCCCGATATTACCGAGCTTATCAGAGGAAAGACGGGACGTGTTTACGGCGACCTGAATACTCTGCTCACTATGATGAAGGGTCTGCCCCTTGCCTATAACAAGGATATGCAGGAGGACAAGGAAGCTATTTTCGATGCTATCGACACTGTTAAGCTGTGTATCGGCACATTTATCCCCATGCTGGCAACAATGCGTGTCAACAAGGAAAATATGCGTGCGGCGGCTGCAAAGGGCTTCATCAACGCCACCGACTGTGCGGATTATCTGGTTAAAAAGGGTCTGCCTTTCCGTGACGCTTACAAGATAACGGGAACTCTCGTTGCCCGCTGCATTGAGCTGAACACTACTCTTGAAGCCCTGCCGCTGGAGGAGTACAAGAAGCTTTGCGATACCTTTGAAAATGACGTTTACGAGGCTATCAGCCTTGATACCTGTGTTAATATGAGAAAGGTTCCCGGAGGACCCGCTCCCGAGTCGGTTATGATGCAGATAGAGTATATCAGGGCGTTTTTCCTTGATATGTAATACCACAAGGAGCATTTATGAAAGAAGTATATTTTGATGATCCAAGAAACGGTACTATCCTGATAAAAAGCACAAACTACGTATATGAAAAGGTGATAGAAAATTTCTGCTCATTCTACCGAAATTCTTCGGGCGGAGCAATCTTGTATTTGACGGAAAATGGTGTTAAAAAAGCTTTACGTATAGGTGCTGATGAACATCTCGGAATATGCTTAACATACGTTATAATGTCTGAAAAAGATTTCAACGGAAAAATCATGTATATTGATGATATAACTTACTTGGCAGTATATGATAAGTCAAAGCTTGATTCTGTAATTGACATATACGATGAACTATATGTATCCGAAGGCTTATTTTTACCTAAAGAATTAGCTTGGAAGGGTATATCCGAATTCATTAATACAGGTGAAAGAAGCCCTGAAATTGAATGGATAACTCCTGATTTGATACCTGAGAACGGAAATTGGTGCTAATAGCAAAATGATTAATGGGCGTTTCCCCGCCGAAGGCGGGGGAACACCCACCCAGATACGTGACTCAGGTAACAAGAAAAATAAATTGTCGAATTAATCAGTGGTTCCTTAATTATTGCCGATATAAACGAAAAACGCCGCAATATCCAAACGGACATTACGGCGTTCTTTGTTCATAAAAATCGCAATTTAAGCCAAGCATAGGTTATGCTAAGCATAAATTATGCTTTAGCAGCATTCAGCTTCTTAGCAAGCTGACCCTTCTTTCTTGCAGCTGCGTTCTTGTGCATGATGCCCTTAGCAGCAGCCTGGTCAACCTTCTTGATAGCGAGTCTGATAACTGCTTCTTTATCGTCAGCAGCGTTTGCAACTGCACTGTCAGCCTTCTTGTACATAGTCTTAAGAGCGGACTTAACAGCCTTGTTGTGCATAGCCTTTGTAGCGTTTACCTTTACTCTCTTCTTAGCGGATTTAATGTTAGGCATAGATTACACCTCCTTAAGTAATAAGTAACTGTACAGCAACCCCCAAACCAAGGCGGTTTGTAGACACGGGGCGTCTGCTGCGGACGTAATGACGGCCGTCCGCCGCATGGCAATAATAATGTTAAAAACATAGTTACCCCACGCAAGTCTAAAGATTATTATACCAATTTTTCGCCTTAATTACAATAGTTATTTAATCAAAACATTGTAGAATTTCAAGGCTGGATTTTAGCTATTTTTCACAATAGGAATTTTCCTCGATTTTCGGGATACAATAGATAAAAAACGGAGGTAAAAACCATGTCAATACGCACCGATCTAGCCGCCGAAGCCGCATTTTCCGCCGACGGAAAAATCTCCGCTTCCGAAAATTGCAGAAACGGCATAACAAAGCAGGTACGCCAAGGACGCACCTGCGAAATAACGGAAATAACCATCGAAACCGATGAAGCGGGCAAAGCTATCGGCAAGGGCAAGGGACGCTACATTACCATCGAAGCCTCCGACCCCTACGCCGAATTTACCGACCAAGCGGACGACATTGCCGATGAACTGCGAAAGCTCTGCGGCTGTGACAATAACGTGCTTATCATCGGGCTGGGAAACAGCGGCATAACCCCCGACGCTCTCGGCCCGCAAACCGTTTCTGGGATAATCGCCACCCGTCATCTGCGAAACGAGCTGCCGAAGGGACACTTTCTCTCGGGGCTGCACTCGGTTTCGGCACTTGCCACGGGCGTTCTCGGTCAGACGGGGATAGAGGTCGCCGAAATAACACGGGCAGTCTGCGACAGGACATCTCCCGAATGTGTCATCGTCATAGACGCCCTTGCCTGTGCCGACACTGCCCGCCTTGGGACAACAGTCCAGCTGACCGATACGGGCATATCCCCCGGTTCGGGCGTTCAGAACAGCCGAAAGGAGCTTTCACGGCACACTCTGGGCGTTCCCGTTGTGGCGGTGGGCGTTCCGACGGTCATTGATATGCACACCATTTACGAGAATATGTCGGGAGCAGCTCCCGCCAAAACGCTGCCGAATATGATGGTCACTCCCCGTGACATTGACCGCATAATCGACCGAACGGCGAAGCTTCTCTCCCACGCCCTGAACAGAGCATTTCAGCCCGACCTGTCCCACGAGGATATTGAAACACTGGGAAAATAATTATTCCATTGTGGCTAAAACCGCATCTGCAAACGCTTCCACCTCGGGATATTGGTCATCGGCAAGTGCCGATTTCAGCGTAAGCACATTCTCGATAAAGGTCATATCCTTGCACTCGGACAGCAGCTCCTGCATTTTCTTTGCGGAAACGGGTGCCCATGTGCCGTTCTGGATAAATCCGCACACTCTGTTTTTCAGACCGTGAGCGGCTATTTCTCTGAGCGTTTCCTCCATGCGGACGAAAACTCCGCCGTTATATGTGGGAGCGGCAAAGATAAGGTGACTGCATCTGAACGCTTCCGCAACGATAACGTCATTTGTTTTCACGGAAACATCGTACAGCTTCACGTCCGCACCCTTGCTTCTGAGAATTTCGGCTGTTATCTCAGCCGCCTTTTCGGTGTTTCCGTAAACAGACGCATAGGCTATCATCACCGACTTGTCCTCGGGGGTATAGCTGCTCCACAGGCTGTATTTTTCAAGAAGCTTGTCTATCTTTTCACGCCAAACATGACCGTGAAGCGGGCAGATAAGCTTTATTTCCAGAGCGGACGCTTTTTTCAGCAGCATACCCACCTGCAAACCGTATTTTCCCACGATATTGCAGTAGTATCTTCTTCCCTCGGGCAGGAAATCTCTCTTGAAGCAAACTTCATCGGAGAAAAGCTTGCCGTTCAGTGCACCGAAGCTGCCGAACGCATCGGCGGAAAAGAGTATCTTGTCCGTTTCATCATATGTGACCATGACCTCGGGCCAGTGGACCATAGGTGCGGCGATAAATCTCAGCTTGTGGCTGCCCGTTTCAAGGGTGTCGTTTTCGGCAACGGTCATGACCGCCGACTTCACCTCTGGATAAAATCTCGCCAGCATTTCGGCAGCCTTGGCGGTGCATACCACCTTTGCATCGGGATAGATACGCATCAGTGCCGCCAGCGAAGCTGTGTGGTCGGGTTCGGCGTGATGAATTACGATATAGTCAAGCGTTCTGCCGTTCAGACCGTAACGGACATTTTCGATGAACTGCTCGGTCACCGCCTTGTCAACGGTATCGAAAAGGACTGTTTTTTCGTCGTTCAGCAGATATGAGTTATAGGACATACCATCGGGAACGGGGTAAACGCCCTCGAAGCAGACAATGCGTCTGTCGTCAGCACCTGTCCAAAGAAGGCTGTCGGTTATTTTCTTTACACAATACATATAAAAGCTTCCTTTCAGGCAAAGTTCAATATATTAATTATACTTTATTTGTACAATAACCTCAACCGTTAATATAGATAACTTTTTGTCGGTAAATTAGTTATTTTGCCAATGCCGAATCGTCGTTTATCGGAATATATCACGTCAAAATCTCTGAGGTACTATTGATTTTCGCTTCGGGATATGATATAATGTAGGCAACAGGAAACGAAGGGAGATGACAGCCGATGCAGACCTACGAAGCGGATACTATTGATATGACCGACTCCGATGAACTTAAAGCCAGGCTCGACAGATGCTGCAAAAAGCTTATTTCATCAAAATATATTGTTTCGTATCTTCTTAAATCTGTTGTTCCCGAATACAAGGATACCGATGTTCAAACCATAATGGGGCTTCTCGGAAAGATTGATATTTCACAGACCACCGTTGATATGGACGTTCCGCCTGTCATCGAAAATGAAGCCGCAGAGGACAACTCTATAAATGAAGGCAAGCGTTTCTATGACATAAAATTCACAGCCCGCACCCCGCAGGATCAGACAATTGCTCTTATCATCAACATTGAAATACAGAATGAGGTTCGGAAATATCACCTTATCAAGCGTGCCGAATACTATTGTTCAAGGCTTATCTCGGCACAGTATAACACGGTTTTCACAGGCTCGGATTTTGATAAAATTCAAAAGGTCTATTCTATATGGATATGCACGTCCCCGGACGCTAAGCATAAAAATACCATTTCCCTGTACAAAATGAACCGTGAAGACCTTGTAGGAAATTATTCCGACACCGAGGAAGATATACGAAATTATGATTTGATGAATATAATAATGGTGTATCTGGGCGATTCCGATACCAAAGAATGCGGCGGCATAATCCGAATGCTGTATTCTCTGCTAGTGGCACAGATACCTTCATCGGAAAAGAAAAGAATTGCCCACGAAGAATTTGGTGTACCTATTGTAAAGGATATTGACAAGGAGGTTGATACTATGTGTGATATGAGTTCTCTTTACTATTCACAAGGAGTTCTTAAAACAAAAATAGAAGTTGTCCGCAGCCTATATAAACAGAATATCCCCATTGATGTCATCGCAAAAGGAACCGAGTTGACCGTCCCCGAAGTGGAAAGGATAATTAAGGAAAATCCGTCTGAACAGAGAGGTTAATAATATGCGTGATCTATACGCTCTTTACTATTCGCAAGGCTTAGCCAAAGGAAAAGAAGAAGGCTATACGGGAAGCTGTTTGGAAGGCTTTGCGAAAGGCTATGCAAAAGGCGTTATTGAAGTAATTATACAATTTTCTTGCAGCCTATACGATCAAAATTTTCCCATTAATGAAATTGCAGAGATCGTCGATCTGACCGTCCCCGAAACGGAAAAGCTTATCAAAGAAAATCTGTCGGCACAAGGAGGATAACAAAAATGCTTGAAAATGCTCTGAAAAACAAAAACGACCACTTCGATTATAAGGATATGACCTCCCGTTTGCAGGACACGCTTTCGGGTCTGCAGCTGAAAATACGGGACAAAAAGCTGCCCGTCATCGTTGTTTTCGAGGGCTGGGGTGCTTCGGGAAAGGGCAGTCTTATTGCCGAAATGATAAAGTATCTGGACCCGAGATTTTTCAAGGTGCATTCCACCCTTACCGCCACCGAATCGGAAAGGCGTTATCCCCTGCTGAAACGGTTCTGGGAAAATATCCCCGAATACGGAAAAATGTCGGTCATGGACAGAAGCTGGTATCAGGAGCTTGCTATCGCCCGAATGGAAGAGGGCATATCCGCCGAGGAATACAACGCCCGCATAAATTCCGTCAACAGCTTCGAGCGTCAGCTCAGCGACGACGGTTATCTCATAATAAAGCTGTTCTTACATATCAGTAAGGACGAGCAGAAACGCCGTTTCATCAAGCTTCGTGACGATGACGAAACCAAGTGGAGAGTTACCGAGCTGGACAAGAAGCGTCACAAGCATTACGACGAATATTACGAAGCATTCGACGATATGCTGGTAAAGACCAACTCTCCCCACGCCCCATGGAAAATTATCGAAACCACCGATAAGGCGTTCACAAAATTCCAAATGTTCAATATCCTTGTCAGTCAGATAACAAATGCTCTTAACGTGGACAGAACGGCATCTCCCGTTGTGGAGGATTTCCCGCTGGTTCCTATGCCCGCCCTTGCGGATATTTCGCTGGACGGAAAGACCGTTTCACGGAACAAATACGCCGAGCAGCTGAAAAAATGTCAGAAGGAGCTTTCCAAGCTCCACAGCAGGCTTTATCAGGCGAAGATACCGCTGATAATCGCCTTTGAGGGCTGGGACGCTGCAGGAAAGGGCGGTGCTATCAAGCGTATCGCCTCCGCACTTGACCCGAGAGGATATGAAGCTATCCCCATTGCCGCCCCCGACAGGACGGAGCTTAACCACCATTACCTCTGGCGTTTCTGGAACCATCTCCCGAAAACGGGACATATCGCTATATTTGACCGCACCTGGTACGGCAGAGTTATGGTGGAAAAGATCGAAGGCTTCACCAAGCCCGAACGCTGTGCACAGGCATATACCGAGATAAACGAGTTTGAAAAGGACCTGACCGACAGCGGTGCTGTGGTCGTGAAATTCTGGCTGCAAATAGACAAGGACGAGCAGCTCAAACGCTTCACCGAGCGTCAGAACACCCCCGAAAAGCAGTGGAAGATAACCGACGAGGACTGGCGTAACCGTGAAAAATGGGATCAATATGAGGACGCCGTCAACGAAATGCTCCGCCGCACCTCAACCGTTTATGCCCCGTGGAATGTTATCGAAGCCAACGACAAGCTTTATGCAAGGCTGAAAACCATGCAGATAATCATCGAAGCTGCCGAAAAGAAGCTTAAGGAAGTTAAAAAGAAAAAGTAAATATCCCTAATTCGGGGTCGCCGTGCCGATTGGTGCGGCGGCTTTTTTTGCTGCAATTTTGCAAGAAGTGCAGTTTGAAACTTTCAATGCACATTGAATTCGGCAAATTATGCAAATAGACAAAATACCGTCCCAAAATGAAAGTATAAAGTGTATAAAATTCTTTTTCAAACGTTTTAACTTGTTAATAAAATATAAAATTGCAAGAACAAAGAATAAATCTTGCAAAAACCTCTTGACATTTTTCGCCGAACGTGGTATAAATATAAAGTACCGTTAAGGGAAAATGAAATTCAAACGCCGCTTGGCGTCAACAACTATACAGGGAGAGTGAGTATATGTTAGAAAAAGAAGGTCAGGTAAGGATCCCCTCGGGCTGTGCTATCTCGGGCTTTATCAGCAGGGACGGCAATATGATAAGCGGCGAGGACGCTGTAAAATCCATCTCATATATGCACGACCGTTCCAACGGTCTCGGAGGCGGATTTGCAGGCTACGGCATCTACCCCGAATACAAGGATCTCTACGCTCTGCACGTTTTCTATGACACCAATTCGTCAAGAGAGCAGACAGAGAGATTTCTCGACCGCCACTTTGACGTGGTAAACCTCAGCCGTATCCCCACAAGAAAGCACCCGAATATCACCAACGAGCCGCTTATCTGGAGATACTTCGTTACGCCGCTGCCTACGAAGATGGCTTCGTCACAGCTGCCCGAAAAGGAGTTTGTGGCAAAGTGCGTTATCAGGATAAACAACGATATTAACGGTGCCTACGTTTTCTCCAGCGGTAAAAATATGGGCGTTTTCAAGGCTGTGGGCTTCCCCGAGGATGTCGGAGAATTCTACCGTCTTGAGGAATACGAGGGCTACGCCTGGACTGTTCACGGACGTTATCCCACAAACACCCCCGGCTGGTGGGGCGGTGCTCACCCCTTCTCGCTGCTGGATTACACCATCGTCCACAACGGCGAAATTTCCTCTTATGATGCAAACCGCCGATTCATCGAAATGTTCGGCTACAAATGCACCCTGCTGACCGATACTGAGGTCATTACATATATCATCGACTATCTCAACAGACGTCAGAAGCTTTCTCTCGAGGACGTTGCAAGCATTATCGCCGCTCCCTTCTGGAGCGAGATCGACCGTATGGAGCCGGAAAAGGCTGAAAAGCTCCGCTATTTCAGGAACGTTTTCTCCAGCCTGCTCATTACGGGACCATTCTCCATTATCCTCGGCTACAACGGAGGACTTATGGCACTTAACGACCGCCTTAAGCTTCGTTCCATGGTCGTTGCCGAAAAGGGAGATATGTTCTACATTTCCAGTGAGGAATGTGCGATCCGTGCTATCTGCCCCGATGCGGAAAATATCCGCTCACCAAGAGGCGGAGAGCCTGTAATTGTAACGCTTAGCGAGGAGGGCAAGAGAAAATGTCTGTAAATTACTTTCCCGCAGAATTTGAAGTTCTGCGAAATACCGATAAATGCATCAAGTGCAGAGCCTGCGAGCGTCAGTGTGCCAACGAAGTCCATTTCTATGATGCCGATTTCGATAAAATGCTCACCCATGACGATCAGTGCGTTGATTGTCAGAGATGTGTCACCATCTGTCCCACAGGTGCTCTGAAAATACACAAAAATCCCAATGAGTTCAGACAGAACTATAACTATACTCAGCAGATAATGACCGAGAATTACCGTCAGGCAGGAAGCGGTGCTGTGCTGCTTTCCTCTATGGGAAATCCCCTGCCCTATCCCGTTTATTGGGACAAAATTCTCATCAACGCTTCTCAGGTAACGAACCCGTCCATCGACCCGCTCCGTGAACCCATGGAAACCAAGGTTTTCCTCGGCAAAAAGCCCGACAAGGTGACATTTAACGAGGACGGCTCGGTGAATACCAAACTTGACCCCCATCTGGAGCTTTCCGTGCCTATTATGTTCTCGGCTATGTCCTACGGCTCTATTTCCAAGAACGCTCACGAGTCCCTTGCAAGAGCGGCTACCGAGCTGGGTACATACTACAACACCGGTGAGGGCGGTCTGCATAAGGACTTCTATCAGTACGGCAAGAACACTATCGTTCAGGTAGCATCGGGACGTTTCGGCGTTTTCAAGGATTATCTGGAAACAGGTGCTGCTATTGAAATAAAAATGGGTCAGGGTGCAAAGCCCGGTATCGGCGGACACCTCCCCGGTGCAAAGATAAGAGAGGACGTTTCCAAGACAAGAATGATACCTATGGGAACGGACGCTATCTCCCCTGCACCTCATCACGATATTTACTCCATCGAGGACCTTCGTCAGCTTATTTATTCGCTGAAAGAGGCTACCGAATATAAGAAACCCATTATCGTTAAGATCGCTGCCGTTCACAATGTTGCGGCTATCGCTTCGGGTATTGCACGTTCGGGTGCGGATATTATTGCGATAGACGGTTTCAGAGGCGGTACGGGAGCTGCTCCCACCCGTATCAGGGACAATGTGGGTATTCCCATTGAGCTGGCTCTGGCAAGCGTTGACCAGCGTCTTAGAGATGAGGGTATCAGAAACAACGTTTCCGTTGTTGTGGCAGGTTCTATCCGCTCGGCTTCCGATGCCGTAAAGGCTATCGCATTGGGTGCAGATGCTATTTACATTGCAACACCCGCTCTGCTGGCTATGGGCTGTCACCTTTGCAGAAGCTGCCACGGCGGCAAGTGCAACTGGGGTATCGCAACTCAGCGTCCCGACCTGGTAAAGCGTCTTAACCCCGACGTCGCTTACAAACGCCTTGTAAATCTCGTTCACGCTTGGGATCACGAGATCAAGGAAATGATGGGCGGTATGGGTATCAACTCTATCGAAGCCCTCAGGGGCAACAGGCTTATGCTCAGAGGCATCGGTCTGACCGACAGAGAGCTTAAGATACTCGGAATTGCTCATGCAGGCGAATAAGGAGGGCAAGCGTTATGAAAAGAGTTTATGTAAATGAAGACCGCTGCCTGGGCTGTCATCTCTGCGAATTTTACTGCTCATTCGCAAACAGCGGTGCGGACGATATGGCAAAGGCGTTCAAGCTGGATATGGCAGCAACGCCCCGCATTAAGGTAGAGGAGGGCGGAGATATTAACTTTGCCGTTTCCTGCCGCCACTGCTCCGACCCTCAGTGCGTAAATAACTGCATCACAGGTGCATTGTCCGTTCACGACGGCGTTATCGAAATAGACGAAAGCAGATGCGTAGGCTGCTATACCTGCGTTCTCTCCTGCCCCTACGGCTGTATTGTCATCGACAAGAAAAACGGCGGAAGGACTATCACAAAATGCGAGCTTTGCACGAGAAATTCTCAGGGCGAGCCTGCCTGCGTTAAGGGCTGCCTTAACTCGGCTATCGTATTCGAGGAAAGGGGCGAGGACTGATGAAATATGTTATTATCGGAAACTCGGCGGCAGGCATTGGAACCGTCGAGGGTATCAGGGAATACGATAAGGACGGCGAGATAGTTATCATCTCCGATGAAAAATACGATACATATTCCCGTCCTCTTATCTCATATGTACTTAAAGAACAGGTCACCGAGGAAAATATGCGTTACAGAAACGCCGATTTTTACGAGAAAAACAAGGTGACAAAGATGCTTGGCAAGCGTGTCGCTTCCATCAATGCGGATAAAAAGGAAGTTTATCTTGAAAGCGGCGAAACCGTTTCTTACGACAAGCTGATGGTTGCAACAGGTTCCAAGCCCTTCGTTCCCCCTATGGAGGGACTTGACAAGGTATCTAAAAAGTTCTCCTTTATGAAGCTGGACGATGAAAAAGCGGTTAGAGAAGCCGTGTTTGACGGTGCAAGAGTGCTTATCGTAGGTGCGGGTCTTATCGGACTGAAAGCTGCGGAAGCATTGGAGCATTACAATGCAAAAATGACCGTTATCGACCTTGCAAACAGAATTCTCCCATCTATCCTGGATGAGGACGCTTCGGAAATTATGCAGAAGCATATCGAAAGCAAGGGCGTTAAGTTTATACTGAACACTTCCGTTTCCGAATTTACCGAAAATACCGCCAAGCTGGCAAACGGCGAAACGGTGGAATTTGATATGGTAATTCTCGCTGTCGGCGTTCGTCCCAACACCGAGCTTGTTAAGGACGCAGGCGGAAATGTTGGCAGAGGTATCATCACCGACAACAAGCAGCTTACAAGTCTTAAGGACGTTTACGCAGCGGGCGACTGCACCGAAAGCTACGATATTTCCATTGACGGGAACAGAATTCTCGCTATCCTCCCCAATGCTCACAATCAGGGCGTTGTTGCGGGCAAAAATATGGCAGGCAAGGAAGCGTATTATCTCAATGCGTTCCCTATGAATGCTATCGGATTTTTCGGTCTGCATATCATCACCGCAGGCAGCTATGACGGTGAAGCTGTCGTTGAATCGGACGGCGTGAACTACAAAAAGCTTGTGGTCAAGGATAAGCAGCTTAAAGGCTTTATCCTTATGGGAAAATATATCGAAAGAGCGGGCATTTACACCTCGCTTATCAGGGAACATATCACCGCCGACGAGTGCGACTACGAGCTTATGATGAAGGCTCCGCAGATGATGGCGTTTAACAGGGAAAGACGCAACGACAAGCTTGCAGGAGGTGTCGGAAATGAAAATTAACGCTGATGGACTTCATTTTCAGGTCCTGAACGAAAAAATAAGAAGCTGTCCCGATGAGGAGATCGTTCTTGACAACGTTCTCGGTCAGAGATACATCGGTGCAGGTCTTTGCGATAAAAAGGTAACTATCAACGGCGTCCCCGGAAATGCTCTGGGTGCGTATCTGAACAACAGCCGTCTGGAGGTTTTCGCAAATGCTCAGGACGCTACCGGCGACACTATGAACGCCGGCGAGATAATCATTCACGGCAACTGCGGCGACGCTCTGGGCTACGGTATGCGTAACGGAAAGATCTTCGTAGAGGGTTATGCGGGATACCGTGCGGGCATACATATGAAACAGTATCAGGAGCTGAAGCCTGTGCTGGTAATCGGCGGCGTTGTGGGAGATTTTCTCGGCGAATATCAGGCGGGCGGTCAGATAATCGTCCTCGGTATCGGTGCTGAGGATAAGATACCTGTCGGCTCATTCTGCGGAACGGGTATGCACGGCGGTGCTATTTATCTGAGAACAGAACATTGTCCCGACGACCTGCCTGTTCAGGTATGTGCAGCCGATGCCACACCCGAGGACATTGAGGAAATTCGTGCAGACGTTACCGAGTTCGCCGAAAAGTTCGGCTATAACGCCGAGGAGCTGCTTTCCTCTCATTTCTTCAAGCTGACACCCAACACCGCAAATCCCTATCGTCAGCTTTATGTGAACAACTGATTTCTCACCGATACTATCGTTTTTCCTGCGGGGAACTCTCCGCAGGAAAATTTGACATAAGACGTTTTTTTTGATATAATAATTTTGAAAATACAAACCGTGGAGGGATCCGATGAAAAAAGCTCTCCTGATCTCCAAAACCGCCGATTCTGCTGAAGGTGCAGCTGCTATCCTCGGTGAATGCGGCTTTGACGGAATTTCCTTTTCCGACGGAGAACACGCTCTTTCTGTTATTGAGGAAAACAGCTTTGATATAATAGCTCTCATTACCCCTCTCGAAAATGCTTTCGGGCTGACCTTGGCGGCAAAAATAGCCAAAAGCAGCGAGGCGGGGCTGATAGTTCTCGTAAAACCTGAAAATCTCGATGAAGCCGCCGAAAAGCTTGCGGAAACGCCTGCGTTCGTTATGCCGAAAAATGTTTCAAAGGTCATGTTTGCAAGGTCGGTCAAGTATATGCTTTCCGTCAGCAGGGAGATGCAGAAGCTGCGTTCCCAGACGGAAAAGCTTACTCAGAAGCTTGACGATGTTCGGCTTATCGACCGTGCAAAATGCGTTCTTATCGAATATCTGCGAATAAGCGAAGCACAGGCTCACCGTCAGATACAAAAGCAGGCTATGGATCAGCGTATCACTCAGGCGGAGGTCGCAAGAAGTATTCTGAATACTTATGAGTCATAAAATTTTCTATCAATGTGTATTTCCCCGCCTTCGGCGGGGAAATACACATCATCAAAACGCATCACTTTCACAGTGACAAAATCATCTTAAAGAAATAAGGTGTGCAGCAATGAAATTTACAAAAATGCACGGCATAGGCAATGATTATGTCTATGTGAACTGCTTTGAGGAAACGGTCGATGGACCCGAAAGGCTCTCCGAGCTGGTCAGTGACCGTCATTTCGGCATCGGCTCTGACGGGCTGGTGCTTATTATGCCCTCGGATAAGGCGGATTTTCGTATGCGAATGTTCAACGCCGACGGCTCGGAGGGCATGATGTGCGGAAACGCTTCCCGCTGCATCGGAAAATACGTCTACGACAAGGGTCTGACCCACAAGACCGAGGTCACTCTTGAAACAAAAAGCGGTATCAAAACGCTGAAACTGTTTCCCGTAAACGGCAAGGTGGAAACCGTTCTGGTGGATATGGGCAAGGCGGTCATCAAGCCTGCGGATATTCCCGTTCTGGCGGACGGCGAGGATTTTATCTCACGAAAAATCGAGGTAAACGGCAGCGAAGAAACCGTCACCTGCGTTTCTATGGGAAATCCCCACTGCGTTATATTCACCGACAAAAACGTTGACGGTCTGGAGCTGGAAAAGATAGGTCCGTCCTTTGAAAATCACCCGCTGTTCCCACAGCGGATAAATACCGAGTTTGCCAACGTCATTGACGGAAACACCGTTAAAATGCGTGTGTGGGAACGTGGCTCGGGCGAAACATGGGCTTGCGGAACGGGTGCTTGTGCCACCGCCGTTGCAGCCTGCCTTAACGGACACTGCAAGCGTGACGAGGAAATTCGCCTTATGCTCAGGGGCGGCGACCTGTTCATCACCTACAAGTCGGACGGGACAGTGCTTATGCGAGGTCCCGCAACCACCGTTTTCGAGGGCGAAATTGACATTAATACTGCTTTTGGAAAGGACTGAAACCAATGGTTAAAATTAACGAAAATTTCCTGAAACTCAAGAAAAATTACCTTTTCATAGATATTGCAAAACGCCTTAAAGCGTACAAGGCGGAAAATCCCGACAAGGAGCTTATCCGCATGGGTATCGGAGATGTTACCCTGCCCCTTGCACCCGTTGTGGTCGACGCTATGAAAAAGGCTGCGGACGAAATGGGCGTGAAGGAAACGTTCAGGGGCTATGAGGACAGCGGTGCGGGATATGATTTTCTGCGGAATGCCGTTTCGGGATATTACAAAAGCTTCGGCGTGACCGTTTCCCCCGAGGATATTCGCATAAACGACGGTGCAAAGGCTGACTGCGGAAATATCACAGATATTTTCGGGGACGGCAACACCGTCCTCATTACCGACCCCGCTTATCCCGTTTATGTGGATTCAAACGCTATGAGCGGACGGAAGATAGTTTTCGCAAATTCCAACGAATCAAACGGCTTTGCGGCTATGCCCGACCCGAATGTTCATGCGGACATTATCTATCTCTGTTCCCCAAACAATCCCACAGGCTCGGTTTACACAAAGGCACAGCTTAAGGAATGGGTGGATTATGCACTGAAAAATGAAGCTGTTATCATCTTCGATTCGGCATATGAAGCGTTTATTTCCGACCCCGAGCTGCCGAGAAGCATTTATGCCGTTGAGGGTGCGGAGAAGTGTGCTATTGAAATGTGTTCTCTGTCGAAAACAGCGGGCTTTACGGGCACTCGATGCGGTTACACGGTCATTCCGTCAACCCTTGTTGTTACGGCGTCCGACGGAAGCGAGGTAAAGCTTGCCGACCTTTGGGGCAGACGTCAGGGAAGCAAATTCAACGGCGTTTCCTATCCCGTTCAGCGGGCGGCGGAAGCTGTTTTCTCCCCCGAGGGACAGAAGCAGACAAGAGAAGCCATTGCCTATTACAAGGGAAATGCGAAAATCATGGCTGAAACCCTTGACGAGCTTGGCATCAAGTACACAGGCGGCATCAATTCCCCTTATATCTGGCTGAAATGCCCCGATGGCATGAACGGCTGGGATTTCTTCGACTATCTCCTTAAAAATATACAGGTGGTGGGCACTCCGGGCGACGGCTTCGGTCCCAACGGCGTCGGCTGGTTCAGGCTGACGGCGTTCGGCAGCAGAGAGAATACTGTTGAAGCGATGCGTCGGTTCAAGGAGCTTATGAAAAAATAACATATAATAAATCTTCTATCAGCATATAGACTATTTTTGCAAGCATATTTCTGTGGTGAGTATT
>CAZINI010000016.1:0-56780 GCA_964540575.1 uncultured Ruminococcus sp.
ATACTAATCTTTAATCAACATATAGACTTATCTGACAATAATACGGCTGTCCATTGTGCAAATATTCCTGTGGTGCAAGTCAAAAAAAGCAATTTACTTGTATTGGCTTCTTTTCCCTCAACTGCCATAGTGACTTATGTCAGCTTGTGGCACCCCCGCAAAGGGGACAACCTTATATGGGCGGGGGACAGAACAAACCCTAACGCAAAGCGGGGACTTTCCCCCGCCCCTAACGGTTTTCCCCTTTGCAATCCCCTTTCCCTTTCACCTCACCCTCTTTTCCCCACTTTACATTTTGTTATGAAATATAGTATAGTGGCTTTTTGGGTATTTTGTGGTCTTGTAGCCGATAAATTTACATTATTTTGCAATAAAAGCAAAAGACGGTAGGCTTTTATCTGCGGCTTTTGTATACAAAACGATTAAAGATCAGTATTACTGTTGCCTGAGTGACGTATTTAGGCGGGGGAACACCAATTAATCAGTATTTTCTTAGTGCGTCCATAGATATTATAAAACAAAAAGTCCGCAGAAAAATCTGCGGACTTAGTGGCGGAGAAGGAGGGATTCGAACCCTCGATGTGCTATTAACACATACACGAGTTCCAGTCGTGCGCCATAAACCGGGCTAGGCGACTTCTCCATAGCTTGTTTATCTTCAAGCGACTATTATATTATATCAGAATTTTCGGCAAAAGTCAAGAATTTTATGCATAGCATAATCAACAATTTTGCAGGATAATATTCTTGTACATATATGCATATTTACCATTAGGCAAATCCTGTTGACTATTGCCTGAAAATATGGTATAATATAAAAAACTGTGGAATCGGCAAAGAATATATGTATAATACTAAACACCCATTAATCACGGGAATCTCTCGGCGTAAAAACCCATAAACGCAAGCTTTTTACGCCGATTTCTTCTCCGTGATTTAAATGGTGTTTAGTATAAAAATTCTTTTGGATTCGGAAAGGATAGAAAAATGAGCTACAAGGACGAATTTATCAAGTTTATGGTGGAAAGCGGCGTGCTGACCTTCGGAGATTTTACCCTGAAAAGCGGCAGAAAAGCACCTTATTTTATCAACACGGGAAACTACAGGACAGGTGCTCAGCTGGCAAAGCTGGGCGAGTTTTACGCTGAGTGCATCAAGGAGAACGGCATTGAGGCGGACACGCTGTTCGGTCCCGCTTACAAGGGTATCCCCCTTTCCGTTTCTGCCTGCACGGCTCTGTACAACAAGTTCGGAATTGACGTGAACTACTGCTTCGACCGCAAGGAAGCCAAGGACCACGGCGAGGGCGGAATGTTCGTGGGCAAGCAGCTGACCGACGGCGAAAAGGTGGTTATCATCGAGGACGTTATGACCTCTGGAAAGGCTCTCCGTGAGGTAATGCCCAAGCTGACCGCTGCCGCAAAGGTGAATGTTACGGGAATGGTCATCACCGTTGACAGAATGGAAAAGGGTCAGGGTGAGATGAGTGCCGTTCAGGAGGCTTACAGGGATTTCGGCGTTAAGGTGTACTCCATCGTTACCATCAACGACATTATTTCCGCTATTGAAAGAGGCGTTATCGGCTTCTCGGAATATCTCGGAAAGATGAAGGAATACCGTTCGGTTTACGGCGTAAACTGATTTTTTTACTAGGACATGTTTGAAAGCCGTTCCCGAGGGTGTTTCGGGGGCGGCTTTTGATAATTATGTAAATTGGAATATGGGGGAAAATACTATGTCGGTTTCATTGCTTGTATTTAAGGGTGAACACTTCAATAGTTCAACGAGCAAAGTCATTAATGAAATACCCGTTTCATTTCAAAGCATTTGGAATGATATATGGGAAAAAGCTATTTCTGAGTGTTCCGTCAAAAAAATTGTAACCTGTGGAATGTTTACTGTAGATGATATTCCAACTGTGATAACAGAGTTAGACACTATTTATAATTGGGTTCATCACAATGGTGGCAAAGAAACAAAATATATTCAAGACAGAATACTAAAGTTGAAGATTTTTCTCAACGATTTTTATCTTGACTATAACAATTCAGATTATTGGTTTGATTTGGGATAGATAACTTCCAATTTGCATTTTATCTCATCTCTTTATTTCACGTTCAATAACATATGTTTCAATACTGCCGTCTAAGTTTTCGATATATGCCTTTTTTTCTGCAAATGAAATATTCATCATACGGGTTTTGGGAAGCAAAGTGAAATCGGATTCTATTGCTTCATTTATTTTTTGAGTGTTGTCATATCCGCATACTATTTCCCCACTTTCAAATTCATCCATTAAATGATATGCTTCATAGTCATCGGACAGCGTCATCTCAACAGGGTAGATTTTAAACACATATAAGTCATCACCGACATAAACATAATATCTCTTACATTCTTCGCAATAGAATGTATGTAGACATTTAAAATCATATTCCTTATAATAAATAACCTCACAAAGATATTTTATCCACTGAACATAATCGTATTTAGTATATAGTTTGCAAAGACCCTTACAGGTTACGGTTCCATTGATAACATTCCCGCAAGTACAGTAAAATTTCATTTTGAATTAGCTCCTTTATCAATTATTACACTTGATGTTCTAATCAAAAATCATTACAGCATATTTAACCAAAGAAACCTTGTATCAATAATACTATAACCGTTTTTTAGATGCAGAAGTTTTAAAAGTACCACCAAAAATTTCGTGAAAGGCTGTTAAGAAAATCCTCGTCAATACAGATAATTGTATTGCCTTGACGAATATATCCGCTGTTCAGCCCAAGTGAAGGATAGAGATAAAAATCAATATCCTCTGAGTCAGAGCCTGTGATTTTCCCGATTGTCTTTTTGTTTATTTCAAGGCTGCCTGTCTGTGAAGAAGCTGCCGAGTTGTAAATTATCATACTGTCATTTTTCAGAACGGTTCCTTTGTTCGTAAGATGGTAGCATGATTTTTTTACATTGTCCGGATAATATGTAATCAGCGAAGCCTCATCTGTCAGAAGCTTATCCCTGTCATATGAGCAATAGCGATAGGTTTTGTCAGAAATCATTGCCCCCATAATATCCACCGCATATACATTTTCAAGCCGTTCGGTGCTGCCATCATAGCATATATTCACGGTGCTTTCGTCATCGAAAATAATCAGCGGACCCTCTTTATTTCTGCTGTCAACAAAGGCAATTGCCCCTCGTTTGGGAGCAGCTTTTATTCTCACATCAAGCTCCGTCAGAGCATCTTGCTTTACATCATAACAATACGCTTTCATCTGCGAAACAAAGTAAAAGCAATCGGAACGCCTGTCCTCACCATCGTGAGAAAAAATGTCAATAGATGCATAAACATCATCAACATCTGAAAATTCAAAAACAGGTTCATTAAGGCTTTCCGTGCGGTAAATTCCCAAGGAATTATCATCGAAAATAATTCCGATAAAGGGGTCATTGCCCTTGACGTTATTCAAAACAGCATATTCGGGAATTTTGGGGAATGAGCCGGAAACTGTTCCCCTCGGCGAATTATAAATTGTAAGCGTTCCGTCCCTGCCGATTGTTACAAATTCTGCTGTTCCTCTGCTTCTTGCACAGTCGGCAAAAACAAAATTTTCATCTATATTGAAGCACTCAGGGAATGCGTTTTGTGCCGCAGTCTTAGATATTGAAAGCAGCGAAATAATGAAAATTATCAGTATACTTACTACAACTAATACAGTTCTTTTTTTGTTAATTAACATCGACAATCACCTCGCTTATTAACGGATTATTTACAGAATACCTTTTGCATTCTTCGCAAAAAAATGTCCTTTTGAAGTTAGGGTATTCATCTGCAGAAATGATTTCACAATAAAATTTGATCCACAGGATATATTCGTTTTTATTAAATAATTTACATACCCCCTTGCAAGGGCTTAAGGTTGCATTTTCAGCGTTAAGATGATGTTAATTTTCAAAATTAAATCAAGTTTGACATTCAATATGTAATTCTTTTAAATAATGATCACCATTAGAGCTATCTAGATTCATTTCATACAAATAAATATGATATATTCCAACGAGTTCAGGTTCAAAATCATTTTCATCATAGTAAGATAATCCTAAGTGATATACATTTCCGGAAGTTGTTTTTATTGATTCACAACTTCTTCCCAAATCCATTTTTGCTTTACCATCATCACTCCATTTTGCATCGCCGCTTATATATCCTTTTTCATATGAAATAACATCGCCCTCAATAAAATCAAAGGTTTGTTCAATTTGCTCTTTGATGTTTGGCGTTTCCTGTAACTTTTTACACAGCATATCATAAATAGCATCAGTGTTTTTTTCCTGTATGTATTGCAGCACTAATTCTGCATTTGTCTTTTCAGGCTCTTTAGATAAAAAGCTGCATGAAGATAACGCCATTGTCACAGCAATTGATGTTATTGCAGATATGATTTTTTTTATTTTTGTCATACTTATTCTCCCCTCCATATTATACTAAGAACCAATTAAAAAGTGGACAAAAAATCAAGTAAAAACTTGCGTATATGGTTTTTACGCAGATTTTTTGTCTACACTTTTATTGGTTATTGGTATTAATCATATAATCATTGTCATCAAACGTCAAGTGCTCGGTTGCATTTGCATTGTTATTTTTTCATATTATATCATTGAAAAATTGAAATGTCAAATTTTTTACAGTATTTTCGTTAATTAGCAAGTGTGGAATGTGAAAAGCGTATTGTGCTGCTAACATCGCAAATTTCACTTTTCACTTTTCACTTTACACTTTTCACTTTACACTTTCCACTTTACACTTTCCACTTTACACATTTAAAAATAAACGCCAAGTCAGCAGTGTGACTTTGGCGTTCAACTTTTTCATACAATTATTCGGCAATAACAAAATCTGTCTGTGCTCCCGCAATTTTCCACTTGCCGTTTTCACGGACGAGGATAAAGCTGTAGAAATTTTCCGTCGCATCGTTATCCCCGCCGTATGCGGTAACGGTGCAGTTGTAGATAAATTCGTCCGTTGACAGCATATCTCTGGACTCAAAATCGTATCTCACGGAAAGGTCATCGCCGTAAACGGTCAGCAGCCTTTCACGGGTTTTTTCAAGGTCAGCCATAAATGCAGCCTTGTCTATCTCCGAGGAAAGAAGCGGTTCTATCCTGTCAATGCTGCCGCTTTTGTAGAGGGTCAGCGTTTTTGAGATAAGCTTGCCCTGTCCCGAAAGATATATGGAAAGGGCAAGCACGGCGGCGAAAATTATCAGCGAAAGCCCGAAAAACAGCTTTCCAATCACCTTTCCCGCCTTATTGTTCGTTTCGGACATCTTTAACTTTCTCCCGAATTATGAGTTGCCCAGGAATGCGGCACCGATGATGCCTGCATCATTTCCGAGAGCGGCGACCTCAATTCTTGTGTTCTTGTCCAGCATTCTAGTGTAAACTTCCTTTTTAACAAGCTCTCTCATGGGCACCATAAGAGGGTCGCCCTCGTTGCAGACACCGCCGCCGATGCAGAGAACATCGGGCTGGAAAATGTTGATAGCGTTGGTAATTCCCGCTGCCAGATACTTGATATACTTGTCCACAACTTCCTTTGCGGACTTATCTCCCGCACGCATAGCGTTGAAAGCAAGCCTTGCGGACACCTTACCGTCCTCGGCTGCCATCTTGTGCATAATGCTTTCGGGGTCGGCGTCCATAGCCTCCTTGGTCATACGGATAAGACCCGTTGCGGAGGAGAACACCTCAAAGCAGCCCTTTCTTCCGCAGGTACACTGAGGACCGTCCACCTCAATAACTATGTGACCCAGCTCCGCACCTGCAAGGTTTGAGCCTGTGAGAATTTTTCCGTCAACGATAATTCCTGCACCTACGCCCGTGCCGAGGGTGATGCAGACAGCGTCCTTTGCACCCTTTGCAGCACCTGCCACAAATTCGCCGTATGCGGCAGCGTTTGCGTCATTTGCCACATAAACGGGCTTATTTATATGCTCCTGAATATACTTTCTTACGGGAACATCGTGGAAATCAAGGTTGTTGGAGTAGGGGATAGTTCCGTTGACATTATCGGCAATGCCGGGAGTTCCGATGCCTATCCACTCAACGTCATCAATGGAAATACCCGCCTTTTCGGCAGCTTCTATGGACACCTTTGCCATATCGTCGCAAATATCCTTTGCGGGACGGGGACAAAGGGTCTTGGTGGTCGCCTTTGCGATTATCTCAAAATTTTCGTTTACAACGCCTGCCTTGATATTTGTGCCGCCCAGATCGATACCGATATAATATTTCATAGTAAAATTCCTCCGAAATCAAATTTTTGTAAGTATAAGCTCGCAGCTGCCCTTAACGGTGAAGCTGCCTGTTCCCGCATCAACGAAAATGCTGTCGCCCTTGACCGCCTTAATGCCGCCTATTTCAGCTTCGCCGTCCAGCAGAAGCAGGCTCACGAACGATTTGCCGTCTGCCTCGAAAACAGCTTCGCCGTCCACATTTACCGAATAGGTGGTGAAATATTCACAGCTTGAAAGGAGCTTTCTTGTGTAACCGTCAAGCTTTTCCACGGGAGTTTCGGGATATGCCTTTGCGGGACCCAGAACGGTAACGTCCTTTGCCTTTTCAACGTGAAGCTCTCTCGGTTTGCCGTCCTTGCCCACACGGCCGTAGTCGTAGATACGATATGTAGTGTTGGAATTCTGCTGAATTTCGGCGATAAGTATGCCCTTTCCGATAGCATGGAGCGTTCCCGCTTCGATGAAGAAAACGTCGCCCTTTTTCACGGGGACGGAGTTAGTCACCTCAAGCAGTGTGTTATCCGCAATACGCTGTGCGAATTCGTCCTTGCTTATCTCCTTCTTGAAGCCGTAAAGCAGCTCTGCACCCTCGTCACAGTCAACGATATACCACATTTCCGTTTTGCCGTATTCGCCTTCCACCCGCTGAGCATACTCATTGTTGGGATGTACCTGAACGGAAAGGTTGTCCTTTGCGTCAATAAGCTTTATAAGGATAGGGAAATTCTCAAACTTATCGCAGTCGCTTCCGAGAACGGCTTTGCCTTTCTTTTCGATATATTCCGCAAGGGTCAGACCGTCATATTCGCCGCCGCTGATAACGCTTGCACCGTCCTTATGGCAGGACAGCTCCCAGCTTTCGGCAACCTTATCAAAATCACACTTTTTTCCGAAATCTGTACGCAGACGTGTTCCGCCCCAGATATAATCTTTAAATGCGGGAGATAGCTTTTGTATGGACATTTTAATACTTCCTTTCGCAGCTTATACTATTACAAATGCTTATTTAATTTTACCACAGCAAGCGGATATTGTCAACTGTTTTGCCGCATATTTCGATAGCCTATTGGCATTGAACTTGTTTCATTTTCATTTCAGCTTGTTATCACACTTTTTTCACAATGGGCAGTTATTATATACTTGTACCAAACGAAATGGTACACCCCCAAACTTTTTTATCCGACCTGTTTACCCCGACAGGTTCGGATAATATCTGTCGGCATTGTATACACACCCCGGTATCTGTGCCGAAACCCTAATCCTATATCATATTTTTCGCCCCTGCCGTTTACCCCTCGGCGGGGGACTTTTTTTCGGAATATTGCGAAAATGGAGCATAAAGCATCTCCAAGCGGCTTTATGCTCCATTTTCGGGGATTTATGTGCAGCTGTCAAGCCGTTTTGTCTGCCAGCAGTTCCTTTACCTCGTCAAGAGAAAGTTTAGTTATATTTGCAATCTGCTGCATATCCTTAAATCCGCCGTTCCAAAGATTAACGGCAATTTCTTTTGCATATTCTTTTGCGTATTCCTCCGCATATTCTTTCGCATGCTTTCTTGCATAATTTTCCATTAATTCACACATATTACCATAACCCTCCTCTGTTTCCTTGAAATGCTTTACTCTTTCGGATAATGCCCTGTTGTGCATTTTATCAAGAAAAGCAGTTCAATGGGAGCATACAGCAGAAGCGATTTGATCAGTTTTTTGCTGTCAAGCCGTTTTGTCTGCCAGCAGCTCCTTAACCTCGTCGAGAGAAAGTTTAGTTATATTTGCAATCTGCTGCATATCCTTAAATCCGCTGTTCCAAAGATTAACAGCAATTTCTTTTGCATTTTCTTTTATATATTCTTTCGCATGCTTTCTTGCATAATTTTCCATTAATTCACACATATTACCATAACCCTCCTCTGTTTCCTTGAAATGCTTTACTCTTTCGGATAATGCCTTGTTGTGCATTTTATGCGGGTCTGTGCAGAAAAAATCCTGCATAAGTTCACCTAAACGGGTTTCGTCACGAATTTCGCCGTTTACATATATTATGTGCGAGCCGTCGTCAAATATTGCGTTATTCAGCTCGGATATTGTACGATTTACCGTGTAAATAGGCTTTCCCGCCTTGAACTTGTCATGTTCGGTTATGAAAATAACATAGGT
This sequence comes from uncultured Ruminococcus sp., assembly GCA_964540575.1. Lineage (GTDB taxonomy): Bacteria > Bacillota > Clostridia > Oscillospirales > Ruminococcaceae > UMGS1889. The sequence continues at coordinate 8,453 of CAZINI010000016.1, forward strand.
TTCGGGCAGTTCGGATACTTGCTGCCCTTTCAAAAGCAGATTTGCGTCCATAAGGCTGCTGTTGTATCTCGCACGTCTTGGCAATGCACCGTCATTGTCCCGCTGGACTTCAACGTCATACTGTTTGCCTTGACTGTCAACAGCATAAATATCCAGCCGTGATGACCTGCCTTGAAGATTTTTCAGTTCTATCTGTGAATCGACCTTTAAAACGGTCAGGTCATCTTTGTCAAGAATTACTCTCAAAAGCAGTTCTGCACAGGCTTTATCCTCGAAAACTTTAGACATAAAGGTGTCATCTATCAATCTGAATTGTTTGATAATTTCAAGCTGTTCCCTGCGTCTTTCGGATAATGCTTCTTTGTTTTCCATCGGTATCACCTTCCGCTGCTTTAATTGTATCACATTTACCGTGAAAAATCAAGCATCAGCATCAAATATAATTCACAGGGTCAACATCCGCTTCCGCCTGAGTTATCTTTATTTCGGGGAACATTTCCGAAAGCTTTTTCGTGATATAGGGGATAACAATATCCTCCGTATGGAAATGACCGCAGTCGAAAACGGAGATGCCCATATTATTTGCTGAAACGAACTGATCGTGCTTGAAATCCCCCGAAACATACGCCTCGCAGCCCATCTGAAATGCTTCGGAGAACAGCTTTCCTCCGCCGCCCGAACAGAACGCTATCCGCTTAACGGGTGCACCCGCATCGGTATATCTCACAACGGTACATTTGAACACCCTTTTCAGCACCGCCGCCAGCTCCTCGGGATACAGCTCCTTTGAGCAGCTGCATATCATACCATAGCCCCGTCCGTCGGGGTGAATAGGCTCAAGCACCTTAAGCCGCTCGGACAGTCCCAGAGGTTCCTTCAGCATATCCCGAATAATATCGTTGATGCCGCCGTCCGCCATATCCAGCGGGGAATGGGAGCATATGCAGGCAATTCCGTTTGCCAGTGCATAGCCCGCAGGATCGGACGTGCTGAGAGTGTAAAGCGGGTTGAAAATAACGGGGTGATGGGAGATTATCAGGCTGCATTTTTTTCGCACAGCCTCGGCGACCACCTCCATTGTAATATCCAGAGAGGTCAGCACCCGTGTTACCTTGTCGTTCGGGTCGCCGACAATTATGCCCGAATTATCGCCTTTGTGCAGATTGGAAAATGGAGCTATCTCGTCCAGCCCCGAAAAAATATCCTTTACAGTATATCCGCTCATTTCAGCATCTCCTCCGCAATTTTTTTCAGTCGATTTCCCTCTTCCGAAAGCGGGTCGGATTTTAACATTCCCTCCGCCGCTTTAAGGATACGGCTGCCGCTGTGCCTGATGTAAACTTCATGATCCGGTTCGTCCTCGGAGCAAAATCCGAAAAGCCGCTCTTTTTCGGAAATATTTCTCTTCACTCCGTCATAAACGGCTGAGATGACCGTGTAAATATGCTTTCCGTCATCGACGGGGATTTCTTTTCGGATATGAAACCCGTTTTCGCACAGAAAGCTTCTGAGATACGCCGCCTGTGTCATGGGCTGCAAAATCAGCTTTGCTTTTCCTGCAATATCCGAGCCGCCGATTATCCTTGCGATAAGCTCACCGCCCATTCCCGCACAGATAACGTCGGTAATATCGGAAATGCCCATACTGTCGGGGACGGTCAGCCCATCGGACAGTATACATTTCCATTTTCCGTCCATATTAAGGCGGGAAAGAGTTCTTTCGGCGGCTTTCAGCGGCTGTTCGTTCACGTCGCAGGCATAGCAGAAGCGGCATTTTCCCGTTATGAGCAGCTCTGCCGCAAGATAGCCGTGATCCGTCCCCACATCGCAGGCAGTATCTCCCGAAACAAGGTCATAGCAGGCGGTCAGTCGCTTGTCCAGCATAATATCAGTCCTTTACAAATATTCCCTCCCGAAGGGCGTACCGATAAAAGCTATGCTCGGTACTTATTTTTCGGAAGGGAATACAGGGTATTTTTTGCCGAAGCTAACAGCTGTCTATCAAGCAAGAGCAGCGTTCAGCTTTTCGATAAATTCCTTAGCGTCAACGCCGTGGACTGCACATGCATCTGCAACCGACTCGCCTCTTGCCGAGGGACAGCCCAGACAGTGCATACCGATCTCCATAAAAAGGGGAGCAAGCTGAGGAGCCATATCCAGGACCTCGCCGATTATCATATCTTCTGTGATCTTAGCCATTATTTTATACCTCCGTTTATTTTTCATAAAGGGTATCGTATCTTGATTAGAAATCAGTATTATTGATACCGCATAAGTATATTATACCTCAAATAAAATAAAATTGCAATATCTGTTGAAAAATTTTATTATTTGTGCTATACTATAAAAATGAAGTTTAGCCACATGAAAGGAGTCCTTATTTTGAACAAGCTTTTGGACAGATTGGAATACAAATACCGCCGCTTCGGCATTGATAACCTTATACTGTATATCGTTGGTGCAATGGTCATCGTTTTCGGTGTGGGGCTTTTTTATCCCGAGATATTTGATATGCTCACCTTTGACAGGGATATGATACTCCAAGGTCAGGTATGGAGAGTGCTGACATTTCTTATTATGCCCACCTCAACAAGCATTATCGGAATGATATTCGGGACACTGCTGTTTTACGCCTTCGGTGCATCGCTGGAGAGAACGTGGGGAGCGTTTCGGTTTACCGTCTACTACTTTATGGGTGCACTTTTTAACATTGCAGCGGGCTTTCTTGTTGGATTTACCGACAACTATTATCTGACGCTGAGCATATTCCTTGCCTATGCGGTGCTGTACCCAAATGAGCAGATATATTTCTATTTCCTTATCCCCATAAAAGTGAAATGGCTTGGTCTTGCTGCGGGAATTCTGATGCTTTTTATGTTTATCATTTCGGGAATAGTGGGAAAAATAACCATTGTTGCCGTGCTGATGAATTTCATTCTCTTTTTCGGCGGAGATTTCATTACAAAGATCGTAAACTATTTCAAGTATAAGCCCGCAAGGGACAAATTCAAGAAGAATATGCGTGAGGTGGAACGCCGCAGAAATGACGGGGAATAATGCTATTCCGCCGGTTCAACAGGCGGCAGCTCTATCGGCTGAAAATCCTCGATAACGGCTTCAAGCTCGCTGTCGGGGATCTTTAGTCCGCACAGTTCCATAGTATCGGCGGTGAAGATAAGCTCATATCCGCCGTTTTGGTTATGCCCTTTGCTTACAAGGATATTTTCCTCGGAAATGCAATCTCCCGTGTCTGCCGCACCGCTGTCAAGTGCACCGCAGACTAGATCAAACAGCGAACCGTCGGGGATATTTTCCCCCGAAATATCCGCCGAAACGCCGTTCATTTCGCAGTGTGCCGAGCCGTTTCGGAATGATACCGTCAGCCCCGAAAGAGTGTCGGGACCCGTGAAATTAATGTCCCAATCGCCGTTCCCAAGGCGTTTAAATTCTGCTTCCGCTTCTGTTTCGCCCCAAAGAATGTCCGCTTTGCAGCTGTAAAGCAGGTTCAGGTCGGGGCGTTTTTGCTTTTCGGCGGGCTTGCAGGCGGTCAAAGCAGCGGCTGCTGCCAAGAGAATTGCTGTTGGAATTATCAAAGATTTTCGCATAAAAAAATCCCTCCGTTACAGAGGGATTTTTCATTTTTATAGTAATTCTTCCCTCTATGTGTTCATTAAAAATGTGATAAACTGTTGAACACTAAGGGAATCCTGCTTATAACGTCCGAGGGGAGCATACCGTATTCCGAAAGCTCCTCGGCGGTAAGGTCGGCGGCTCTTCCGTGGATATACACTCCCGCTGCCGCAGCCTGTGTCAGGGGTATGCCTTGGGCGGCAAGTCCCGAAATAATGCCTGTGAGCAGGTCGCCGCTGCCGCCTCTGCTAAGCCCCGGGTTTCCGCCGAAGCTGACGTAAGCTTTGCCGTTTCCCGCAATATATGTAGGACAGCCCTTGGACACCACCGTAATGTCGTAAAGAGAGGAAAGCTTCACGGCAGCACTGAAACGGTCGGCGAGGATTTCTTCCGTTGAAACGCCCAAAAGCCGTGCCAGCTCCGCAGGGTGGGGAGTGCAGATAAGCCTGTTTCCCGTGTTCTTTAACATATCTATGCGGGTGGCTGCACAGTTTATGCCGTCAGCGTCAAGAATTATGGGACAGCTTGTGTTTTCGAGAACAAATTCCACCAGCCGAACGGTATTTTCCGTTACCCCCAGCCCGCAGCCGATGGAAACTGCCGTGCATTTTGCAAGCCTTTCCTTTAATTCGTCAAAATTATTTTCGGGAGATATAAAGCCGTTTTCATCGACATCAAGCTTCATATACATAGGCTCGGAAAGCTGTGCGGAAACCGTGTCAATGACCTTCTCTACCGATGCCAGAGTGACAAGTCCCGCACCCGAACGCAAAGCACCTGCCGTGGAAAGCGTTGCCGCTCCCCGCATACTTTCCGACCCCGAAATATTCATCAGTCTGCCGTAATCGCCCTTGTGGGAATTTCTTTTCCTAACGGGGATAATTTCCGTGCAAAGCCGCTCGTCGATTATTTTCGGGAGATATTTTACGCCTTCCATACATTCCTCGGGAATGCCTATCTCGGCGGTGAGTATCTCACCGCAGTATTCCGAAAGGGGAGAGAGTGCCTCGCCTATCTTTTTGCAGCCGAAAGTTACCGTGTAGTCGCATTTAAGGGTATTTTCCGAAACTTCGCCCGTCAGTGCATTTCCCCCCGAGGGGACGTCCACAGCCACCTTGACGGCATCCGTTCTCGCTGTATATGAAAAGCACGCCTTGACGGCAGGGGGCAGCTCATCGTGAAATCCCGTGCCGAAAACAGCGTCTATGATAAGCCCGCATTCCGCAAAAAGTGTGAACACCTTGTCAATGTTGTCGTTTAGGGTGAGCACCTCTGCACAGGCACCGCCCAGACCGCAATATTTTTCCGCAGCCGTTTCCGTTTCGGGCTCGCCGCAGGTCAGAACGACTGTGACCTTCAAGCCCATTTCGCTGAGAAGTCGGGCACAGACAAAGCCGTCCCCGCCGTTATTTCCGCTTCCGCACAGTATGACTGCACCCTTGGAATAGTCGATCCCAACGCAGTATTCGGTGACGGCGTTTACCACCGCTCTGCCTGCATTTTCCATCATTTGAGAATAGGAAACGCCTGCTTCGGCGGCATTTTTTTCTATTTCCTTCATTTGCTTCGGAGTGCAAAGATACATTTTTATCAGTCCTTATAAAGAATATTATGGTTATTGTAACATATTTAAACGTTTAATTCAAGCAAAATCTGTGTATTTTTGTCGATAATCTTCCAAAATTCTCCGAAATAAAAAATCTAAAGAAATCTTAAAGTTTGCAAAAGGCTATTGACAAACCGTGTATATGCTGGTATACTGTGTATAGTGAGTATACACAGTAAAGGAGGTAAGGCGTCTGAAAATCGTACTCAGCCCGTCAAGCGAAAAGCCTATGTATGAGCAGATAAAGGACGGCATACGTCAGGCGGCGTTAAACGGCGAAATATCCGACAATGGGCAGCTGCCAAGCGTCCGTCAGCTGTCGGCGGACCTGAATGTCAGTGCTATCACCACAAAGCGGGCGTATATGGATCTGGAACGGGAGGGGCTTATCTACACCGTCCCCGGGAAGGGAACGTTTATCGCACTGTCCGACGTTTCAAAGGTGAGAAGCGATTACCGCCGCAAGCAGCTTGATGAGTTTTCCGAAAATGTGAAACAGCTGCTTGAAAAGGGCATTTCCAAGGAAGAATTGATAGATGAGATACAAAAGCTTTGAGGAGTGAACATTATGAATGAAAATATGCTGGAAATAAAAAACCTTACAAAAAAATTTGATGGATTTACGCTGGATAATGTGGGCTTTTCCCTGCCAAAGGGAGCAATTATGGGACTTATCGGCGAAAACGGTGCGGGAAAGACCACACTTATCAAGCTGATAATGAATATGTACGGCAGGGAAAGCGGCATAATAAATGGCGTCGGGGGACTGGACAATGTGGCGGACGAACCCGAGTTCAAGGAGCGTGTGGGATATGTTGCGGACGAGGATTATCTCTATTACAACAGCAAAATGAGTGCGGTAGCGGCGGCATTTTCCGTGGCGTTTGAACGGTGGGACGAGAGGATCTTTGAGAACTATGTTCAGCTTTGGAAGCTGCCTCTTGACAAAAAAGCGGGGGAAATGTCCAAGGGAACGAAAACGAAAATGATGCTTGCCCTTGCCCTTGCACACAGGCCCGACCTGCTTATTTTGGACGAACCCACAGCGGGACTTGACCCTGCTGCAAGGATAGAGGTGCTGGATATTCTCAGGGATTTTGTTTCGGACGGGGAACATTCGGTGCTGTTTTCGACCCATCTCACAAGCGACCTTGACAAGGTTGCGGACTACATTGTTATGGTCATTGACGGAAAAATTGCCTGTGATATGCGGGCTGACGAGATAGAGGAAAAATTCGCCGTTGTGACCTGTGACAACAGCGAGCTTGAAGCCGCAAAGGATTTTTTAATTGGCGTTCGCAAGGGAACATCAAGCTTTGAAGCTTTGGTTGAACGGAAAAATCTTTCACGTTTGAAAGACCCCGGAGTGCGTACTCCCAATTTTGAAAATCTGCTGACATTTTTCATTTGGCAGCACAGAAAGGACGGCGGCGAAAATGACCGATAAGGAAATGATAAAGCGTCATTGGACGGCTATGAAGGCTTTGTTTGGGAAGAAATATTTTGTTACCATTTACATCTATATCGGAATGACACTGCTGTTTCCCATTGCGGGCTGTGTTATGATGACTGTTCTGTCGGTGAAAGAAAATGCGGATATGTTTTTTGTGACCTGCTGTCTGCCTTTGCTGACGGGATTGTATAATGTTACATGTATGTCATTTGCTATGTCAATATTTCCCGCTGATTTTACGGCAGCAAATGCAAAAGCCGCCAAAACAGCGGAGATGATGCGAAAGGCATACAACGGCAGCTCGTCAACATCGGATATATGTGCCTGTTTCCCCATAAACAGAACCGTACTTGTAAAGGGACTGTGCGGAATTATTGCCCCGATGATTGCGGTGACCTGCTTGAATACGCTGTATCTGTCGGTGCTGAGTTTTATTTCCGAAAGCAATTCTGTGAAAATATATTCGCTGATAATAGTTACTTCCATAATGATCTCAACGATTTACGGCGAAGAGCTTATTATGCATCGGAACAATACACTCAGCACTATATTGTCCGCCTTATATTGTCTGGTGATAATAGCCTGTTCGGTGCTTTTGATAGGTTCACTGATAATGGACGAGGATCTTGCCGGAAAGCTTGTTTTTCTGAAATACGCTGCGGGATTTCCCCTGATAATACTGTCGGTGATTTTCACCGTTTCACAGATATATCTGCTGAAAACAAAGCTGCCGAAGGACGCCGAGGGCACTGCAAGAAACGGCGAAAGAGCGGAGGTGCTTGGCTGAATGAATAACTCAATAGTACGAAAGACCTTGCGTCAGCTTCGGGCGGATTGGTATGACCTGTTTATTGCCGGGGTAAGCTTTGTTTTGCAGCTGACAATGTTTCGGCTCATTAAAAGAAATGAGGACATTTCGGCAATGTTCATTCCGCTGCTGCGGGGGTGGATAACGGCGTTCTGGATATTGGCGGCGTCAAGCGGCTTCGGCAGACAGGTAAAGCTTTTGCAGACAATGCCCATACGCCGCAATGACCTGGCGGACTATACGATTTTCATCGGGGAAAAGCTTATTTATCTGCAATTGATAGGTGCTTTTCTTGCTCACTGCTTCTGCGATAAAAAGGACCTCGGCTGGGCATTTTCGGCGGAGCTTATTTCCTTTGCCGTGATGCTTGGGATATATTATCTGTCGGTGGGCGGGATAGCAAAATTTGTCGTTCGTCCCGACAGCGGAACGGTGATTACCGAATTGGCTTTGGGGAAAGCTGTCCTGCCGATGTTCATTGTTTATGGCGTTGTCAGCGTTTTATGCTATATATTTGCACCACTGTTTTATGATATGTATAATACGGGGTTTATGTATGCTTCGATAATTCCCGCAGTTCTGATATGGATAGTTATGGTCTTTTTTAGGAAAAAGATCGTGGCAAGAGCGGAGAAAGCAATGCTCATATAAAAAATCGGCTGCCGTATACTCAGCGGCAGCCGATTTATGCTGTATCAGCGGTTTCTCAGTCTTACGGAAGCAAAGGAAATAATTTCGGGAACGTCCTCTACTTCAAGCTTTGGCTTAGGTGCTTCCTGCAGGACAAGGTTTTTGTTTCTTTCTTCGATTATCTTGTCACGAATGCTCAGAAATGCGGCGGCTGCGTCCGGGTCAAAATCGGTGCCGCTGCCGTTTTCAATGATACGGAAGCATTCATCTATGGGCATAGCGTCACGGTAGCAGCGTTTCTCGGAAACTGCATCGAAAACGTCCGCAACAGCCATTATCCTTGCGGCAAGCGGTATCTTTTGTCCCGAAAGTCCTTCGGGATAGCCCTTGCCGTTCCATTTTTCGTGATGATAGCGGGCGACCTCGTAAGCCATGGTCTTGTAGCGTTCATCTGCGATATGGGAAAAGGTTTCACGAACCATCTGTCCGCCCTTTTCGGCGTGTGTTTTCATAATTTCAAATTCCGACGGGCTGAGCCTTCCGGGTTTGCACAAGATACTGTCGGGTATGGATATTTTTCCTATGTCGTGAAGCGGAGCGACCATTGCTAAACAGCCGATAAATTCATCGTCGATAATGTCTTTGTATCTCTCGGTGGTGCTGAGCTTTTCTGCCAGCATTTCGGCGTAGATGCTTGTTCTCTTGATATGTCCGCCCGTATTTTCGTCACGGCTTTCCACCAGAGTTGCGAAGCCGTATATCATATCCTGATTGTACATAATGAGCTGCTCGTAATTGTCCGCATCTTCGCTGAGAAGCTTTGATGTTCTGGTTGTAAGCAGCTTTATGAGTGCAGCCAGGCTTAAAAGTGTCAGCGTTTTTGGGATAATTCCGTAGCATATAAGACTGTGAAGGGAGGTATAGTTATTGTCGTGGACAAGGTCAATGTAAAATCCTAAGAACTGACCTGCAATAGTGACTGTCAATGTGCTGATTATTGAAATATTCGTAAGCTTCTTGTTAAAATACAGTCCCGCAAGTGCTATGGGATAGGCATAGACGACTACTGCGTGAAATGATAATACTATGGTAATTACCAGCAGAAAAAGCTCCGAAAGTAATATGTACAGATATTTCAGCCATTTTTCGGTGAGCGGTACAAACCTGTTTATAAGCTTCGGCAGAAGCAGGCAAGCTGCACTGACAAGGTATGCAATATTCATATCGCTGTAATCGATGACAAAAACGCCGACAAGGTTAAGTATATACACGGCTGTGAATATTGCAAAGGTTATCAGCATAACATTGGCAGTAGCTTTGTTTGCGTCCTCTTCGTTTTTGTTGATTATCCTGCTGAGCGTTGCATTGCTCAATTGATAGTCCCCCTTTCTATGTACCTTTAACAGCAGTATAGCATACTTTCCATATTAAGTCAACGGTTGTTCCGACATTATTTGCAGATACGATTGCAATTTGCTTTATAATGTGATATAATGCTGTAAATGAACTGTTATGTTCGGAAATAATGAGGTGAATATTATGGAAATCAAAGGCTATACATACGGCTGGGACAGTCACAAGGGAATGCTCGGCACGGAAAAATCGGAAGAATCCATAAAGGCAATGGCAGCAATGGGCGGAAACTGGGCGTGCCTTGCCTTTGCGGTGACACAGGAGAAATTTTCCTCCACCCGCTTCGGCTTCGATTACAGATGGTGCAATACCGACCGTGAGATAGAAATGGGCATTGCACAGCTGAAGAAAAACGGTCTGAAGGTCTGCTTAAAGCCTATGCTGAACTGTGAGGACGGTACATGGAGAGCGAATATCACATTCCCCGAAAGAGAATTTCCCGTTTACGACAAGATGGGAAAGCTTGTCAGCTACTGGAACGAGTGGTTTTCCTGCTACACCGCTTTTATCTGTCATTATGCGGAAATTGCGGAGTATACGGGCTGCGAAATGCTCTGTATCGGCTGTGAAATGATAGGTACGGAGCATAAGGAAGCGGAGTGGCGTGAGCTTATTGCAAGGGTTCGGGAGATATATCACGGTCCGCTTGTTTACAATGCAAATCACGGAAAAGAGGAAAATGTCAATTGGTTTGATGCGTTGGATTATATCGGAACTTCGGCATATTATCCCGTGGCAAGGGAGGGCGGAGCGTCCTCCGATGAAATGCTGAAAGCATGGGAGCAGCACAAAAAGGGTCTTGAATATATCGCCGAAAAGTTCCGCAAGAAGATAATTTTTATGGAAATAGGCTGCCGAAATGCAAGGGGCTGTGCTGTTATCCCGTGGGATTTCGTTCACGTTGAATATCCCCGTGACGAGGACGAGCAGTATAATTTCTACGAAAGTGCATTAAAGGCTATGTGGGACGAGCCGTATTTTGCGGGATTTTTCTGGTGGGATTGGAAAACCTTCCTGCTGCCGCCCGAAAAAATCGCCGAGGACACCGATTTCGGCATTCACGGCAAAAAGGCTGAAAAGCTGCTGACAGATTGGTATACAAACAAATAAAACGGAGCGTAACGCAATGGACAAACAGAAAGCCGCAAAAATTATCCTGATTATTTCCTTTGTTCCTTATGGATTGGTGCTTTTGAGCGGAATTCACGGTGCGATTTTCGGAGCGGGATTTTTCTTTGATACGGTCTACGGTTTGGACGGCTTTTTTATCGGTATTTTGGGAGCGGGTCTGTCAATGATGCTCATTATACCTGTCTGCATTATTTATCAGATAATTTACCTTATCAGAAGCAAGGTCGGAGCTATCAAAAAGATACCGTTTAAAAAATTTGCACCTGTTGCGGGCGGCATTGCTTTGGTCATTATCGGGGTGATACTTGTAAACAGTTTCGACTACGAAATAAGTGCAGCCATTCAGAAGAATGCCGCAAAAAATATGCTGAAAAACGCCGAGGAAAAAATAGAATACGATATGGCAGAGTATAATCTTGACGGCATTTTCGGCTTTAAGGATTGTATTCACGACTGTATTCTTGTGGATTATGACAAAAACGAGGTGGGTCTGCTTTACAGTGCGGGTTTTGACGAATACTGGTCGGTAAGGCTTGCTCCCACAGACAGCGAAACAGTCGAGTCTATGGAAAGAAAGTATATCCCGCAGGCGGAAATTCCTCTGAATTCTCCGGGAAAACGTTTGCTGACATATGCCGAAAATCCGTCAAACGGTCACCGCACTATTGCAATGGTAATGGAAATGTCGGACGGCAGCGTTTTGTATGCCGATAATATCTGTGAACCCGACACGGGATATACCCGATACAGCGGGCTGAACAGTTCTATCTTCCGAATAAAGGATGAGGAGCAATAGAAATGGGCTGCTGCAGCAAACGCTGCAACAGCCGAGGTAAGTGGTATGGCACGGAAACTTAGCTTCCGATAGAGGAAACAACGGAGGCGGGGTCTATCCAGCTGCCGTTTCGCTTAACGCCGAAGTGCAGGTGGGACGGCTCGGCGATTTCCGCTTCGGCACTGCCTACCGCACCGATAACGCTGCCCGCACTGACGGTATCTCCCGTCTTGACGGAAACGGTTTTGTCAAGACCGTAGTAGTGTCCCTCAATGCCGTTTCCATGGTCGATAACAACGCATGCACCCCACATTGGGTCGTCACGGACTTCGGTGACTGTGCCCGTGCTCATGGATTTGACGGTCGCTCCCGCATCGGCTCTGATGTCAACGCCGTCGTGAGTTTTCCAGACGTTCAGTGTGGAAGATTTCACCAGCTCGCCGTTTGAAAATTCGCCGATAATCTCGCCGTTCACGGGTCTGACCATTGGCTGATAGGATTGTACTTCCGTGGGGACAATATCCTTTGCTTCATCGGGGACGGTGACTGCTGCTGACATCTCCGTTTCGGGCACGCCCGTAACAATGACGTCTGCCTCCGTTACGCTTGGCTGTACTGCCGTGACAGGCTCGGTCACTGCTTCCGCTTCGCCGTGAAGCAGTTCGGGAAGCTCGGTTTCCGGCTGATGCATACTGTTATATGCGAAAAATCCTGCCGCAGCAGCTGCAGTAAGTGCTGCCGCTGTTGAAATGTAGAGTACCTTACCCTTTAAAATACTTTTCATAATTAACATTCCTTTCTTGATGAGGCTGTTCCTCGCCGCTGACATTAGCTTTGACATATTTTTCAGCGATATTCATCGGCGGGCAAATTTTTTTCCGAATTTTTTAGGGATACTTTAGCATTGTCCGTTTTGGGGACGCTCAAGTCTTGTTCACAAATAATTTACAAACTAATTTTTCACCCCTCTTGACAAATCGGGGGAATAGGTGTATAATAGCAAAGGTTAATAAAGCAGAACGTTCATAACGCTTCTCACCGTATCGTTTCAAATGCATACGGTCAATACAGTTGCCGAAATGTCGGGCGTATTATACGTTGGCGTCGGTGTTTGTATGGGTGAGGACTTTCTGCGTTTTCGCTCATTTTTATTTTGCTTGGAGGTGCTTTGCCATCAGTACAAACAACAAAGAACTGCAGATCAACGAAGAGATCAGGGATAAAGAGATCCGTGTCATCGACGTTGACGGCACTCAGCTGGGTGTTATTTCCTCAAAAGAGGCTCAGAAGATCGCTTATGAAAAGAATCTCGACCTCGTAAAGATCGCTCCGCAGGCAGAACCGCCCGTATGCCGCATTATGGATTACGGAAAGTATTGCTTCGAACAGAGCAAGCGGGAAAAGGAAGCTAAGAAGAACCAGAAGGTCGTTGAGATAAAGGAGATAAGAATGTTCTCCACTATCGATACACACGACTTTGAAACAAAGGTAAATCAGGCGATAAAGTTCCTGAAATCGGGAGATAAGCTTAAGGTTTCCGTTAGGTTCAGAAAGAGAGCTATCGCTCATCCCCATCTCGGTGAGGAACTGCTGGAGAAATTCAAGGTTGCTTGTGCGGAGGCAGGCGTTGTCGACAAGCCCTCGAAAATGGAAGGACGCAGCTTGGTTATGTTCATTTCTCCAAAGTCGGGAAAATAATTCACGGCTTTGTGCGGGGCTTAATGCTCCCCAACCGAGGAACATCGTTTTGACGGTTTACCCAAAACTCGTTTAATATTAAGGAGGATATATTATGCCAAAGCAGAAGACACATTCCGGTGCAAAGAAGCGTTTCAAGCTCACAGGCACCGGCAAGGTTAAATACCAGAAGACCAACAAAAGACACAGACTCACTCAGAAAGCTCACAAGAGAAAGAGAATAGCAAGAACAGCAGGCGTTTGCGGCTCTGCAAATGCTCCTGTAATCAAGCAGCTGATCCCTTATAAGTAATTGACACGGGTGCTGTTTTAACTAAAATTTTTAATGGAGGTACAAGATTATGGCTCGTGTTAAGGGAGCAATGATGACTCGAAAGAGAAGAAATAAAACTTTAAAGCTTGCTAAGGGCTACTGGGGTGCAAAGAGCAAGCATTTCAAGATGGCTAAGGAAGCCGTAATGAAATCCGGCAACTATGCTTACATCGGCAGAAGACTTAAGAAGCGTGATTTCAGAAAGCTTTGGATCACAAGAATTTCCGCAGCCTGCAAGATGAACGGAATGAACTATTCCACATTTATGAACGGTCTTAAGAAGGCAGGAGTTACTCTCAACAGAAAGATGCTCTCCGAGATCGCTATCAATGATGCAGCAGGCTTCACTGCTCTTACCGAAAAGGCTAAGGCTGCTCTTTAATCAATCGAAATAAAGTCAGAAGTAAACGGCGGCGGTGAAGATTGCCGCTTGCTTCTGGCTTTTTTGCTTTTTGAGGTGTCTATGGTAGATTTTAAGGAAATTTCTTCAAAGGATAATGCCAATATCAAGCTTTGCAGAAAGCTTTCGGACAGCCGAAAATTCCGTCGGGAACAGGGCTTGTTTCTGCTGGAGGGGGCTAGGCTCGTCTGCGATGCACTGAAGGAAAATGCAGAGCTTCACTTTGTTTTTTTCACACGTTCCGCAATGAAAAAGGCGGAGGCGGGTGAGGGAAAATACGGCGAAGCATTGAATTTGCCGGAAGGCTCGGCAGACAGAGTTTCACGATTTATTATCCCCGATGAGCTGGGGGACAAAATTTCCGGAACGGAAGGCACTCAGGGCGTTTTTGCGGTGTGTGCAATGCCAAAGCCCGTGCCTGCCGAAAATGTCATACGTTCGGGCGGGAAATATGTGGTTCTTCACACCTTGCAGGACCCCGGGAATATGGGTACCGTCATTCGTACGGCGGACGCTCTGGGCGTTGACGGAGTAATAGCGGTGGGCTGCTGTGACCCGTTCAATCCGAAAACCGTCAGGTCGGCAATGGGTGCTCTGCTTCGGGTGAAGGTCATGGAAATGTCCGAGGACGCTGCATTTGACATATTGCGGTCTAAGGGGATAAGGACCTGTGCTGCCGTTATCGACAGCGATGCATTGTCCGTGAAGGAATGTGATTTTTCGAACGGTGCAGCGGTCATTATCGGCAATGAGGGCAGCGGACTGTCCGCCGAAACCGCCGCAAAATGTGACGAGCGGATAACCATTAAGATGCACGGCACTGCCGATTCGCTGAATGCAGCGGCAGCGGCATCTATACTTATGTGGGAGCTTATGAACTGAAAGGCTGTGAAATATGTATACCGAAGATTTGCTGTATCTTGTCTGGTTCGTTCAGACCTTTGGCGGAGGAAATCCCAGAATATCTCAGATAATTTCGGCTTACGGAAGCCCCTATAACGCTTACTGTGCAATTATGAGCGGGGAGGCTTTGCAGGCAAGGAAAATCACCGAATACGAGCAGCGGGCAGCCGCCGCTTCATCTGTTGAGAACAGCCAAAATATCCTGAATTACTGTGAAAGAAAGAATATAACGCTTATCCCCGATTTTTCCGATGAATACCCCGAACGGCTGAGAAACGTTTATAACCCGCCCGTGCTGCTGTTTTGCAGGGGACGCACCGAGGTGCTGGAGGACGAGTTTTCTCTGACGGTGGTCGGAACACGGCATCCCTGCGATTACAGCGTTAAGGTGTGCAGAGAACTGGTCGGTCAGCTGGCGGAATTCGGTTTTGTCATTGCAAGCGGCTTTGCGGTCGGCATCGACATTACCTCGCATCTTGCGGCAGTGGAAAAAGGCGGTAAAACCGTTTCCGTATTGGGCTGCGGGCTGGATGTGGATTATCCCTATCCGAATGTTCAATATCGAGAGAAGATAATGGAGAACGGCGTTTTCGTCAGCGAAATGCTGCCGCTGGAGCAGGGGACGAAAACCAGCTTCCCACTGAGAAACCGCATACTTGCGGGGTTTTCTCTCGGCACGCTTGTGGTGGAGGGGTCGCTGAGAAGCGGTTCTCTCGTAACGGCGGGGCTGACCGTTCAGCAGGGCAAGGACGTTTTCTGCGTTCCCGCTGCGGATATTTTCGACAGCCGATTTTCGGGAAATTCCGCCCTTATCAGGGACGGTGCAAAATACGTTGCATCGGTAAGTGATATTACCGATGAATTCTGCGTAAACTATTCCGACAGGCTTGCAAGGTTCAGTGAGCCTGAACGTCATTCGCCGTTTGAGGAAGCGGCAGACCCCAATGCGGAAAAGCCCGTTTACGAGGTGGGAGATATTCCCGAAAAGCCTAAAAAGCCAAAGCCCGTTGACCTTTCGGGGCTGACGGAGGGGCAATCTGAGATAGTAAAATATCTCAGCGAAAACGGCGAAACAGCTGCCGATGATATTGCCGATGCACTGAACAGCGATGTTTCACAGCTGTTTTCCGTCCTGACCGAGCTGGAGCTTATGGGTGTTGTAAGTCAGTCGGCAGGTCTGCATTATTCACTTAATTGAGTAAATAAGCACATTGTGTGCATTTTTATAGATAGAACGCTGCGGATATTCCGCTTAAATCTGCGGCGGGCAGAGCAAATCCAAGCGGAGAAATGGATATAGATTTATTATGTCGAAATTAGTTATAGTTGAGTCGCCTGCAAAGGCAAAAACCATCAAAAAATATCTGGGTGAGGATTACGAAGTTGTCGCTTCAATGGGTCACGTCAGAGATCTGCCCAAGTCCAAGCTGGGCGTTGACGTTGACAACGGTTTTGAGCCTGTTTATACCGATATTAAGGGGAAGGAGGATCTTATCAAATCCCTGAAAAAGGAAGCTAAGAAAAGCGATAAGGTCTATCTCGCAACCGACCCCGACCGTGAGGGAGAGGCTATTTCATGGCATCTGGCACAGATGCTTGATCTGCCGCTGGATCAGGCAGACAGAGTTACATTCAACGAGATAACAAAGAGCGGCGTTCAGGCAGGTATGGCTGCTCCCCGAAAGATAGATATTGACTTGGTCAATGCTCAGCAGGCAAGGCGTATCCTTGACAGGATAGTGGGCTACAAGCTTTCGCCGTTTCTCTGGAAAAAGGTCAGAAGAGGACTTTCGGCGGGACGTGTTCAGTCGGTTGCCGTAAGCATTATCGTTGACAGGGAAAAGCAGATACAGAATTTCAAGCCTGAGGAATACTGGTCCATTGACGCAAAAATGACCGCTCCGTCAAGCAAAAAGCAGTTCGGTGCGGCGTTCTGGGGCGTCGGCGGAAAAAAGACCGAGCTTCACAGTCAGGCGGAAACCGATGCTATCCTTCGAAAGCTGGACGGTGCCGAGTTTAAGGTAACGGGCGTGAAAAAGTCCGTCAGAAGAAAATCTCCCGCTGCTCCCTTCACAACCTCCACCATGCAGCAGGACGCTTCAAAGCGGCTGGGCTTCAGTGCATCAAAAACCATGAAAACCGCTCAGACCCTTTACGAGGGCGTTGAGATAGAGGGCATGGGTGCTGTCGGTCTTATCACATATATGAGAACGGACAGCCTTCGTATTTCCGACGAGGCAAGGGCTGCCGCTTATGAGTATATCCAGGGCGTTTACGGCAAGGATTACATTCCGTCATCTCCGAAAATATATAAATCCAAGGCAAATGCACAGGACGCTCACGAAGCAATTCGTCCCTCAATGCCGTCCCTTACACCCGAAAAGGTAAAGAGCAGCCTGACTGCCGAGCAGTATAAGCTTTACAAGCTCATTTGGGAGAGATTTATCGCTTCTCAGATGGCAAATGCACTTATGGACACTGTTTCCGTTGAGATAGAAGCAAACGGCGTAAATCTCCGTGCGACGGGATATTCCGTTAAATTCGACGGCTTTACCGTGCTTTATGAGGAGTCAAAGGACGAGGAGAAATCCGTTCTTCCCGAAATCAAGGAGGGCGACATTCTCAAGCTGAAATCCATAGAGGGAAATCAGCATTTCACACAGCCCCCCGCAAGATATACAGAAGCAACGCTTATCAAGGCTCTTGAAGAAAACGGCATCGGCAGACCGTCCACTTATGCACCCACCATTTCGACCATAATCAACCGTCTTTACGTTGAAAAGGACGGAAAGGCGTTGAAGCCTACGGGTCTGGGCGAGGTCACAACTCAGCTGATGAAGGACCATTTCAAGAAGATTGTTGACGCAAAGTTTACAGCGGGAATGGAAAACAGCCTTGACGAAGTGGAAATGGGCAAAAAGGACTGGGTCCAGACACTTGACGAGTTCTACAAGGAATTCGCCGAGACCCTCAGCGAAGCCGAAAAGGCAATGGACGGCAAGCGTATCAAGGTGCCCGACGAGGAAACAGACGAGGTTTGCGAGGTATGCGGCAAGCCTATGGTAATAAAAATCGGACGCTTCGGAAAATTCCTTGCCTGCACAGGCTTCCCCGACTGCACAAACACCAAGCGTATTGTTAAGGACACAGGCGGCGTATGCCCCAAGTGCGGCAAAAAGGTATTGCAGAAAAAGTCCAAGAAGGGCAAGAAATATTTCGGCTGTGAGGATAATCCCACCTGCGATTTTATGACGTGGGATACGCCTACTTCCGACAAATGTCCCAAGTGCAATGACGGCACAACGCTGTTCAAAAAGGGCGGAAAAATGTTCTGCCTGAAAGAGGGCTGCGGCTACGAGGTGGCTGTAAGAAGGGAAAAGTGATCTATATGATATGTTCAAATTGTAATGTTGAAATGAAAAAAGCCGTTACGAGTGCGGCAACAGGCGGCGTGTTTTTTGTATCAGATGCCGAATCGAATAAGAAACTGTTTTCCATTCAGAAGAGCTCTAAGGTAAACAGCTATTGCTGTCCCGAATGCGGAAAGATCGAGCTTTATGCGGAAGATACATCAATTTTTAAGGATAAAAATGATGAATGATACAGTAACAGTCATAGGTGCGGGTCTGGCGGGCTGCGAGGCGGCACATCAGCTGTCAATGCGGGGGATAAAGGTCAGGCTTTGCGAGATGAAGCCCGAAAAATATTCTCCCGCACACAAATATCACGGATTTGCGGAGCTTGTCTGCTCAAATTCTCTGAAGGCAAGCAGGGTAAATTCGGCGGCGGGTCTGCTGAAAGAGGAAATGCGGCGGCTGGGTTCTGTCGTTGTGGAATGTGCCGAAAAGACTGCTGTTCCGGCGGGCGGTGCACTGGCTGTTGACCGGGAAAAATTCTCCGACAGCGTGACGGACGCTATTGTAAACGACCCGAATATTACCGTTATCGGCGGCGAAGTTCAGAAGATACCCGAGGGAAATGTTATCATCGCAAGCGGTCCTCTTACAGCGGGCCGTCTTGCGGAGGACATTAAGCGGCTTACGGGAGATTATCTCAGCTTTCACGATGCCGCCGCTCCCATTGTCACATATGAGTCACTTAACAAGGACAGGATCTTCTTCGCCGCACGGTACGGACGGGGCGATGATGATTACATTAACTGTCCATTTACCAAGGAGGAATATACCGCTTTTTATGAAGCGATAGTTTCCGCCGAGTCCGCTCCTCTCCACGATTTTGACCGTGAAAGGGACGCTTCGGGACGGGACGATTTCACCGTTTACGAGGGCTGTATGCCTATCGAGGTGCTGGCAAAGCGGGGCGAGGAAACTATGCGTTACGGTGCAATGAAGCCCGTTGGACTGACCGACCCCGTCAGCGGAAGGCGTCCGTATGCGGTGGTTCAGCTTCGCAAGGAAAATTCAGCGGGAACGCTTTACAACATTGTGGGCTTTCAGACAAATCTGAAATTCGGCGAGCAGAAGCGGGTCTTTTCGCTTATTCCCGGGCTGGAAAATGCCGAGTTTGTTCGCTATGGCGTTATGCACAGAAATTCCTTTATCAATTCGCCCAAGCTGTTATCGGGAGATTTTTCGCTCAGAGAATATCCGAATATTTTCTTTGCGGGACAGATAACGGGCGTTGAGGGCTACACCGAATCCGCCGCTTCGGGAATTATGGCTGGCATAAATATGGCAAGACGTCTGAACGGGCAGGACACTCTTATCCTCCCGCCCGAAACTATCATAGGCGGGCTGTCAAGATATATTTCCGACCCGACCGTTGCAAACTTCCAGCCCATGGGTGCAAATATGGGAATTTTACCCGATATAGGCGTTCGCATAAAGGACAAGCAGCAGCGTTATCAGGCTGTTGCGGACAGGGCACTTGAAGCGTTCGAGAAGTATATGAGCAGCATTTAACGGAGGACATTTATGGAAGATTTCACGCTGAAAATCAAGCTGAATACCGACGACAGCAAAAGGTTGTTTGTTTATTCGCTTTTTAAAAGAAACGGTGCGACGGCGGTTATGATTGTGGTTTTTTTGCTGTTTTTTGTGCTTATGCCAAGCTATTGGCTGGTAATGGGTGCGGTTCGGCTGAATTTCGGTGTTTTGCTGACGATATACGTTGTTTCCGTCTGGTGCATGATATTTTCTTCCTATTATAAGATAAAAAAGACCACCTATTACGGAGAAGGTGAATACCGTTTTTCGGCGGACGGTCTGCGTATCTCCGAGAAATATGCATCGAGCTTTATCCCGAGAGAGGAACTTTTCAGCTGCGAAGAGTCTGCCGATATGTTTTTGATATTTGCAAATAAAAGCGTGGCGTATCTTCTTCCGAAGCGTGATCTGACTGTTTCAGAGGGCGAAAAAATCCGCTGCTATTTTGGAAATAAGCTTCTGAAAAAAGGAAAGCTTTCCGATGAAAAATTTGGCGGCGAACGCTGCGGCGGCTTTGTTTTTGACGATAAAAGCGTTATTTCCGAAACAGCATTCGTCCCCGATAAAGGCTACATAAAAACCGTTTCGGCGGCGAGATATTTTACATTCGATACTGTTTCCAAGGCAGCGATGATGTATGCTATTATTGCGGGGATAGGCGTGACGGCATTTCGCAGCTACGCTTTCCCGATGGTGTCTGCGGCTTTTTTTATAGTCATTACGACAGTCATAAATCTGCAAACTATCCGCCGTTCGCTGGAAGGACATTTCGCCAAAAACAGCGGCAAAATGTCGGTCATTTTCCGTGACGGCTGCTTTGAATTTGTTTGCGGAAACAGGACGGACAGGGTATTTTACAGCGAGATAACCGATGTGAAATACCGCAAGGGTGCTGCCGAGGTTAAAAGCAGTCACGGCGGGAGTATTTTCCTGCCGAGAGTCGGGGGTATTACGGCTGTTTTGGAGGAAAAACGAAATGGAAAAGGCTGAATCAAGGCAGATGACCGTCAGGCTGACAAGCGATGAACTGAAACGGTTCTATCGGTTCGATATTTTTCACAGCGAGCGGATAGTCTGGTATATTGTAATGACAGCTATTGCTTTCGGTATTTACATAGCCTGTGTGAGGACGTGGGACAATATCATCGTGCCCATAGCGGGCGGGATATTCCTTGCGGGGCTGATATTCAATATTTTCGTAAGCTCTCCCGCATATGCCGCCGAAAAAAACGCTCCGCCGCCTTACGGCATAAACGTGGAATTCGGTTTTTTCGGAACATATTACACCGAGCAGAAAAAAGGCGTTACCCTTACCGTTCCTTACGGCGGGATAACAAGGGTGTTCGAACGGAACACTGCATTTTACGTTTACTATGACCCGATGTCGGTCAGGTCGGACGATGGAAAAAAGCGTTCGGGTGTCGCTTCGGTCATATCAAAGGAAGGTCTTACCGAGGAGGAAACTGCATTTATTAGGTCGCTTCTTTGCAAGTGATGCCGCATTTTATATAGAAAGGAAATGTTTATGAATATAATTGTTGACGCATTCGGAGGGGACAATGCTCCTCTTGAGGTAATAAAAGGTGCAGCGGAAGCCGTTGCAAAGCTTGATGTGGACGTTACTCTGACGGGAAACGAAAGCATCATTAAAAAGACTGCCGAGGAAAACGGAATCAGTCTTGACCGCATTTCCATAATCCACACGGAATCGGTCATTGACATTCACGAGGAACCGACAGAGGTCATCAAGGGCAAGTCGGACTGTTCCATGGCGGTGGGCTTGAAGGCACTTGCCGACGGCAAGGGCGACGCTTTTGTTTCGGCGGGCAGCACGGGTGCTCTGGTGGTCGGTGCAACGTTTATCGCAAAGCGTTTGAAGGGCATAAAGAGGGCGGCTCTTGCACCTATCCTGCCCACGGCTAAGGGTCATGTTATACTTATGGACGGCGGTGCAAATGTTGACTGCCGCCCCGAAATGCTTTTGCAGTTTGGCATTATGGGTTCCTGCTATATGGAACGTGTTATGGGTCTGAAATCGCCTAAGGTAGGACTTCTGAACGTTGGTGCGGAGGACACAAAGGGCAGAGAAATGGACATTGAGGCATACAAGCTGTTAAGCGATGCACCTCTTGATTTTTACGGAAATCTTGAAGCGAGAGAGCTGCCCTTCGGCGTTTGTCAGGTGGCTGTTTCAGATGGTTTCACGGGAAATATTGCCCTGAAGCTTTACGAGGGAATGGGTTCGTTCTTTGCAGGGGAACTTAAAGGAATGCTCACAAGCGGTCTTTCGGGAAAGCTGGCTGCTCTTATGATAATGCCAAAGGTAAAGGCGTTCAAGAAAAAGCTGGATTACACCGAGGTGGGCGGTGCGGTGCTTATGGGAATTTCCAAGCCCGTCATCAAGGCACACGGCAGTTCCAATGCAAAGGCGTTCTACAATGCTATCCGTCAGGCGAAAAACTGTGTTGACGGAAAGGTCATCGACGCTATTTCACAGTCCCTTGAAGCTGTGAAGGTAAAGGAAAAATCATCGAACTAAAGTCGTATTTACATAATGGGGAAGGAGTCGGAACAATGACCGAGAAGGAAAAAATGTTGTCGGGCAGGCTTTACGACCCGACAGATAAAGAGCTTTCCGAGCTGCGGGCAAAGGCACACAGGCTCAGTAAAATGTATAATGACACATTTGAAGATGAAACCGAAAAGAGAAATGCAATTATAAAAGAGCTTGTTCCGAATATGGGAAAGGATTCGGGATTTACGGGGCCTGTTTACTTTGACTACGGCGTTTTTACGGAGATAGGCGAGAGGTTTTATGCAAATTTCAACCTTACCGTTCTGGACGTTTGCCCTGTGAAGATAGGCAATGACGTTATGATAGGGCCGAATGTTTCCATAATGACTCCCGTTCACCCGCTGAGATATGCTGACAGAAATATGAGAGTCAGGGAAAACGGCGAGCTTTACGATCTGGAATACGGGAAGCCCATAACCATCGGAGATAACTGCTGGATAGCGGCAAATGTTACGATAACCGGAGGCGTGACCATCGGCAATGGCTGCGTTATAGGTGCAGGCAGCGTTGTTACGAGGGATATTCCCGATAACTGTCTTGCTGCGGGAAATCCATGCAGAGTTATTAGGGAGATAACCGATGAAGATGATGTTTCCCTAAAAGAATATTTATGGTGACGAAAGGCGTTTAAAATGAGTAATACCAACAAGACCGATCTTGAAGCCTTTGAGAAAAAGATCGGGTACACATTCAAAAACAAGGAGCTGCTTTTTGAGGCACTTTCTCACTCCTCCTTTGCAAATGAAAACAAGCGGCAGCGTCATTCCAACGAGCGGCTGGAATTTTTGGGGGACAGCGTGCTGTCCATAATCGTTTCACGGTATCTGTTCGACCATTTCAAGCATCTTCCCGAGGGAGAGCTTACCAAGATAAGAGCGTCGCTGGTGTGCGAAAAGGCGTTGTTTGAATTTTCCAAGAAGATAGATCTCGGAAGCTTTATCATGCTGGGACGGGGCGAGGAAAATTCGGGCGGACGGGAGCGTCCCTCCATCGTTTCGGACGCTTTCGAGGCGGTCATTGCCGCTGTGTATCTGGACGGGGGAATGGAAGCCGCAAAGCCCTATGTTCTCGGATTTATGCCCGAGGATATTGACAGCAAAAAGGGCAGTACTCTTAACGATTACAAGACCATCCTTCAGGAGATAATCCAGAAAAATCCCGAGGAAAAGGTGGAATATGTTTTAAAAGAGCAGTCGGGTCCCGACCATGACAAGGCGTTTGTGGTGCAGGTCTGCCTGAACAGCAATGTTATCGGCGAGGGCAGAGGTCACAGCAAGAAGCAGGCGGAGCAGATGGCTGCCAAGGAAGCGTTGGAGCTTATGGGCTATGACACACAGTAATATCTCTGTTTTCGTGCCGCATATGGGCTGTCCGCACGCCTGTTCATTCTGCGACCAGCGGACGATAAGCGGCAGGACGGAGATACCTCATGCTGCGGACGTTACACGGCTTCTTTCCGAACAGGCGGAGCGTATCACCGATGGCGAAAGGCGGAAAAACACCGAGATAGCGTTCTTCGGCGGCAGCTTTACCGCTATTGACGGGGAATATCGAAAAGAGCTGCTTTCGGCGGCGTTTCCGTTTACGGAAGCGGGCGGCGGTTGTTTTAAGGGAATACGCTTTTCAACCCGTCCCGACTGTATTGACAGGGAAGTGCTGGAGGAGGCAAAACGCTTCGGCGTTACCGCTATCGAGCTGGGGGCACAGTCTATGTCCGACCGTGTGCTTGATTTGAACGAGCGGGGACATTCTGCCGAGGACGTTCGCCGTGCGTCAGCGATGATAAAGGAGTTCGGCTTCGAGCTGGGCTTGCAGATGATGGTGGGGCTTTACGGCAGCACCGAAACCGATGAATATCACACTATGACCGAGATAGTGAAGATACGCCCCGACACGGTGAGGATATATCCCGTTTCCGTTTTGGAGGGGACAAAGCTTGCAAAGCTTTACAGAAGCGGCGAATATCGGCTTTATCCCTTTGAAAAGGCGGTAAACATATGCGGGGTGCTGTACTGTGCATTCACGAGCGTGGGCATACGGGTGATACGCATGGGGCTTCACGCCGAGGACGGTGTTGAGAGCAATGCTGTGGCGGGATTTTTTCACCCTGCATTCGGGGAAATAGTTCGTTCGGATATTGTGAAAAATGTTATCCTGAAATATTATATGTCCGAAAAAACGGACAGTTTCCCGCTGGATATTCGGGCAAACAGCAGGCTGATAGGTGCTGTTTACGGTCACAAAAAATCAAATCGGATATTCTTTGAGGAAAAGGATATTCCCGTTAAAATTTCCATAGATAATAACCTTAATGATGATGAAATTTCCATAAACAAGGAAGTGCAAAATGTATTTAAAATCACTTGAGCTGCAAGGCTTCAAATCATTTCCCGATAAAATAAAGCTTGAATTCGGCAAGGGTATGACTGCCGTTGTGGGACCTAACGGAAGCGGAAAATCCAACATTGGCGATGCTGTTCGCTGGGTGCTGGGGGAGCAGTCCTCAAAGACCCTGCGAGGGGCAAAGATGGAGGACGTTATCTTTGCGGGAACGCAGTACAGAAAGGCTGTGGGCTTTGCGGCGGTCACGCTGAATATTGTCAACGACAAGGGCTTGCTGTCCATTGACGAGCCTGAGGTTTCCGTTACCCGAAAGCTTTACAGAAGCGGTGAGAGCGAGTATCTCATCAACGGCAGACAGGTGCGTTTAAAGGACATTCTCGAACTGTTTATGGACACGGGTCTGGGACGGGACGGCTATTCCATCATCGGTCAGGGACGTGTTGCGGAGATAGTTTCCGCAAAGTCCGCCGAACGCCGTGAGATATTTGAGGAAGCGGCGGGCATTTCAAAATTCCGCTATCGCCGTGCCGAGGCTGAAAGACGTCTGGCGGCGGCTGAGGAAAATCTTGTAAGGCTTCGGGATATTCTCTCCGAGTTGGAGGGACGTGTTGAGCCTTTGCGTATACAATCGGAAAAGGCACAGAAGTTCATCACGCTGTCCGAGGAGAAAAAGTCGCTGGAAATTTCCGTATGGATGAAGCGGCTGGACGAGCTTCGTGAAACTCTTGACGACCTGAACGAAAAGCTGCTTATCAGCAAGGCGGGTCACGAAAACACCGATGCCGAGCTGAACCGCACCGAAACGGAGGCTGCCGAGTTTTTCAGAGGAATGCAGGAGGCAACGGCAAAGATAGAGCAGCTTCGCAGCAGACTGCTTGAAGCGGAAAAGGAAAATCAGCAGCTGCATTCGGACATTGCTGTTTTTGAAAATGACATCAGCCACTGCAATGCGGCTATTGAGGAGATAAACGAAAGCCGCAGAAATTCCGAAAGCGTCAATCGGGAAAATGAGCGTCTGATGACCGAAAAGCTAAGTGAAATTGACGAGATAAAGCGTAAGATAGATGAATGCACTTCGGGTGCTGCCAAGGCGGAGGAGGATTTCCGAAAGCTTATCGGCGAACAGGAAAGCTTTTCCAAGGATTTTGAAGCAGCAGGTGCAGAGCTTAACAAAATGTACATACGTCAGTCGGAGCTTAAGGTTTCACTGGCGGCGGGCGAAACGGCTTTGGAGGATATAAAGTCAAGCATTGTCCGTGCGGCGGAAAATGAGGAGCAGCAGCGTATCGCTGCTGAAGATCTCGTTAAGGAACGTGCCGAGATAACAGAGGGCATCAAGCTTTTGGAGGAACGTGCGGACGAGCAGAGCAACCGCTTAAACGGTCTGGAACGGCTTTACAAGGGCAAGGCTGAAAAGCTGTCGGCGGCGGAAAAGGAGCTTTCCGACTTAAGCTTTGCCATTCGGGAAAAGCAGCAGAGGATAAATCTTCTCTCCGATCTGGAAAACAGCATGGAGGGCTTTGCTCACAGCGTAAAGACGGTCATCAAGGCGGGGCAGAGCGGACGTATCGGCGGTATTCGTGGTTCTGTCGCACAGCTGGTAAGCACGGACCCCGAGTACAGTCTTGCCATTGAAACGGCGTTGGGCGGTGCTATGCAGAATATTATCGTTGACAACGAGGAAACGGCAAAACGCTGCATCAGATTTTTGCAGGAGTCAAAGGCGGGACGTGCCACATTCCTGCCTATCACTTCCGTCAAGGGAAATCCTCTTCGGGAAAACGGTCTGGAAAACTGTGACGGTTTTATTGCAATTGCGTCCGAGCTGGCGGAATATGACGACGAATACAAGGGAATATTTTCCTCTCTGCTGGGCAGGATAGTTATTGCGGAGGACATTGATCTTGCGGCTCTTATTGCAAAAAAATACGGATATAAATTCAAGATAGTTACTCTTGACGGACAGGTCATCAATGCAGGCGGTTCGTTTACGGGAGGTTCGTCCAATCGTTCAAACGGTATGCTGTCCCGTAAAAATGAGATAGAAACTCTCACTGCCGAAGCAGAAAAGCTTTCCGAAAAACAGCGGACGGCTCAGGTTCAGGCAGACAAGCTTCGTTCGGAAACCGACAAGCTGAAAATCGACACCGAGGACGCAAGAGAACAGCTTCAAATAATCTCCAATGACAAGGTGCGTTTTGAAGCGGAGATACGCCGTATTGACGGAATTTCCGAGCAGACAAAGAACGCTTCGGAATTTGCCGCCGAACAGTCAAGGCTTTTAAAGGAAAAGCTTGCCGAACAGGAAAAAACTCTGAAAAACGAATCGGCAGAGCTTGAAAAAATATCTGCGGACATTTCCGAAAAGGAGTCGGAGGTGTCTGTCGGACGGGAAAAGAGCGACACATTCGCTGCCGAGAGGGACAGGCTTTCAAATCTCATTTCCGAGATGAAGCTGTCCAAGATCGCTTTGGAAAAGGACGAGCAGGCGGCTCACGAAGCGGTCGAGCAGCTGAAAAAGAGTGCGGAGGAGTTAAACGACGATTCCGCAAAGCAGCTTCTTCGCATAAAAATGCAGGAGAAAATTATCGAGGAAAAGCGTGCACTTATCGAGGAACGCAAACAGGCTCTTGCAGCGGCGGGAGATAATGCCGTGAAGATAAACGAACAGATCTCCGAGCTGAGGAACAAGCACTCGGAATTTGAACGTAAAACAAATGAAAACCGCATAAAGACCTCCGAACTCAACAGCACAAGAGAAAGCTATGCGACCGAGATAACAAGGCTTGAGGAGCGGTGTGCTTCGGTGCGGAAAACCGAGGACGGTATCATATCCGAAATGCTGGAGCAATATAATATCTCACGGTCGGAAGCGGCGGAGCTGGCTGTTCCCGTGGAGGATATGCTTATTGCACAGCGTGATCTGAATGATGTCAAGCAGAAGATAAGGTCGCTGGGTCACGTTAATGTTGCGGCTATTGAGGAGTATAAAGAGGTTTCCGAAAGATACGAGTTTATGTCCGGTCAGATAAAGGACGTTGAAGTATCAAAGAAGGAGATCGAACGGCTTATTGAGGAGCTTACGGAGAATATGAAAAAGCAGTTCTCCGAAAGCTTTGAGGCTATCAACACCAATTTCAAGCAGATATTCACAGAGCTTTTCGGCGGCGGACGGGCTGAGCTTACCCTTACCGACCCCGAGGATGTTCTTGAATCGGGAATTGAGATAAACGTTGCACCGCCCGGAAAGGTCATCAAAAATCTGTCGCTGCTGTCGGGCGGCGAGCAGGCATTTGTGGCTATCGCTATTTATTTTGCTATACTCAGGATAAAGCCTGCACCATTCTGTATACTTGATGAAATCGAGGCGGCTCTCGATGATGTGAACGTTTCAAAATATGCTCAGTATCTGAAAAATTTTTATGATACGACACAGTTTATCGTGGTCACTCACCGTCGGGGAACTATGGAGGAAGCGGATATTCTTTACGGCGTTACCATGCAGGAAAAGGGCATTTCAAGGCTTCTCAGAATGGAGCAGCCCCCTGCGGACATTGATGCCGAATAACGCCTGAAAGGAGCTACTGTTATGGGATTTTTTGAAAAGATAAAGGCGGGTCTTAAGAAAACAAAGGACAGCCTTATGGGAAATATAGAGCGGGTGCTCAATTCCTTTACCAAGATAGATGAGGAATTTTTCGAGGAGCTGGAGGAAACACTTATAATATCCGACTTAGGTGCGGAAACCTCTATGGCTGTTTGCGATGAACTGAGAAAGCTTGTCAAGGAACAGGGGATTACCTCCCCCGATGATATAAAAAAAGCACTCAAATCCATTCTTGTGGAAATGCTGGGCGAGGACAAAAAGCTTGACCTTTCCACCAAGCCGTCGGTGATACTCATTATCGGCGTAAACGGTGCGGGAAAGACCACCACTATCGGCAAGCTGTCGGCTAATCTGAAGGGTCAGGGCAAAAAGGTTCTGGTGGCTGCGGCGGACACGTTCAGGGCGGCGGCTGTTGAGCAGCTGGAGGTCTGGACACAGCGTGCGGGTGTTGACATTGTGAAGCATGAGGAGGGCTCAGACCCCGCTTCTGTTGTGTTCGACGCTCTTTCCGCTGTTAAGGCACGGGATATGGACGTTCTTATCTGCGACACGGCGGGACGTTTGCACAACAAGAAAAATCTGATGGAGGAGCTTCGGAAGATAAGCCGTATTATCCATCAGCAGGCAGAGGGCTGTTCGCTGGAAACGCTGCTTGTTCTTGATGCCACAACGGGTCAGAATGCTGTAAATCAGGCGAAGCTTTTCAGCGAGGTTGCGGACATTACGGGTATCGTTCTGACAAAGCTGGACGGTACGGCTAAGGGCGGGATCATCGTTTCCATTCACAAGGAGCTGGGTATTCCCGTGAAGCTTGTGGGCGTGGGCGAAAAGCTGGACGATTTGCAGGAATTTTCCGCCGAGGCGTTTGTAGACGCTCTCTTTGACGAGGAAACGGATTTCGATTACAACTATCATCGTCTTGATGACAGTTCCGATGACAGCGAGGAAGAAGCAAATGAAGAAGCTATTTCCGAAGAAATCACCGAAGATAGTCAGCCCGAACAGGAAGAAGCGGCTGTCGAAGCGTCTGAAACCGCTGACGAAATTCCCGAAGAAGCCGAGGAATCCGTTGTTGAGGAAATAGAGGACACCGAGATACCGTCTATGGAAGAGGACGATGTTATTGTCGTTCCCGAAGAAAGTGACCATAAGGAAAGTGAAGCGTTCGGCGAAAATTCCTCCGCAGAGTATCCCGAAGAAGAACCGGCAGAGGAAGTTCCCGAAAAGACCGAAGAGGAAAACAGCGGCAAAAAGAGCCTTAAGGACGGAAAGTTCGGATTCCTGTTTAAGGAAATCACATTTGGCAAAAAGAAAAAAGATGGTGAATGAAAATGAAGATAATACTTGCAACCAACAACAAAAACAAGGTGCGTGAGGTGGGAGAGATACTTTCGCCTTTGGGCTATGAGGTGCTTTCTCAGGCGGAAGCGGGCGTTGATATTGAGGTGGAGGAAAACGGCGTTACATTTGAGGAAAACGCTTTTCTGAAGGCAAACGCCGTCCACAAGCTGACAAACGAAGCCTGCATTGCCGATGACAGCGGTCTGGCGGTGGATTACTTAGACGGCGAGCCGGGGGTATATTCGGCGAGATATGCCGAGCCGGGTCATCGCTGTCAGAAGGTGCTTGACAAGCTGTCTGGCTTGGAATACGACAAGCGTACGGCGAGATTTGTCTGCTGCATCTGCTATATCGGCAGGGACGGCGAGGCAAAGACATTCACGGGAACGTGCGAGGGACATATCGGGCTGGAAAAGCGTGGCACAAACGGTTTCGGCTACGACCCTATTTTTATGGTGGGGGACAAGTCCTTTGCGGAAATATCTCCCGAGGAAAAGAACAGGATAAGTCATCGTGCTAACGCACTTTTACAGCTTGCCGAATACCTCGGCGGAAAGGACTGATAATATGCTGACAAGCAAACAGCGTGCAAAGCTCAAAGGCATTGCTTCTACGGAGGATACAATATTTCAGGTGGGCAAGGGCGGCATTCCCGATACAATGACCGCTCAGGTGGACGACGCTCTCAGGGCGAGAGAGCTTATCAAGTGCAGGGTGCTGGACAGTGCAATGCTTTCCCCTATGGAGGCGGCTAACGAGCTGGCTGAAAAGACGGGTTCAGAGGTCGTTCAGGTCATAGGCAGCAAGTTTGTGCTGTACCGCCGAAATCCCAAAGAGCCGAAGATAACACTGTAAGCTATGGGAAAAACGGCAATTTTCGGCGGCAGCTTTAATCCCGTTCATAATGGGCATATTAATCTTGTTCGGGAGATGATAGAGGAGATCCATCCCGACAGAGTTATTATCGTCCCGACAGGAATTTCACCCTTCAAGCAGGGGATAAAGCCAATGTTTTCGGGGGCGGACAGGCTTGAAATGTGCCGCCTGGCTTTCGGGATATTCCCCGAGTGCTCCGTCAGCAGCTATGAGCTTGACAATGAGGGCGTCAGCTACACGGTCTTGACGCTCAGGCATTTTCGGGAGATATATCCCGATGATGAGCTGTTTCTCATAGTTGGGAGCGATATGCTTTTGTCCCTGAAACGGTGGTACAAATTCGAGGAGATAATGAGTCTTGCGACAATTGCGGCGGCGTCACGGGAGGACGGGGACTTCGATTTCCTCCGAAAAACCGCCGATGAACTGTCCGAATACGGCAAGGTTCGGCTTGTAAAAATCAAGCCGTTCCCGCTTTCTTCCACCGAAATTCGTGAAAAAATTGAAAACAAGCAGGATTTCTCTTGCTATTTGCCCGAAAAAGTTGTAAAATATATTTTGGATATTACTGAATAATCGGGTTGGTGAATTGTTTTGATAGGGAATGATGAACTTTTAGAGGTTTTGCGGCTTCGTCTTTCAAAGAAGCGGCTTATCCACAGCAAAAATGTTGCCGATGAAGCACGCAAGCTTGCTCAGAGATACGGTGCAGACCCCGAAAAGGCGTATACGGCGGGGCTTCTCCACGATATTTGCAAGGAGATACCGCCCGAGGAACAGAAAAATTACGTCCTTCTGAGCCGCAGAGATGTGTGCGATGCCGAAAAGGAAGTGCCTGCACTCTGGCATTCCATTGCGGGGGCGTATTATGCGGAGTTTGTGCTGGGCTGCCACGATGAGGATATTTTAAATGCAGTGAGATACCATACGGCGGGACGGGGAGAAATGTCCCTGCTTGAAGAGATAGTGTATATGGCAGACCTTACCTCCGCCGACCGCAGCTACAAGGACGTTTCCCGTATGAGAAAGCTTGCATCGGCAGACCTGAAAAAGGCCATGCTGGAGGCGGTGAAGTTTTCCGTTTCCGACGTTATGGCAAAGGGGTCGCTTATTCCCGTACATACTATCAATGCATACAACCGCTATTGCAAGGAGTGAAAAATTTTGGAACAGATAGAATATATAAAAGCCGCTGTCAAGGCACTTGACAGCAAGCATGCCGAGGATATAAGAGTCATCGGTATCGGTGACCTGACCATTATTGCGGACTATTTCATCATCGCCGACGGTACAAGCTCCACACAGCTGAGAGCGTTGGCTGATGAGGTAGAGTTCCAATTAAAGGAGCTGGGAAGATCACCCGCAAGGATTCAGGGCAACAGTCAGTCCAACTGGATGGTGCTGGATTACAGCGATTTCGTTGTGCATATTTTCTATAAGGAAACAAGAGATTTTTATAATCTGGAACGTCTTTGGCGGGACGGTACAGAGATGGATATTTCCGACTGGCTGGTCAAATGACCTTTTCCGCTTCTGACAGTATAGATCAAATTAAGGGGAAAACGCTGATGTCGGAAAAATTACGCATTAAAAGGTCAAAACCGACTTCCGAGGAACAGCATACAGAGCTTCCGCAGCTGGAGGAGCTTTATAAGGCACCGAAATTTGATTACAAGCTTTATTATCAGCAGACGCTTGAAGCGGAAGCAAGAGGGGAGCCTCCCCCGCCGCCTGTACAAACACAGACCGAACAGCCTGTGGAACGCAAGCGGACCTTCAACAAGCTTGAGGAACTGAACCGTTCCCAAAACGGGCTTCCTTATTACTCGGACGGAACTATTCCGTCCCTGCACGGAGAGGATAAGGAGGAAGAGGAGGACGATTGTCCGCTGCCTTATGCAGAATATCACGGAAACGTTCAGCCCATTAAAATCGAACGGTATGACGACCCGTCAACGCTTATTAAGGTCAAGGCGGAAAAGCGTCTTTCCAAGCGGGATATTCTTGCCGAAAAGGGAAGGAGAAATCTTCGGGCACTGGGCGGCTTTATTATCATCTGTTCGCTGGTCATGTTTGCTTTCAGTATGAGCAAAATAGAGTTTGCATACAGGATAGACGGGCTTATCTTCGGGATATTCAAGTCTGCTCTGCTGCCTGTTATCAATTCTGTTATGGCAGTCAGGCTTATGAAAGGTGACTCGAAAAGCAGATTTTTTTTCGGAGCAGTGTCGCTTTTGTCTGTTATCGGCATGATCGCACTGGTAATAATGAGCGTCATAGGCTCCATAGAGGTAGTGGGAAATCTGTTTTGTGAGCTTTATGTTAATTTCGGGTATAAGCTCGGGCAAAAGCTGCTGGAAATAGCCGAACTTACTCCCATGGAGCTTGCAAAAAAGCTTCTGCCGTATTTTCTGCTGATGCTTTTCGTGCTCATTCCGTCGCTGTTTGATAAGTCCATAGCGGCGTATTGCTCGGAAGATTGAATATACATTTGCAAAGAAAAATAACGTTTAGGGAGGGTCATTATGTCAGATAATTTACATAAAACGGGCGTTGGCATTGATGATGAAAAAAACGGTCTGCCGCCCCTTGATGATATGTATAAGCCCCCAAAAAATGACGATATGGGCTTTTCACAGCCCGGCAGCGGTCTGCCGCCTTTAAATCCCGGGAAAGATGATATGCGTTCCCGGAATAGTGCACCGTACTATGCCGACGGAAGCATTCCGCCGTTTTACGGTCAGGCGAATAATGCTCCGCAGGGGAATGTTTCCCCGCAGTACGGTCAGCCGAATAATATGCCGCAGGGAAATGTTTCCCCGCAGTACGGTCAGCCGAATAATATGCCGCAGGGAAATGTTCCTCCGCAGTATGGTCAGCCGAATAATATGCCGCAGGGTAATGTTCCTCCGCAGTACGGTCAGCAGTATAATGTTCCGCAGGGAAATATTCCGCCTCAGTATATACAGGCATATCCAACGAGAACATTTTCCGAACATGATATGCTTGCCGAGGAAGGGCGTAAGATAGCCAAGGTGGTCGGCATAATTGAGATAGTATTGGCTGCTTTAGCTTTATTTACAAAGTTCCTGAATTTTATATCCGATACGGGAAATATTCAGATAGCTTCTGAAATGATGCGGGTCGCTGTTTCCTCCATACTTAACATTTATATTGCCATATGCTTTATGAAGGGCGGCAACAAGAGCAGGATATATTTCGGTGTATGTTCGGTAATTGAGGTGCTGGCTATGATCGGAATACTAGTTATTCTTATTGCGGGCACAGGGGCATTGTTCGGAGCGGAGGTCGCTGCGGTTTTAAGTCTTGGATTAGGCGTGATACTTATTGTAATGATGCCGGCTATTGCACTTTCGGTGTTTATTATCTGGGCGACTTTGATAAGCAAGAAGGTCAGGGCTTACTGCGGAGCACTTCGCTGATCTCCGAAAATAGGGAGGTATCTTTATGGCGGTGGATTTTCATAAGCATAAAGAGGCTGAAACGCTGAATTATGAGGTTCGGGAAACTCCGCCCGACAGCGGCGATATTGGCTTCGATATGGATAACAGCATAACCGTCGGCAGCCATGAGGAAATGAGGACAAAGGCGGAAAATAAGCTGAGGTCGATTTCTTTGTGGAACATTATTTACGGTTTCATTGAGGGTATCATTTACACTGCGGCAACGGGACCTTTCGGTGTTGCTTTGGGTATGGTGGATTGTGCTATGGCATATCTTCTGCGAAAGAAAAACAAATTCTCAAGATACTATACGCTGGTTTTGTCCGTTATGCGGTTTCTTATTGCTATTCCGATATTTATAGGCGTTATTGAGGCGGAGGGTGAAGAGCTTACGCCGTTATATCTGGCTGTGGCGGCGATAATTATTATCCCCGTGATGGTAATATTTGCATATTCGGCGGTAAAGCTTTGGCTTGACAAGGACATTAAAGAGCTGTTTTCATCAAAATAAGCAATAAAATTTCATTATATAAATGCAAAGGAATGATAATTTTGGAAAGATACGATCACTCAAAAATCGAGGCAAAATGGCAGAAATATTGGGAGGAAAATCAGACTTTCAAGACCGATGTTTGGGATTTCTCAAAGCCTAAGTACTATGTTCTGGATATGTTTCCCTATCCTTCGGGAGTAGGACTTCATGCGGGACACCCCGAGGGCTACACAGCTACGGATATTGTTTCCCGAATGAAGAGAATGCAGGGCTACAACGTCCTTCACCCTATGGGATACGATTCCTTCGGTCTGCCCGCCGAGCAGTATGCGGTAACAACGGGAAATCATCCCAACGGCTTTACTCAGGAAAATATCAAGACATTCTCAAAGCAGCTGAAAGAGCTGGGCTTCGACTATGACTGGTCAAAGATGGTGGCGACCTCCGACCCCGAGTTCTACAAGTGGACTCAGTGGATATTCAAGCAGCTTTATCTGGACGGCTATGCAAAGTATGTGGATATGCCCGTAAACTGGTGCGAGGAGCTGGGTACCGTTCTGTCAAACGACGAGGTCATTGACGGAAAATCCGAGCGTGGAGGCTATCCCGTTGTAAGAAAGAATATGAAGCAGTGGGTAATAGATCAGCCCGCATTTGCCGAAAAGCTTCTGGAGGGTCTGGACGAGATCGATTGGCCCGAGTCCACAAAGGCTATGCAGCGTAACTGGATAGGCAAGTCCACAGGCGTCGAGGTGAAGTTTGACATTGTGGGCGGCGGTGAATTCAGCATTTTCACCACCTGTATCGAAACTATCTACGGTATCACCTTTATGGTGCTTGCTCCCGACGGTGACATTGTTAAGTCGCTTATGCCCCGTATCACCAACAAGGACGAGGTTCAGGCGTACATTGACGAAACTCTGAAGAAAAACGATATGGACCGTACCGAGCTTAACAAGACCAAATCGGGCTGTGAGCTGAAGGGCGTTACCTGCATAAATCCCGTGAACGGCAAGGAAGTAAGAATGTTCATCGGCGATTTCGTTCTGGCAAGCTACGGCACGGGTGCAGTTATGGCTGTTCCTTCTCACGATCAGCGTGACTTTGAGTATGCAGTTGCACATAACATTGATATGATACAGGTAATTGACGGCGATGAAAAGCTGGGTCATGTGGACGTTTCCGAAAAGGCGTTTGAAAAGGGCGAATATCTCGGCAAGGGCTACAAGCTGATAAATTCCGAGGAATTTACCGGGCTTACCGTTGAGGAAGCAAAGGAAGCCATCACCGTGAAGCTTGAAAAGCTGGGCGTTGCAAAGCGTACCGTGAACTACCATTTCAGAGAATGGATATTTGCCCGTCAGCGTTACTGGGGCGAGCCTGTGCCCGTTGTTCACACGGAAAACGGTGAAATTCACGTTCTCGATGATGAGGAGCTGCCCCTCATTCTCCCCGAGCTGGAGGATTACAAGGGCAAAAACGGCAAGGCACCTCTGGAAAATGCGGAGGAATGGAAGAAATACGACAAGAACGGCATCAAGGGCACAAGAGAAACCTCCACAATGCCCGGTTCTGCCGGTTCAAGCTGGTACTATTTCAGATATATCGACCCCGATAACGATAAGGTTTTTGCAGACCCCGAGCTGCTTAAGCACTGGATGCCCGTAGACCTGTATATCGGCGGTCCCGAGCATGCGGTCGGACACCTTATGTATTCCCGTATCTGGAACAGATACCTCTATGACAAGGGTCTTGCTCCCACAAAGGAGCCGTTCAAGAAGCTTGTTCATCAGGGAATGATACTTGGCGAAAACGGTATAAAAATGGGCAAGAGATACCCCGAATTCGTTGTTAATCCCAGCGACATTGTAAGAGATTACGGTGCCGATACGCTCAGACTTTATGAAATGTTCATGGGACCTCTGGAGGTTTCAAAGCCCTGGAGCAGTGCGGCTGTTGAGGGTGCAAGAAAGTTCATTGCACGAGTATGGAACTTCATCACCGACCCTGCAAACCTCACCGAGGACAATGACGGCGTTCTTACAAGAGTTTACCATCAGACGGTAAAGAAGGTCACCGATGACTTTGAAGCTCTGGCGTTCAACACTGCTATAAGCCAGATGATGATATTTATGAATGCCGCTTACAAGGCAGGAAAGTGTCCGAGAGAGTATGCAGAGGGCTTTGTCAAGCTGCTTTCTCCCGTTGCTCCTCACGTTTGCGAGGAAATGTGGAGCGTTCTCGGTCACGATAAGACTATTGCTTACGAGTCTTGGCCCGTATACGATGAAAAGGAACTGGAAGTTGATACCATTGAGATAGCTGTTCAGGTAAACGGCAAGCTTAAAGGCAAAATATTTGTAGGCGTTGACGAGGAGCAGGAGTCCGCTCTTGAAAAGGCAAAGGCTGTCCCCGAGGTCAAGGCGTTCATCGACGGAAAGACCGTTGTCAAGGAGATCTACGTCAAGGGCAGGATAGTAAATATCGTCGTAAAATGATGATTTTGACGTTAACAAAAGATTTATCCGAAAAATTTTCGATAAACACTTGACAAATGCGGCTGATGTGTAGTATAATGTAAATTGTTACATTTGACATTGCAAACCGTTCAGCTTGACGGCTTTGCGGCTTGCAGTTATTGTAAACCTCTGCCGCAGGGCAAAGGGAGGGAATCATAATGGCAGAAATTCGTGTTGGTAAAAACGAATCACTCGAGACAGCACTCAAGCGTTTTAAGAGATCCTGTGCAAAGGACGGCGTTATCGCTGAGGTTCGTAAGAGAGAACACTATGAGAAGCCTTCGGTAAAGCGTAAGAAGAAGTCCGAAGCTGCTCGTAAGCGTAAGTTCTGATAGCAAGTGTCAGACTCCGAGTCGGTCGGCGGGGGTTATCCTCTGCGTCGGCTCGTAAAGGCTCTGGCTTTTTGTCGGGGCTTAAAAATCATGGAAAAGCGGGCAGGCAAATCTGTCCGCTTTTCTTTTTTGAGGTGAAAAAATTGCTGTTCACACCCACAAAAGCATATCTCAGCATACTTGACGTTACGCCCGAAGTGCTTGATGAAATGGGCGTAAACGCAATTATTCTTGATATAGACAACACTATGACCACCCACGACAATCCCCGTCCCATTGACGGGCTTTTCGACTGGCTGGACAGTATGCGTAGACACGGCGTAAAGCTGATGATCGTATCGAACAATCACGTCCCGAGGGTGACGCCCTTTGCGGAAATGCTGGGGATAGATTTCGTTCCCGAGGGAGCAAAGCCGCTTACAAAGGGTTACAGGCAGGCGGCGGAAAAGCTTGGCGTTCCGAAGAAGAATATCGTGACCATCGGCGACCAGCTGTTCACGGATATTTTGGGGGCGAAGCTTTTCGGGATAAAATCTATCCTTGTGAAGCCTATCGAGCTTGAAAATACGAGGTTTTTCAAGTTCAAGAGGACAATGGAGAAGCTGTTTCTGCCGAAGGAATATCTCGGGAAAACGGTGCCGACCATTGACGGGGAGGTCATTATGAAGGGGGATATTTATGGACATTGATTCGATCAAAGATATTATAGCCAAATCTATGATGGACGCTATTGAGCAGCACGGCGGCGATGCTTCCATATTCAAGGACGGGAAAAGCCATTCGTCCGACGAAATTATTGATATGCTGGACGGCGAAATGAGAAAGCTTGCCGATGCACAGAATGCCGAGATAGAGCGGGAAAAGCAGGAGAGAATACAGGCTGCAAATGACGGTAAGAAGCATGACATTAACGAGATAATCGCAAGGATAGACAGTGAGCTTCCTCCGAAGCCCATGCTCAGGCTGAACCCGAAAAGAGCGGAAAATCTCAGCGTTTTTGAGAACAAGCTGGGCGGCGTGCCGTATATGCCGAAGGATTTCCCGTATCCCGTGGGAAAAAGCGGACAGTACGAGGAAAAGCCCCTCAGACTGCTTGCACAGCTGAATTTTGAGAAGCTGCCCCATATCCCGAATTTCCCCCAAAAGGGCATTTTGCAGTTTTTCGGCTGCGACAGTGATGAGGATATGCTTTACGGAATGGATTATGATGATATTGCTTCGCAGAACGGTTTCCGTGTTATTTACCATGAAAATATTCTGACGGACGAAAGCTTGCTTATTAATGCAGGCGATCTGCCAGAGCCTTCGGACGAATACTGTGCATTTCCATTTGACGGAGAATTTCTCCTTGAAGTAGAGAAGCCGTCCGAATGTGCGGCGACAATTCATGATGCTTTCTTCTGGGACAAGCTTATGAAGTATTGCGGTGAAGCGGCGGGCTGTGAGATAAAAACTATCGGTGCTGCCGAAAAAGCAGGCTTCGGAAGCTTGGATTTCCTCTGGGAACAAAGAAACAATGAATGCATATGCGTAGGCGGCTATCCCTATTTTACGCAGGACGACCCCCGTTTTGCGGACGCATACAAGCGTTTCGATACTCTGCTTTTGCAGATAAGCAGCTTCTATGACCGTGAAACTTGTGACGAAATTATGTGGGGAGATATGGGCGTGGGAAGCTTCTTTATCCCGCTTGAAAATCTCAGAAGCTGTGATTTTTCCGAGGTTATGTTTAGCTGGGACTGCTGTTGATATAGGGGAGGAAAATCTATGATAACCAAAAAGTGCCGTCAATGCGGGAAAAAGTTTACCCTTTCCGACGGCGAAATAGATTTTTTCAAAAGCAAGGGACTTGAGCTTCCGAACCGCTGTGCCGAGTGCAGAAAGAAAAACAAGGCGGCAAAAGCAAATCAAACGGCTCCTGTTTCTCACGGCGGAAAGCGTTTAATTGCCGTTATTGCGGTTGTTTTGCTGATTTTAGCCGCATTAGGATTTGGATATTACATATCGCAGATAAACGGTGCAAAGCTTTCAAATAATGAAGCTGCCGATATTTCCGAAACAATATACACCACAGCTCGGACAACGGCTTATCTGCCGCCCGAAACAACAGCCGCCATAACCGAAATACAAACGTCCGAAGAAGTGACCGAGGCAAGCACAGCTGCCGAAATTTCGGAAACGGAAAGCCCTGCACCGCAGTATCGTTTCAGAAATTCCGAGCTGCTGGAGGAGCATTACGAAAAGCATGGCATTGAAATGGGATTTTCTTCCGCACGGGAATATGAAAATGCCGCAGCGGCGGTTATCGGTTCGCCGGGTGTTCTTCATAAGCTTGAAGCAGAGGATAATGACGATGTTTATTATCTGGAAAGCACCAATGAATTTGTCATAGTTTCTACCGACGGATATATTCGCACATATTTTAAACCGGACAGCGGAAAGGATTATTTTGACAGACAGTAGACTGCGAAAGGAATGATAAAATGAACGCAAAATTCGGTCCCGCAGGTTCTGCGGACAGCTTTAAGGCTATGGGCTACAAAAAATCCGTTCAGCTGCCCGAATATCTCGGGAAATTCGGTCTTGACTGCTTTGAATATCAGTGCGGACAGGGCGTGAGAGTTTCCGAGCAGGCGGCAAGGGAAATAGGAAAGGCGTTTGCGGAAAGCGGGCTTACGCTGTCCGTACATGCACCGTATTTCATCTCCCTGTCAAGCGTTGAGGAGGAAAAGCGGCTGGGCAGCATCAACTATATTTTGCAGTCCGCAAGAGCTGCCGACCAAATGGGGGCTGACAGGATAGTTATCCACAGCGGCTCATGCTCGAAAATGTCCCGTGAAGCCGCCCTGGAGCTTGCCAAGGACACTATGCGGCTTGCGAAAAAGGCGTTGGACGAGGAGGGGCTGTCCCATATCCACTGCTGTCCCGAAACTATGGGAAAGGTAAATCAGCTGGGTACTCTTGAAGAAGTGCTGGAGATATGCACGGTGGACGAAAGCTTTATCCCCTGCATTGATTTCGGGCATCTGAACGCACGGACATTCGGCGGAATAACCTCTGCTACCGATTACGAAAAAATGCTGGATATGGTGGAAAATAAGCTGGGTCACGACCGCCTTGTGAACTTCCATTCCCATTTCTCGAAGATAATGTTCACAAACCCCGGCGGCGAGAAAAAGCACCTGACTTTTGCCGATAATGAGGGCTTCGGCCCCGATTTTGAGCCGCTTATGGAACTTATTGCGAAGAAAAATCTGCACCCCACGTTCATCTGCGAATCGGCGGGCACTCAGACCGAGGACGCAAAGACTATGCGGGATAATTATTACAGTTATCTGAAATAAAGGGAGGAATTTCCAATGCGAAAAATTCTTGTTATCAACGGTCCCAATCTCAATCTTTTGGGGGAGAGAGAGCCGGGTACTTACGGAAACGAAAGCTATGCGTCCATCTGTGCGGAAATAGGCGAGAGGGCGGCGGCACTTGGTATGGAATGCGAATTTTTCCAGTCCAACCACGAGGGCGGCATTATCGACAGAATTCACGAGGCAAGGAAGGATATGTGCGGTATAATCCTCAATGCAGGTGCGTATACTCATTACAGCTATGCCATCAGGGACGCTATCGCTGCGGTGAAGATACCCGTCATCGAGGTGCATATTTCCAATATCCACAACAGGGACGAGTTCCGCTCGAAATCGGTCATTGCACCTGTGTGTGCAGGTCAGATAGCGGGCTTCGGCAAGCTTTCTTACTTCCTCGGTGTTAATGCTCTTGATGAAATGACAAAAAATCAGCAGTGATTTTTGTGCAATAAGACAGTGAAAATCCGCAACTGTGTACGGAATGTGTTTAATTGTGCAATTTTATTTGATTTTTATAAAAAAGGGCTTGCAAAATGCTGAAAAATATAGTAAAATAAAAACAAGCCATCGGGAACATAGCGTTTCCCGATAAGTATTGAAAATTTTGGAGGTAATTTATGATAACAGCAGGCGATTTCAGAAACGGCGTAACCTTTGAAGAGGACGGCAACGTACTTCAGGTAGTTGAATTCCAGCACGTTAAGCCCGGCAAGGGAGCTGCTTTCGTAAGAACTAAGGTTAAGAACGTTATTACAGGCTCCGTAGTTGAAAAGAGCTACAACCCTTCCGCAAAGTTCCCCTCTGCATTCGTTGAGAGAAAGGATATGCAGTATTCCTACACCGACGGCGATCTCTACTACTTTATGGATCCCGAGACCTATGAGCAGGTGCCTATCAGCCACACCGAGCTTCCCGACAACTTCAAGTTCGTTAAGGAAGAGATGATCTGCAAGGTTTGCTCCTACAAGGGCAAGGTATTCACAGTAGAGCCCCCCAACTTTGTTGAGTTGGTCGTTACCGAAACAGACCCAGGCTTCAAGGGCGATACCGCTACCAATGCAACTAAGCCCGCTACTCT
Source organism: uncultured Ruminococcus sp. (assembly GCA_964540575.1). Lineage (GTDB taxonomy): Bacteria > Bacillota > Clostridia > Oscillospirales > Ruminococcaceae > UMGS1889. Next base: position 50,152 of record CAZINI010000016.1, read on the forward strand.
GGAAACAGGTGCAGAGATCAAGGTTCCTCTGTTCATCGACCAGGGCGAAACTATCAGAATTGACACAAGAACAGGCGAGTATATGGAAAGAGCGTAAGCTCTCCGTTTCGCATACAAATATATTGTAATTGTAAGGAGGCTGCGGCTATGAAGCTGACTGAAAGAGTATCTTATCTGAGAGGTCTTATTGACGGTATGGAGATCAAGGACTCCAAGCAGGGTAAGGTCATTGCAATGATCGCCGATATTCTCGGTGAAATGGCTGAGGATATTGAGGATATTCAGGATCAGGTTGACGAGGTTGTTGACGTTGTTGACGCTATCGATGAGGATCTCGGTGAGGTCGAGAAGGATTTCTACGATTTCGACGAGGACGACTGCTGCTGCGGCGACGATGACTGCGACTGCTGCGACGATGAAGATTATGACGATGACGATGATTTCGATTTCGATGATGACGAGGATCTTTACGAGGTAGTATGCCCCACCTGCGGCGATTCCATTATGCTCAATGAGCAGATGGTGGAGGAAGGTTCTATGAACTGCCCCAACTGCGGCGAGCTTCTCGAATTCGATCTCGAGGACGAGGAAGAGGAAGAAACTTCCGACAAGGAATAATTTCCGAATATTTCAGGGCATTTGCCTTGAGATAAAATAAAAAATATCTGCAAATCTGTTTCAGGGCGGGGTGAAATTCCTCACCGGCAGTAATGTGTCGTGCAATGCGATATTAGTCTGCGACCGAAATGACTGATAAAGAGTTATTTCGCTGATTTCGGTGCGATTCCGAAACCGACGGTCAAAGTCCGGATGAAAGAAACCAGAGGAGTGAACGGTATTTTTCCCCATTGCGGGAGTTTGCCGCTGAACTGTCTGTCCCCCGAACAAGTGCGTTCGGGGGATTTTTGTTTCGGATTTTCAGATAGGAAAGAGGTATTTTTATGGCAAACACAGCAATCGGGGAGAGGGACTCCTACAAGACGAGAAAAATGGTGATAATGGCGGTTTTTTGTGCTCTGGCGTACATATCGGTGTTCATTATCCGTGTGCCCGTGGTGGCGTTTCTGAGCTATGAGCCGAAGGACGTTATTATCGTAACGGGCGGATTTCTGTTCGGTCCTGCGGCGGCTCTGCTGATCTCGGTGGTGGTTTCGATAATTGAGCTTATTACCATCAGCGACACGGGAATTATCGGTGCAGTTATGAATGTCATTTCGACAGCTGCTTTCGCTGTCCCTGCGGCATTTATCTACAAGAAAAAACGCACTATGAGCGGTGCGGTTCTCGGACTTATCAGCGGCACGGTGCTTATGGTAATTATGATGCTCCTGTGGAACTACCTTATCACACCTATTTATATGAAAACGCCCCGTGAAGTGGTTGCGGCTATGCTGCCGACGGTTTTCCTGCCCTTCAACCTGCTTAAGGGTTTCATCAACAGCACCCTTACGCTGCTTATCTACAAGCCCTTAGTAACTGCACTGAGAAAGGCTTCGCTCATTCCTCCCTCCGACGGCGAGGCGGCTGTCAAGGGAAAAAGGCAGCTTATCGGAATATACGCTGCCGTTGCATTTGTGCTGGTTACCTGCGTAATGTTCGTTCTGGTTTTAAACGGAACACTTACTTTCGGTGCTTGACAAATCCCGCATTTTATGTTACAATGAAATATAGGAAATGAGGTTCTTCCTGCGGACGTATGTCCCGAACCGCTGAAATTCAGCCGATGACTTCTGCGATTTTTACGCAGGAGCTGTCGGCTTTTTTGTTGGAGGAGTATTTATGATTGCAAGCTTTGGAATTATACTTATGTCGGGTCTGATACTCGGCTGGATTAGCGGAAAGCTGAAAATGCCGCCGCTTTTGGGAATGATAGCGGCGGGCATGATAATAGGTCCCCACTGCCTTGGACTGCTTGATGAAGTCACCCTGACTATCTCGGCGGACATTCGGAAGATCGCACTGGTGATTATCCTTGCAAAGGCGGGTCTGACGCTGAATGCCGCTGACCTGAAAAAGGTGGGACGTCCCGCTGTGCTGATGTGCTTTCTGCCTGCACTGTTCGAGATAGGCGGGTTTATGCTGCTGGCACCCGTGCTGCTGGGATTGTCCCTGACGGAATCGGCACTTCTTGGGTCGGTCATAGCGGCTGTTTCGCCGGCAGTCGTTGTTCCGAGAATGACAAAGCTGATCGAGGACAATTGCGGCACGGATAAGGGCATTCCTCAGCTTATCCTTGCGGGTGCGGCGGCGGACGATGTGTTCGTTATTGCGGTGTTTTCGGCGGTCACGGGGCTGTTGAGCGGCGGAGGATTTTCGGCGGCGGGGATGGCTTCTGTGCCTGTTGCAATTATTGCGGGGGCAGCGGGCGGCGTTATCTGCGGGCTGATATTTTCAGCATTTTTCGGATATTTTCACCATCGTGATTCAGAAAAGATAGTGGTCTTTCTGGCGGTTTCCTTTCTGCTGACGGCTTTGGAAACGTGGCTGGACGGTATACTGGCATTTTCGGGACTGCTTGCTGTTATGGCAATGGGCGTGACCGTCCGCATACGGCTGCCCTTTGCGGCGTCCCGAATGGCGGCAAAGCTTTCAAAGCTCTGGGTAGCGGCGGAGATACTGCTGTTCGTGCTGGTGGGGGCGGCGGTCAACCTGCCCTATGCGGCAAAGGCGGGAGCGGCGGTCATTCTGCTTATCCCTTGTGCACTGCTGTTCAGAATGGTCGGGGTGCTATGCTGCCTGATAAAGACGCCGCTGAACTTTCGGGAGAGGGTGTTCTGCATGGTCGCATACATGCCAAAGGCGACCGTTCAGGCGGCTATCGGCGGAGTGCCGCTGGCAATGGGCTTTGCGTGCGGAGAAACCGTACTGACGGCTGCCGTTATTGCCATTCTGCTCACTGCTCCGCTCGGGGCTTTGGGTATTGACCAACTGTCACAAAAGCTTCTCAAAACAAATTAATTAATTTAACGAAGTGTATTTTCGATGTTCACAATATCATAGTACAATAAAAAAGTCGGATATTTTATGAAGATATTGTTTAGAATGTGCGATAATTAGTCGTCATTTACTCACAAAATTATATATTTGACTGAATGAGCGTCAATAATTATGTGTTTATACGAGAATTTATGGGTTAAAAATAAACCTGTTAAAATATGTTAACTTAAAATTTAAATTACTATATAATGAACGGTGGTGCTTATTTGAAATATTTCGGAGATGAACTGTCCCCGCTCCATAAGCGGCTTAGCCTTGTGATAAGAAAATCGGATTGTTTTGATGAGGCAAGGGAGCTTTTTCTTGATATTCACGGGAAACTGCATCTTGCCGAGGTGAGCGGCGGCGAAAAAGGTATTGTTGACAGCCTGACGGCTGACCTCAGTGATAAGGAATATCATATTATGCCGACCTCCCGGGACGAAACTATTGCGTGGTCTATATGGCATATTGCGAGGATAGAGGACCTGACTATGGGTATTCTGGCGGCAGGCGGACGTCAGGTGTTCAGTGAGGAATGGAAGAACCGTATGAAATCGCCTTTTTCCGATACGGGAAATGCTATGAGCGATGACGAGATACTGCTTTTCAGCAATACTGTTGATATTGAAGAGCTGCTTCGTTACAGAAATGACGTGGGGAAGCGTACTAGGGAAATATGGGCAGAGCTTCGTCCCGAGGATATGCGGAGAAGAGTGTCCGACAGCGGACTTGAACGCATCTTCAAGGAGGGCGGCGTTACCGCTCAGGAAAATTCCGCTTGGCTGCTGGATTTCTGGGGCGGAAAGGACGTGGCAGGGCTGATGCTTATGCCCGGAACACGTCATCAGATAGTTCATCTGAACGCTTGCTTCAAGTATAAGGAACTTATCAGGACGAAAAAACGTTATTACAGGGATAAAAACATTTAACGACTTTTCATCACAGTTATCACGGAAAGGGGGGACGGATTTGAACTCCATCAGAAACAGATTTGCATTGGCGACAGCTATTATAGTGCTGTTTACCGCAATTGTAGTAGGCGGTATCGCACAGCTGGATAAGAAATATTCACAAAGGGAAAATCTCGGCACGAATTTGGGGCTGGAATGCCGTGTAAAAGCGGCTGAGCTGGATAAGCTGCTTTCGGATGCCGAAGCTTCCGTTGAAGCGGCGGCAAAGGCTGCGGGAGAGCTTCTGGCGGCAGGCTGCACTGCTGATGATGTCGGAAAAGCCGCTGCCAATATCGCCGAAAACACCGAGGCGACAGCTGTATATTATATTTCGGATAATGACTCTGTTTTGTATACAAGAGAGGCTGCCGCAAAGGACCTTAAAAAGCAAAATAGCATTTCGCTGTCCGAATATGAAAATAAAAAAGTCAAGGGACTTGAATGGTCGGAGCCCCACGAAAATCCCGATTTGGGACAGACTGTCATCAGCTGTGCGTATCCCGTGTATAACGGCAAAAAGCTTGCGGGTATCGTCGGAATGGATATTGATTTTCAGAGATTTTATGAGCGTGCAAAGACGGAGCTTGGCAGCGGCAGTTTTGTGATGCTGGCAAATTCCGAGGGAAAGCAGCTGACCGATCTCGTTATCTCCGATGAGGACGCTGCTATATTTGCTTCATCTGTTTCGGTCGGCAGACAGGCAGGCGAACTTTTCGCCTGCGATATTGACGGGAAAAGCTACACGTTCTGCATGGGCGAGCTTTCGGGAAATATGCGGCTGGTGTTTGCCGTGCCCGCCAAAGAGATCTCCGCAAAAAATTCAAAGCCGCTGGCACTTTCGGGGCATATTTTGGTGATATTTGCACTGACGGTCGGAGGTGCAGTCGCTGCGGCGGGTTTGGCGGAAAGGCACGTTATCCGTCCGCTGAGGGAGCTGAACAGTGCTGTCAGGAAGATTTCCGATGGCGAGTTCGATACGGATATTTCCTGGCGTTCCAAGGACGAATTCGGGCTTTTTGCGGACGCCCTGCGTAAGGAAAGGGACAGCTTCCGCAAGAACAGCAGTCAGATAAACGATATTGCGTATAGAGATCCGCTTACGGGCGTGGGAAATTCGGCTGCTTACCGTGAAGCGGTCATGAAATTGAATGGAAAGATAAGGAAGAGTATCCCGAAATTTACCGTTATCGTGTTTGACATTAACAATCTGAAAAAGGTAAACGACGGCTACGGTCACAATTTCGGAGATATTCTCATAACGTCTGCAAGCAAGCTTATTCGGGAAACCTTTGAGCCTAACGGCATATATCGTATTGGCGGCGACGAATTCTGCGTTATCCTTGAGGACGAAAATGCGGCACGGTACAATGAACTGCTGAGCGATTTTGCCAAAAGCATAGAGCGATTCAACAACTCTGCACAGGCAAAGCTGCCTGTTTCCGTGGCAAGCGGATATTCACAGTACACCTCGGACGATGACAATTATATGAGCGTTTTCCGTCGGGCGGACAGTGCTATGTACCATAACAAGGAAGAAATGAAGAAAACAATGGGTGACGGACTTCCCGAGAAGAAACACTCCGATCTCTTCAAACCCATATAATGCGGTATGGCTTTTGCTTGCCGCATTTTTTATTTTTTATCCAAAAATAATTTCAAAAAACACTTGACAAACCCATATCACTGTGATATAATGAGATACTACCCAAAAGGTGAAAGGAGTGCCGATGATGGATAAGGAAAACTTTAAGACAATTGCCGAAAACCGTCAGGTGCGGCACGAATATTTCATTCTCGAAAGCCTTGAAGCAGGCATTGAGCTTGTGGGGACGGAGGTCAAGTCTATCCGTCAGGGCGGGGTAAACCTTAAGGACAGCTGGTGTTCCATCGAGGACGGTGAGCTGTTCGTTAAGCAGATGCACATTTCTCCCTATGACCACGGAAATATTTTCAACAAAGACCCTATGAGAACAAGAAAGCTGCTCGTCCACAAAAACGAGATAATGCGGCTTTTCGGCAAGGTGAAGCAGGAGGGGCTTACGCTTATTCCCGTTTCAATGTACTTTAAAGGGTCGAAGGTCAAGGTGCAGGTGGGTCTGTGCAAGGGTAAAAAGCTTCACGATAAGCGTGCCGATATGGCTTCCAGAGATGCCAAGCGTGAGATCGAAAGAGCCGTTAAGGAACGCAACCACTAACGGGGATGTAAAGGTTTCGACGGGGGTTGTGAAGTTCGATAAGCGGGCAGAGGTCGCCTCATCTCTTTAAACGGGGCAAACGTTTATAAATTTAAACGACAACAATAATTTTGAATTAGCAGCTGCTTAATAGCTGCTCGTCCGGCAGAGAAGTACCGTGGTCTTTGATTCGGGCGTCGATTAGCGGTGAACGTCAGGAGAAGTTGTTTGCGGTCTTCTGATGTAAAAGCAGACTACCAAGCATCTGAGTTTGTCCGCCGACGCTGATGCGAGGGAATGCAAATGACGGAATACGCCCGTAGAAGTTCGTATGGATCGGCTTTCGGACAGGAGTTCGATTCTCCTCATCTCCACCATTTAGGCACCGTTTGACGGTGCCTTTTTCATATGCAGACAGCATTTCCCATAAATGTAAAAATCTTTGCATTGCACTTTTGTAACCGTTTTGTTATAATTAGTGCGTACTCAATAACTGCCCATCGGGCAGTTATTGGCTGAAAATCCT
>CAZINI010000017.1:0-54809 GCA_964540575.1 uncultured Ruminococcus sp.
AAATTTTTTGCGGCACCGCACACGGAATGTTTTACACGGCTTTTGTTGTTGTCGTGAATTTGATGCTTTACTGTTTATTTTGTGTGCGGTGCTTTTGGACTGATTTGTTTGTGGTTTTTTACTGTTACAATGCTGTATTTGTTAGCGGCTGGGAAGGGTGTTTCGCCCGTTGCGACGGGCGACAAGGGTGGCTCTGCCCCCCTTGACCCCCTGCAGCCTTTTGGAAAGGCTGGCGAAACTTTTGTCTTTTCTTTTTCCTTTTCTTTTTTTCGCAACTTGCGGTTGCATTAAATTTTTTTATTGGGCAACTGTAAGTTGGTTGCTTTTTCCCTTCAGATATGTTATCATTATATCAACGAAAGGGAGGTATTCAAAATGAACGAAACTATCGCCGAAAGGCTGTTTTTACTTAGAAAACAAAAAGGCTTATCTCAGGAAGAATTGGCTGATATGACCGAGGTTTCCCGTCAGGCGGTGTCCAAATGGGAACGGGGAGAAGCCGTCCCCGATATTGACAAGCTGGTGAAGCTTTCCCAAATCTACGGCGTTACCATCGACAGCATCGTAAAAGGAGAACCCGAGGAGGACGACTTTTTTCGTCCCCTTACCGAGGAAGCGGCGAAAAGCGAACCATTTCCCGAGATAAAGGAAAATTCCCCCGAAATGACCGAAAATATCCCCGTGAAAAACGACTTTAATGATTTTGGCAAAGATATGCAGACCGCATTCACCGAAATGGGCAAGGATATGCAGAAAACCTTCACTCAGTTCGGACAGGATATGAAAAAGACTTTCGGCGGAAACAGCGTTTATGCCGAGCCGAATAACACTCCGAACATAGAAATACGCACCGCCGAACCCACCCCCGATACTCAGATAGCGGGGCTGGGCTTCAACAGTCTTTCCGAACAGGACGAGCCGTTTCGCAACACAAACTGGAAGCAACTCTACACATTTCCCATTTATGCGGTGGCTATCGGGCTTATGTTTTTATTCGGAATGTTTTTCGGCTGCTGGGAATGGAGCTGGCTTTTTGTGCTGGCTATCCCGCTGTATTACACCACAATTGCCGCAATGCAGAAGAAAAATCCTGCTATATTCTGCTATCCCGTCATAACCGTTATTTTGCAGATGATAGGCGGATTTTGGTTCAATATGTGGGCGATAAGCTGGATATGGTATCTGACGATACCCTTTTATTACACCGCCGTTGTGCCCTATCTCAAGAAGCATATAAGATATTTTCGTGATAAATAGGTGAAATCTATTGACAATGGAAAATAACCGTTGTATAATATATGTCATATAATATCGTTAAAAGGAAGGATTATATGGCTTTTGAAGTCGCATACATAGCCGCACCCGCTATCGGGTCGGTCATTGGATATTTCACAAATTATCTGGCGGTGAAGATGCTTTTCCGTCCGCTGAAACCCGTGAAGATAGGCAAGTTTACTTTGCCCTTTACCCCCGGAATTATCCCAAAGGGTCGGGAACGGCTTGCGAGGGCGATAGGCGGTGCGGTGGGAAATTCCCTGCTGACCGACGAGGTATTGCAGGAAACGCTGTTATCCGATAAAATGATGGAAACGATCGCCGATGCCGTGGATAAATGGCTTGCGGAAAACCGTGAAAACGAAACCTCTCTCCGTGAGCTTCTGGAGAATTTCACAGGCAGTTCCGAGCAGCTTATGGACGGGACGTCGGAGCTTATTTCCGAGAAGATACTGAAAAAGGCGGGGGATATAGGCGTTGGCAAGCTGGTTGCCGATCAGGTCGCTTCGGCTTTGAAAGAGAAGCTTCAGGGGACAATGTTTGCGATGATGCTTTCGGACAGCGTTCTGGACAGCCTTTCAACGCATATTGCGGCGGCGGTGGACTCTCATATTGCCGAGCACGGAGAGGAAATGGTCAAGCCCCGTGTTCGGGACGAGGTGTTCAAGTTTATGGAAAAGCCTGCGGGTTCGCTGGTAGCATCTGCCGAAAACCGTGGTGCGGACATTAAGGGAATGGTTCTGAAAATTTACCGAATGGTGGTTGAAACCAAGCTCAGCGGCGTTATGGAAAAGATAAATATCCCCGAGATAATCGAGAACAAGATAAATTCCATGGATATGCTGGAAATTGAGCAGCTGACACTTTCGGTCATGAAAAAGGAGCTGGACGCCATCGTCTGGCTGGGTGCGGTCATCGGATTTGTTCTGGGACTTTTCAATTTGTTTTTCTAAAAAAATCGGTTGTTCCTTTGAAATTGACAAAGGAGCAACCGTTGTTTTTTACTATTTCCTAATCAGGATAGATAGACTGATTCCGCCGCAAAGCCGTTCAATACCGATCATTTTCCTCAATGCATTCTGCTGCCGCCTTTAGCTCAGCGAGATATTTTTCCCGCAAATGCACAGGCTCGATTATCCGCACTAAATTCCCGAATTTAAAAAGCCATGCAAAAAACGGCTGAGGATGCTCCGTTTTAATCTTTACAACTATATCAAAATGCTCCTCATCGTGGGGATAGATGGAAACTCCCTGCCCGAAGCGGTCTAAAACGGGATTTACAAGGGACTTGTCAAACCTGAGCCTTACGTCCTCCGCATCGCCGCTGAACATTGAAAACGACGACGACAAATATTCGGGAACGGAAAAATCCTCGGGCGGCTTTTCCACAGGCTCATCAACTATCTGCACCTGCTCCATTCTGTCCACACGAAAATGTGATATTCCGTCATATTTATCATAATACGCCAGCAGATAATACCGCTCCTCATTCCATGCCATAGCATAAGGCGAACAAAAGCGTATGCCCTCACGGTAGACTATCTTCTTGTGCATATCATAATCGAACAGCCTGAATGCTATCTTCTTCTTTGCCGCCAAAGCTCTGTAAATGGTATCAACATTGTAATATATCCTCTCATTCACCGCCTTGGGACGGTTTGCCATATACACTTCCCTTTGAAGCTGCTGAGCCTCATTCCTGCTTGTAAGCGTGCTTATTTTCGTCAAAAGCTCCTTTGACTTCTTTTCCGTAAGAAATTTTGATGACGATACCGCATTGGCAAGCAGATTAAGCTCCGCCAGCTGAAATTCCCTGTTAACAAGCCGATAGCCCGAATTGCTGCCCCTGCCCGATATAATATCAACGCCGAATGCCCTCAGTGCGTTTATATCGTCATACAGCGTTTTTCGCTCTGCCGTTATGCCATAGCTTTCCAGCTGTGCGATAAGCTCGGGCATAGTCAGCGGGTGATTTTCGTCTGTCATCTCAAAAAGTATCTTATAAAGATACAAAAGCTTTAGCTTCTGATTGCCGTATCTTGCCTTGTCGGACATAAAAACATTCCCTTCATTGTTTCTATTATATACTGCCCTCTATTGCAAACAATGCAGTTGTTTGCAATTCCGCCAAAGGCGGCTGCAAAGCCATAGGCTTTGCGAGGGCAGTATGAACGGCGGCTCTTGGCGGCGAAGCCGCCGCTCGGCAATAAAATTGCCGAGCTATTGCAAAATTGATAATTTTGCAATAGAGCCTAGTATAATTATAGCATATCCATTGTCCAAAAGTACGGACAATGGATATGCTGCCGACATCAAAAGCAGATATTGCAGAGCATCACAGCATCTTTCAAAGCCGAATAAAAACTCTGCCTGCCTTATTCAAGATTTATATAAATGAAATCGGTGGTTATTTCGTTGCCTTCTCTGTCTGTAAATATGTAACGATAAACAAATTCTCCGTGGATATTCCCAACTGATACTTTTGTTTTGGAGCTGTAACTCCAGTTATCACGGGTAAAAGTGTACCAGCCATCGTCCTTGCCGTCCTTCGTATAACAGTAATTTCTGAATTTAACCTCCTTGATAGGCTGAGTAAGCTGTTCCTCCGTATTGGCATTAACGGCAACCTTTTGTGTTGCGGCACCGCTTGGAGATATTTCATAATACATCCAGTATTCATCTTTTTCGCCATTTATATGACATGGCACAGCGACCCAACGGTCGTCCACATCATAAGCCGGAACTACCTTGCCGTCAAAAAGCAGCCATTTGGAGTTGAGATCCATTATTACATTACGGGTAAAATTCGTTGTACCTACCGAATCAATAAGCTTTGTTCCGGTATATGCGGAATCGACAACACCGATAGATACGATCTTATTATTGCTCAAATAGCCTACTTCCATATAAACTTTTTCATATGAACCTAAATATCCCGTATTTACAATAAAATAATTGCGGTTGGGATCTTTTACCGCCGGAAGATCACCCTTTGCATATACATATTCACTGTCCTTTCCGTATTTCTTTTCGGAAGATGCTGCCTTGGTAGTAGTGGTGGTTTCTTCCGTTGTTGTCACCTTGGAAGTGGTGGTTTCAGCGGTCGTTGTTATCTTGGCAGTGGTGGTTTCAGCGGTCGTTGTAACCTTGGGGGCGGTTGATTCCTTTGTCGTTTCCGTTTCCTTTGTGGTCTTGGCAGTAGTGGTCGTTTCGGATTCTTTTGTTGTTTCCTCAGGTGCGGCAGTTACCGTTGACTCCTCAGTGGTGGTGGTTTCGGGGACTTCGGTAGTTTCAGCTTCGGTATATCCTGCCATTGTAATTGAATGTGCCTCGGTTTCGATAGTTCCGGGTATATCCGTTTCGGACAGAATATCATCATTATCGTCGTCCGTTTTAATGGATGCGACCAGTTCTTCGGGAGGACGCATTTCGTTGTTCGGCTTTGTTTTTTGTGTTGCCGCAAGTATTCCCCTTGCGAATATTATTGCAAATACAACAAGCACTATTGCAAATACCCGAACAAGATCAAGGCTTTTCTTTCCGGCGTTGATAATGGCATTTTTCAAATCATATACAGTCGAATACCTTTTGCCGGCGTCCTGTGAAATGGCTTTTGTTATAACAGCTTTCAGTTTCCCCGAAACCTTTGCTCCCGTGAAATCGGGGACGCCGTTTTGAGGAAGCCTTCCCGTTAAAATATAATGCAGGGACGCTCCTATACCGTTTATATCTGTTCCTATCTCCGAGAATGAATTGCCGCTGTCCTGACCCGTCACCGTATCGACATTGTAATCTATCAGACATATGTTATCGTTATCGGTCAGCATTATGTTTGACGGCGTTATTCTGCCGTGAATGATAGGCGGCTTTTGACAGTGAAGATAATTGACCGCATCGCAAAGCTGCTGTGCATATTTGAGCACGCTTTTCTCATCAAACGTTTTTCCGCTGCCTATCAGATATTCAAAATTATTGCCGTCTATATATTCCATTACCATATAAACTTCATTGTTTTCCGTAAAGAAGTCTATGACCTTAGGAAGATATGCATTGTTAAGATTTTTAAGAATATCCGCATATGCACCAATGCTTGTTACGCCTTTGAGAAGCTTTACCGCAACTCTTTTCTGCATCTGCTTATGATATGCTTTGTATACCACACCTCCGGAGCTTGAGGCTGCCACCTCCTGTATGTGATATGTATCGTTGATTATCTGTCCAACTTGAAACATTCTTTATCACTCCTTGAAATATCTATTGTTTTCTTACAAAATTCCCTTCTGCACTGCCGTATCAAACAGCTCCTGACAGCGAAGGAAAACACATTTATCGCCGCCGAACAGCGTTTTCAGAAATTCTTTGCCGTCCTTGCCCGAAAGGAATTTTGAATGAGGCATATCATTTCGTGTGGTTTTTATCTTGTCAATATCCTTTAAGATACTGAGCCACCATGTTTCGGGAAATCCGCCGAGATTTTGCAGGCAAAAACGTCCCGCATTTGCAGTGAACTTTCCACCCGTGCCGCTGTAACTGCGTGCAAGAACGTTTTTTATCGACCCCAGCATCAAGTGTCCCGAATCGCACAGATCCTGTGAACGCCCGTTGACAGTTATTATTTCATGGGGCGAGATCTTTTTTAGTACGGGCACAAGGGTCTTGTTAAGATGCACCTCGGCAGCCTTTGCAAATGAAATGTAAGACGGCGAAAAGTCAAGCAGGTCAATTTCCGCCAAGGTACGTTCGACTCTGATGCCGTTTGCGATAAAGTCACGGACCTCGGGGTCCAGCTGATCGAATAATCCCCGCCGCAATTCATATTCCTGCAAGACCAGATCGCTCAGTTCCTCGTTAAAATCAATAGGCTTCGGCAATTTGCGGCTGTCTGCGATCTCCATATACATTTCAATGATCTTTTCTTCGCTTATCTCAGGGTCCTCCAATGTGGAAACCAAAGCATCCTTGACCCGCACGGCGTCCTGTTCAGCCTGAAAAGACGAAATGCTTTCCGCATGCAGCGTATTCTCCTTGCAGTAATATTTCAGGATAGGCGTGCTGAATTTATAAAGTCCCGAAATGGTGCGGAGAGAGCCTGATTCTATGGGATTGCTCAAAAGCCCACGGTCAACAAGAGTTTTTGCCGCCAGATCCAAAGCAGCGTCCTCAAAGGAAACGCCTATTTTGGAATCCCCGTTTGCCAATTCATTTAAAACACGGACCTGATTGGCTGACAGCAGCTTGCACCATCTCGCAAGCAGCGGCTGAACGTCGGAATATGTTTCCTTGAGAATATCCATCCAGACGATATTACCGTCCTGCTTATGCAAAAATGCGTGCTCTGCCGCTCTCCTCAGCAAGGCGGGAATACCGCCCGAAAGTATCCACATCTGATGGATCTCCTCGGGGGTGAAATCTCCGTTATCCAAAAGCTGTGAACAGCTTTGCTCCGACAAGCCCTTCAGCTTGACTTCATTTCCCGCAAACTTCATAAGCAGGAACGAACCCGACACCGTTTCGGGCAATGAATCCTGATTGAAATCAAAATTTGTGGCAACCACAAAGCTGAGATTTTTCGAGATAAGAGTGTTCATCAGATTATGATGCTCCATTTTGACCTGCGGAGATGACACAAACCGTTCAAAGCCGTCAATGACCAGCATAATGAAATAGTCATACTCCTGAATGATCTCGCAGACCTGCTGAAACCGTGACGCTGTATCACGGCATTCGTTCATTATCCCGATGCACTTTTCCTTCAGCTTTTTGTAAATATCCTGCGTTGGCTCCTGGTCAAGTGCATCTACGGCATGAAGCACTCCCTCCGCCAGATACTGATATATGCCGTCGGTATCCTTATCCAGCGGGAAATCGGTAACTCTTATCAGAATACGGCGTTCGGATGCCATTTTCTGACGGTATTTCAGGTTAAAGTAACAGTTTAGCAGAGAGCTTTTTCCTACGCCTTCCACACCCATTACAACAACGCTTCTTCGGTTCCTGATATGATCCTCCAATTCGGCAAACGCCTCTTCACGGCCGTACATATCCTCGGCTGCGGTAAGAGCAGGATTTGTTCCATGGTACCTGTTATACATAAATATACACGATCCCTTTCAAAAAATATTACAGCTTATATCTCCGAAACTATATGCTGTCAAACTCACTGTCGCTGTCTACTGTCCGAATATTTGAAGCACTTGCTATATTGATGGTAAAGCAGTCGCCGCCTGTCTGACTGTCGGATACATTAGGGTCATTAAACATATGCGGCAGATGATTATCGGCTGTTCGGAAATATCGGCGGTAAAGCTCGATACGGAAACGATAGCTCCGCACGTCCTGATATTTCTGCTCCAGAAGTGCAAGGGTGTCGGTCAATACAGACAGGGCATTCTTCACCTGCTCGGCTGTCAGGTACTGTCCCAGCAGCTGCATCAGGCTGTCTACGGAAACATAGCTGCCTGCTCTCTTGGAGAGTGTCTGCATAGCGTCCAGCACCAGCTTTTCATCGTCGCCGCAGCCCTCTATGAGCTGTCGGCAGGTATCGAAATTGCATATGCCGTTAAATGCTCTGCAAATATCGCTGGGATAGATGCAGTCACGGTTATCGGCGATAACCGCTTTTATCGCTCCGTTCACAAGCAGCCTTGTATACCATACCAGACCGCCCGTGTAACGCTCTATCCACTGAATGGAGGGAGATATTCTGCTGCCGCTGTCCTCCGCAAAATGGATAAACGGATTGCTGTTTATAAGGTCCATTATCATTTCTTCAATATCCGAGATGAGCATCTGACCCACGGGAATGACCTCATAGCTCTGGAACATCTGATTGAGAGCACTTCCCGTTCGGTTATAGCGAAGCAGATTATTTGAACCGCAGATGACCATATGAACAGCCTTTGCACAGTCGGGATTTTGCTGTAAGCTTCTTAAAGAACGCAGCAGCACATCATGGCCTGTTTCCGTGCCTACGCCGTCCAGAAGTGCATCGAACTCATCAATGATAACATACAAGCCCTTTCCGTCAAGCATACCGTGCAGCTGACGGTAGAACAGGCTCAGTTCCTCAGGCTCACGGTCTGTTTCGTCCTTCTGCAATCTCCAGCGGGAAACAAACCCTGCCCAATCGGGATGGGAAAGCACCTTGGGATATTCCAGAGGAAGCTCGTCCAGAACATTCTTGATAAACGCTTTGTATATAAACGGTCTTGTCATGCCCTGACAGTCGCAGAAAACGTGAATGGTATTGTCGCTTTTCTTAGCACGGATATATTCACGAAGATAGTTCAGCAGCGACGATTTTCCCGAACGCTTTATGCCCTGAACGATGGCACTTTTGTATAAGGAGAAATCATCTCCCTCCAGCAGGTCGGTAAGGCTCTTTATCTCGGATTTTCTGCCCTTGAAATCACGGCTGACTATCTCACCGTTTTCATCAACGGTAAATTTGCTTGCCTGATGAGTATTAAACTGAGGAACGGACGGTGCCTTGACATTTGAAGCAAGCGTCAGTACGCCGTGAATAGGTTCAGCCGTAAGGCGGGATTCATTGTCGTTATAGCTGAGGTCGAGAATGTACTCAAGCTTTTCCATATCATCGGAAGTTCGGTAGCTAATTTCAAAAGCAGCGTGTTCATTGGGCTTGAGTGAGGACAGCTGATAGAGGGCACTCAGCGGCTGATTTTCGTTTGTTGGGAATGCAGCCTGTATCTCCAGATGACTTGCGGAAGCTCTGCCCGTATTTTCTATCTCGCCGTATAAGCCGTCATTTTGCAGTCCGTTTTTCTCGTTGAACAGCGTTACCTTCAAGGACGGACGCTGATCCAGCTTGTTGATGGCTTGTCTGAACATTTCGTTTAATGCAGCCAGCATTTCTGTCCAGTTCATTTCCTTGGTCGATGCGACCTCACTCAGCCTTGACTGTGCGGTCTGATAGCTTCTTATGTCGGCGGTTTTTGTTCCCAGCTTGTTGGCAGCAGCCAGAAGGCTGTTGAGGACTTCGATAAGTCCGTTGGCAGCATTTGAATATTCCGTATCCGAAAGAAGCTTTGCCGCCGCCGTATAGCCAACACGATTAAGCGAGAAATCCTCCAGCAGGCTGTCAATATTTGAAAAGCCCCTGATGCTGTACTGGAACCATATGGGGATAACATCTATCACTTCCGTGCTTATCTTGGGCGTGTTCAGACCGTAAACAGCCATATCCAGCATAGTTTTGTGGACTCTGCTCTTTTCATACTCGGGATTTTCACTTGTACTGATGCGGTTGCGGTTATAATAGTAATAATTGATGCCGAACTGAACGATAGCGTGCTCTGTCCCCGCCTTTTCGTCATCATTTCCGATGCACAGCAAATATATCTGTGCGGACAGCTTCAAACGCTTGCTGTGGTCGTTATCCGAATAAGCCGACAGCTTATTGTACTCATTTAACAGCTCCTGCATGGAAAGTCCGCTTATATCTTCCCCGCAGAATTTCTCCGCCTCCGAAATGAAAAACGGCACAAGACCCTCCGATTTGTTTATTTCGGCAGTCACACGGTTTGCATGCTCCGTTGATTCATTTTCGAGATTTTTAAGATCTATCGACGGGAACAGCGATGCAGACGGACGGACACAAAGAGGTATCCAGTAGTTATCCTTCTTATGGGCACCCTGTGCTTCCGACAGCATCGTCAGACGACGGGTAAGACCCTCTATATTATCCGGGTCGGAGAGGAACAGGTAATTGTTTGCCCTGTCCTTGCTTAGCAGGAACCGCAGAAATGCTATCAGTGCGGAACGCTCCGTATCCGTGCGGAATTCCGACACCATATCTAACATTTCCTCTTCACCGATATTATTGGAAAGTATCTTTCTTACCGCAATAAAGAGCCGTAAATTTATTCCCTTGAAATAGGTGCTGAGGCGGTCAAAATATTTTGCATATCCTTCATTGAGCAATGCGGTCATCATATTCATGCAGGAATGCTGTGAGCAGTTCTTGCTGCCAAGGTCCATTCCCGCAAAAACATAGGAGATACGCATCCATGTTTCATTTATTTCATTGTATTCGTTTCTGATCTCGGGGGTTATATAGCCCCCTGTAAATTTCAGTATGGTATAGGCATTAGTGACGTCAAGTGCCTCATACGCTGCCGCTGCCAGCTCATAGTCGCCCTTGCGGAACCAATCTCTTGCATTTCCCGACAAAAGCTGTATCTTCATATTGTCCTGAGCAAGCCGCATCATAATAGAGAAGCTGTCCCTTGCGGACGCACCCTTGGGACGCTCGCTCATCATCAGCTTGTAACAGCAGTTCTTTTCGGGGCTGTTAATGTCCTTCAGATTTCCAAGGCAGACAAGATGCTCCTCCCATGGCAGACGAAGCATGCTCCAGTTTACCGAATCCGCATTTATCTTTGTAGCCAGATTATACAGATGATTGAGCACACGTTCTGCGGCGGTTTTTTTACCTGACGGTTCTATGCCGCTCTGAGCCCATTTCACGAATTCAGCCTGCTCCTCTGCCGAAGGAAGGCTGCTCCATACACGAAGAAGTCCTCTGAGAAGGCCCCATGTGGCATACTTGTCCACCCGATAGGTATGGATCCAATTCGGTATACGGCGTTTAAATGCCTCGCTGATAAACAGCTGCCAGTTTCCCGTGACAGCACCGAGAAGCGAATGTATCAGCAGGCTGAAATCATCCGATTCGCTGTCAATACCGACAAAAAGGCTCTTTACTTCATTGGAAAGCTGATTTATACGGCTGACCGTTTCATCAAGGGAACAGTTATTGCCGGGCTGATAATATCCACGGATGAGTTCGGTTACAGACTCCCATTCGGGGTTTGTGCAGCCCATTGCCTCCATGGTATGACGGAGGACAACTATCAGTGCGATTATATCGTCCCGTGTTCTTGTGAAATAACCTCGGGAAGTATAAAACTTGAACAGACCGACCAATGCACGATGAATGCGTGCAAGATTAGAGCCGGGCTCCTCCTTGCATATGATGAAAAGGGATTTGTAGCACATAACATCTCTGGGATAGCAGTCCAGCAGACGTTCTATTACCGCCGCACAAACCTCTCTGTTTGCCGCATCTCCGCTGTAGCTTGACATTACCAGCGTTTGAAGCCTGAGCAGATCGGGACTGTTTCCGTTGGGCAGGATAAACCGCAGGGTCGCCCTGTTTGCTTCATCGCTCAGCCAGCTTTCCAGATCCTCCTCAGTCTGCATAGATGCAAGCTGCTTGACCAGATGAGGATAGCTGTATTCTCTGATCGATGAATTTGCGAAGCTCTGCAAAAACGGCATAACAAAGGAAAGCTTTCCGCTGAGCAGCAGCCTGCATATCAGCACAAGCCCCAGATTGACATAAGACCCCATAAGCTCGGTACTGAGCTGTTCAAGCAGTATGGTTTCGCAGTTCATTCTCAGACCCAGCTCGACAATCACTCTAAGGATATTGTGATTATCATCGCCGCTTATCTGATTTGTCTTATTTTGATCTATCCTCTTGAATACGGCTATCAATTCAATGATGAGAACGGCTGCCGTTTCTGAGGGACAATATGGAAAATCTATCTTCTGTGCCCTGTCGCCCTGGAAGATAGGGTCGCTGGACACAAGGATATTCTGAAGAGTTTCCATATAAGGCTTCATCGAATACCATGGCAGCGTATTTTTATAGTAATTGTTAATATTCCGAAGCCATGTTTGTATTGCAAGGAAGAACAGTGCGTCCTGATTTTCCGCAATGCAGTATAAAACGCATCTTTCCCATGCGGAATTTGCCTTGCCGTTTGAACTGCCCGTGCTGCTCTTTTCTACCCACCACATATCGTCGGTATCAGCTGCTTTTCCCAGATACAGTGCATAGTAATACAACGCATAAGCGTGTGCCTTGACACGTTCCTGCGGGATAAGCTTTTCAAATGCGTCCCAAGCGTCCGCATCGGTGCTGTGAAGATAAAGTCCGTGCAAAATGCTTTCCGTATCGGAATTATCCTTTTCGGGATTATTTTCCGTACCGTTGCCGAGAGTTCCGACAAAAGCGGCACAAAAAGCAAGATAATCATGAATGTCGGTATCGCTGCTTTCCAGCACATCGCACAGAAGGCTCAGCTCGGAAGCCGCTGCCTCAGCCTTGACAGCAAAATTATCGTCCACAGGCTGATAATACGCATTCATGCACCGCACAAAGTCCGCAAACGCCTTGCGTCCCCTTTTCTCCTCAATATGCAAAATGCACCCATAAGCATCGGCGTCCCGCATCACGTCGGGCATCTGCAAAAGAAGTGCTTCGCATTCTATCAGGAAATCATCGGGAAGAAGCCCTTTCTTTTCAAATGAAATGCACTTTTTGCAAATGAAAATGCGGAATTCATCATCTCCGTTATCCTTATATCTATAAGCCGAACGCAGACAGTTTACAGCAGTTTTTTCATTGTTCTCCAGCATTGAAAAAAGCTGACTGTACAGCGGCGGACAGAAAATTATCTCATGCTCGTCAAGCTGCTCAACAAGCGTATCAAGCACAAGCGGCGGGATAACATTGCTGCTTAACAGTTCGCTGAGCTTCTGTGCTTTTTCGGCGGGAAGCTCGTCCCGCTCCAACAGCTCCGTTATCCGAAGCTGCATAAAATCTTCGGAAAGCTCGGAGTATTTTTCGGGGTCAAGAATTTGAAGCTCTCTCGCAAGGCCGTGCTGTGCTTCAATGCCCGACTCCTTCATCATATTGAATTTATCTTCAAGATAAGAAGCCTTGAGCAATGCAAAATCCGTGATATTCAAAAGATTTCCGCAGTATATGGACAGTTCGGGACAGCATTCTGTCATCTCCGATGCTGTCTTGTACAGTTCATCTTTGCTGACTGCACCGTTTGCGGAAACCAGCTGTTCCAATTCGGCAGCATTTAATTTTTTCAAAGCAGAGGGGAATACTCTCTTTAAAAGCTCCGTATGCAAAAGCTTGTTATTATCGGCAAGCTTCGCCGCCAATTCAAGCAAAATATCCGCATCATCAACAGCCGAAGCAGCATCAAATTCGGGCAGATGCGAAATGCTCTGTCCGCACATAAGCATGGAAATTATCACCTGCATAGTGCCCCGTGCGGAAAGCTCACGGTTTTCGCCTGCCGCATCGCACACCCGAGCGTATTCGCCGTTTTTAAATAACAGGTCGATATAATAAGAGAAATGTTCGTCCCTCAGTTCGGGATTTTCCGAAAGGAACCCAAGCATTTTTCTGTCATCATTTTTATCGTAATACAGCTCAAACAGGAAGGCCTGTCTTTCGGCAGTATTTTCGGATAACACAGCAAACTGAAATGCCAGATCGCCCCAATTTCCGATGAACGCATATATCCTCTCAGCGACCTGAAGCGGCGTGCTGCCACGGGCGTATTTGTTCTGCCTGAGTATATCGGAAACCACGTTTTCCGACAATTCGGGGAAATACTTTGCAGCCTCGCTGAGATTTTCCGGTCTTAAAATGTAGTTTTGCAGTTCGGGACTGAGGTGAACAATATGATGAACAAGCGTCGGCTTGATATTTTCATAAAGCGTTGTCAGGGTATTCTGTAAATGCTCGTCACACTGCATTGACCTGACAATTGAGATGCCCTCATCTGTCAGCAAAGCGGGAACGTCCCTTTGAATTGACTCTGTAAGAGAAACATATCCGAATGAAAGAAGCGTCAGCATCAGTTCTCTTCGGCTTTCTGTGGGGATATTGTCGGCAGATATGTTGAACAGCTTTCCCGCAAGCTCATAACGGTTTGTGTCAATATAATGCTTTATGAGAGCTTCCGCAGCACCGTCCTCATGCTGTGCCATACCAAGCAGCAGGCAGCGGTCGATAAGCCTGCTTGATATTCCTATGACCGATTTAAGCCGCTCCGCAGCGTGAAGCGGAGTTACATCGGAGGTAAGCTGAAGCTTCTGTAAATTATCGCATAAAACGCCGATATTTTCGCTGTCATACCCCAACGCCTGCATGGCAGCGGCATCGTTTATCAGCTCGTAAACCGTTCCCGCATCGCCCAGCATAACCGATTCCTCAAAAGCGTTCGGCAGCCCGAATGCGGTATTGTCAATGTTCCATATTTCGCCGTTCAGAGCAGCATTGAGTATAGCTTCATCATCGGGCACAGCCATCTTCATTTTCGGCTTTTTATTTTTGCTTTCCAGCTGATTTATAAGGGAAACTATCTCGGGGATAAGTCCCAAAAAGTCCATATCAATATCTTTATTGCAGATAGAATGCTTGAGCTGCACAGGCTTGAGCGATGAACCGAAATGCTCATTTATTGCGTCCATAGCAGTATATTCCAAATCGCCCAGAACTCCCCTTGCAAGCGGGTCAAAGGAACGCAGAGTCATAATAGCCTGATACGGGTGAAGCAGCTTTTTCAGACGTTCGGTCATCTGATCGCTGATATTCTGACGGAGCAGCTGTTTGCACAGAGCAATATCCCTGTCCGCCAGATTTTCGGGACAGAGCATATTATCCTCCATAAAGGTCCAGACCTCTTGTGCCAGCTCACCGAATTTCTGATCGAACTTTTCCTGTACCTTGTTAGCGTCATTCAGGTCGTCCAGAAACTTTTGCACAGCATCGATGCTCGAAGGGAACTCGTCAAATTCGGCGTCAGCAGAATCAAGTATGCCTTTCATCTCATTCCAGCCGTTTATATATTCCGTAACGGCAGCAGCAGCATTTTCGGGAACAGCACTTCCGCCGTCCACAGCATTCTGCAAATCGGAATATGCAGCCATCAGCTCGGACTGTGCTCTCCTGACCGTTTCCAAAGCCATTGACAACGCAGCGGCAGTCTTAGTCCTTTCTTCGCCGTAGGACGCCTGAGAATCCAGACCGAATGCATCGCAAAGCCAGCGTCCATCCTCGCTGTCCTGCCCCGGAAACGACAAAGCAGAGCATATCCAATCCTGAATAGCTCCCTCGTTGGTATTTTTCGATAAAATGCCGTAAATGTCCTGCTCCAACGGAGTTTTCATTCCCGTGAAAAAAGCCATTTTGGGCGTATCGCTTTTGCTGTCATCCAGCATGCCGCCGTTAAGCCCGATAAGGCATTGTGCAAGGGCAGAGGTGCGGCGGCTTGCCCATTCCGCCTGACTGAGAGTTTCGTCCCCCCGAAGCTCCCTTGCCTGCCTGAGCAGATTTCCCGAAGCAGGGCAGAAGCAGAATTTATTCACATATTTCCGTGTGATACGGTCGGCATTCTCGGCGGGAACACTTGCGGAAGAACCGGAGAGCAGCTTGACCTTCAGCTGAATATTTCCATCAATATCCACAGGCTCTATGCTGACCAGATCGGAAAATTCCTCAAGAAAAGCGGAAAATTTGGTGTAACCGTAATTTTTGTACAGATAGGGAGAATGATTTATTTTTGCCGCAACAATAGCTATATCCAGCTCTACCGCCTCATGCTCGTCAAACACTTCCTTGATAAGCTTTGAAACAGGCTCGTGATAATCACTTTTAGCCCTGACGAAACGATAGTATGTGCTGTTATTCAGCTTTACTTCCTTTTTCGTCATAATATTATCGAATTCCATAAGGAAGCTCAGGCACTTTTCGTACCCGTATTTTTTGTATGAATACCCCATATCATTCAGCTTGCCGGCGATCATTGCCATATCAAGCTCATCGGAATTTCTTTCTTTGAAAAGGGATATTAAATAATCTTCAATTTCCGTTCTGTCTTTTTGGGGGATAGATCTTGTTACAGCAGGCTCATTCAGTTCAACAGCCATTGCAATATTAACGCCGTCTTTTGTGGCAAATGACTGAACTATCCTGATCTCCTGACCTTTCACAAAGCTTTCGATCGGGATACCGCCTGTGTTTCTTTCATCAAAGCGATAGTTTTTTCCGTCCTGCTCACCCACTGCAAAACATGTAATTTTGCTGCATTCCTCTTTTTTATCATAAAGAGAAACTATATTTGTGATCTTCGCTTTCATAAAATATCATCCCTTACATAAAGACTAAGGAAACACTTCCCCCAATTATGATAATTATACCATATACCGCAAAAATTGTCAACAAAATCCGATTTTGTGACACCGAAAGCCAAAAGTAAAAAGTTTCGCCAGCCTTTTCTAAAGGCTGCAGGGGGTCAAGGGGGGCAGAGCCACCCT
This sequence comes from uncultured Ruminococcus sp., assembly GCA_964540575.1. GTDB lineage: Bacteria > Bacillota > Clostridia > Oscillospirales > Ruminococcaceae > UMGS1889. Next base: position 16,429 of record CAZINI010000017.1, read on the forward strand.
TGTCGCACGTCGCAACGTGCGAAACACCCTTTCCAGTCATTAACAAGTCACACTTAACCAACAGCAAAACGCAAAAACTTCCAAATATAAAAAGGCACCGCACACAAAAGAAACAGTAAAGCAACAAATCCAATTACAACATCAAAATCATCGGAACCCGACACAGTGTGCGGTGCCGCAAAAAATGCGGTCGGGGTTAACCCCCGACCGCATTTTTTGCCCCGCCGACGCAAGGAGGCGGGTGAAAGCAGTGGTCATAGATTTTTTGCGTCAGAACACAAAACTTAGCAGAACATTTTTTGAAATTGATTTCCTTGGTTTTATGACCAACAAAAAAATGCAGCCGAGGTTCACCCACGACTGCATTTTTATCGCATCACTTCATAACAATATCCAAAAGGCTCTGATAGCTGTCCACCGCATCATATCTCACATTGCCCGTCGAAATATCATTAAACAGCTTTTTAGCACAGGAAATTTTCGCCTGCTCAATGGGACGGAGGTCCAGACTTTCCATTGTGCCTTTTGTTTCGGCAATAAAGAAAATGTGCTTGACCTTGCCCTCATAAAACGCTATTGCCCAGTCGGGAGAGTAATTTCCGACGGGTGTGGGAATAGCAAATCCCCTCGGCAGCTTTGCATATACGCAAACCTCGTCAGCCTTGTCCAGCTCACGAACAAATCTCCGCTCAACGCTCTCCTCGGCTGTACCGTCTGTGAAAACATAATCCTGAACAGCCTTTTTCGCCGCAAACGCCTTGTCAATGCCCTGAGAATTTTTCTGTGCGGTAAAAATGGTGCTGTCGTACGGTTCCTCGGAGCTTTCGGTGTATGTGATATGCTCAACAATCATTGTGGCTTTCTGCTCGTTGATAAGCCGTGTCACCTTTGAAATAAATTCCTCGGGATTGTTCCCGAACATATACAGCTTTTCGGGATATATCGCTTTTAAAATTGCCGTAACCGTTCTTCGTGTAAGAACGGTTCCCTCTGCAATTTTTCCCACAAGGTCATATTTTATCCTGCTTGTTTCGGCGTGTCTGAGTGTCTGAGTTCTTGTCTTTTCACCGCCGAAGGACGCTCCCCTGTCAACCTCGTATTCGTTCATATTTCTTTTCTGCTGTCCTACGGTTGTTGTGTAAAGCAGCTCGGAAACATTCAGCTTTTCGTTGATATATGCAGCCGCCTTTTGTATCAGTTCATTGCTGTCAAAATCAACGGTGTAAGCATATTTGTGATTAATATATCCCCAAAGCTTCTGAAATTCAGCCTTGTGGAAATTATCATTAAGAGGATTGTCCTTGACCTTTGTTTCACGTCCGTCTGCGATCATATCCTTGAGAACGCTTTCATCAAATACAGCCTGAACAAGCTTGTGAACGCCCTCGGAAATATCCTTTATCTCCTCGGGAACAGCCGCAAGAGCGTTATTCGCCAAGTCCGTTCTGTACTTGTCGGTAACATTGTCATTATTGTCGATATAATCATTTTTTGACAAGTAATGATGAATGATTTTCGCCTGTGTCTTGTCAATAACAACGGCTTCATCGCCCGACATAACAGTCTTGCCCTCGAAGTATTCGACAGTCGCCTTAGTCGGTCTGTCATACAATTCTTTCTTAATATCCGACTGCAAATCGCTTACAAAATCCTTGTAGCTTTCGCTGGCAATTACAGTAAGCATATTTACATTATGGACTGTATCACCGAGAGTTTCCCTGTCCATACGATTTCCGCTTTGATTTACGCAAAGGCGGAGTCCCCGACCCACTTCCTGACGTTTTGCCGTTTGATTGTCGGAGTGCTTCAATGTGCATATCTGAAATACATTCGGATTGTCCCAGCCCTCACGAAGTGCGGAATGTGAGAAAATGAAACGTGTAGGCTCGTCAAAGCTAAGCAGACGCTCCTTGTTTTTAAGGATAAGGTCATACGCCGAAATATCATCGGAAAACTCGCTTCCACGTTTGAGCTGACTGTCAACGCTGTGTCCCGTTTTTTTGTCAATGCTGAAATATCCCTTGTGAACAGCCTTTTCATCGCTGCACATTTCACGGAGATATTTTTGATAGGGTGTATCTTCAAGTGTAAGCTTTTCATTCAGAATACTGTTGTATTCCTCCTCGAAAATAACGCCGTATTCGCCCAAAACTTCATCACCGTTTTCATCGTATTGACGATACTTTGCGACCTCATCAATAAAGAAAAGTGACAGGCACTTTATCCCCATTTCAAACAGCTTTTCTTCCTTTTCAAAATGAGAAAGAATAGTTTCCCTTATCTGAATACGCCGCATATCCTTTTCGGAAACATCGCCCTTGACCTCGCTGACGCTTATGCTTTCACCGTTAGTGAATGTGACCGTCCGTGCCATAGGGTCTATCTCCGAAACGGTATAGCCCTTGTACTGTTCCATTTCTTTTGAAATGTAAAAAAGGTCATCACCAACGCCCACAATTCGAGTTTCACGGTTGATAGACTTGTTATAACCTATTTCCAGTTCAATTCTTGCCATAGGCGGCTTTTTCGGGCTGATAACAATTTCCTCAAGGAACAGATAACTGTCCGTTCCACGAAAATTTTTCACCTCAAATCCCTTGACCTCTATCTTCTTTACAAGCCGCTGATTATACGCTTCCAACGCATCAAGAACATAGACCATATTATGCTCGTTCTTATGTGTTGCGGAATAATTCAGCGTAAACAGAGGATTGAAATTCGCAAGAGCCTTCTGCGTTACCGCACCGCCCATTTTCTGCGGTTCATCAAGGATAATGATAGGTCTGTTTGCCTTGATAACGTCAATCGGTCTGCGTGAACCGAACTCATCACGCTTGGAATAGATAATTCTCGCTTCCTTGCTCTTTCCGTCCTCTTTCAGCGACGATGCAAATGCCTGCGTATTGATTATCATCACATTAATTCCGCCGTCTGAGGAAAAGCTGTCAAGCTGAGTAAGATTTGAGCTGTTATACACGAAAAATCTCGCACGTTTTCCGTAATGCTCCATAAAATGGTCGGAAGTCATCTCAAATGATTTCTTTACGCCCTCACGGATAGCAATGCTCGGAACAACAACGATAAATTTCGTCCAGCCGTAACGCTTGTTCAGTTCGAACATTGTCTTTATGTAAACATAGGTCTTGCCCGTACCCGTTTCCATTTCAATATCAAGACTGCATCTGCCTAAATCTTTTACAAGCCCCCGAGATATTTTGATGTTATTGTCCCTTTGCAGCTTTTGGATATTTTCAAGTAACTGATTATCCGTAAGCTCAATATCGTCATTTTTAAAGCCTGTATCATCGTAAATGTCGGCTTCGTCATCACCTAAAAAACTTGTCTGAACGACAGAAGGACGTTCCATTGTTCCCAAGTCACGGATATATCCGCTGTTCTTATGATAACCTTGTCCGCTGAATACTTTTATTACCGAGTCTACGGCGTCGGTCTGGTACTGCTGTACTTTGAATTTAAAATTCATTTTTTCACTTCACTTTCAAATTCGGGGCAGAGTTTTGTTTATTATGCACAAATTGCAATTCTGAATATTGACAAATCACATTGCATATGCTATACTATGAATAAGTTAACTCGTGAAGGATTACGGCTGGGTTCCCGAATGGGAGTAGGCGTTTACGCTTAGAATTCCTTTGCCCCTGGGGTTGACTTATTTTTTTGCATTCTTTCTTTAAGATTCTGAATTATATTTTCAGGGTCTTTTTTTATTTCGTCAACTATAAAATCTATGGTCTGCAATGAATAACTGTATTGCGGCTGTGAGAACATTTTTGATGTATAGCACAGCTTGTTGTTACCCTTAATATCATAGTATTTGCAAAACAAATTAAAATGATACATATTAAATTTAATATTTATTTTGAGCTTTTCCAATCGCCTATTGATCTCCGAACAACATTTTTTGGCTGTGTATTTATATGTATCATTAGGGTCTTGCATCTGTTTTAATATTTTTACAGATGTATCAGCCGAATTATCAATTCTGACAAGCGTTGCCGCACTGTTTTTATCCTTTGTAATATAATAATGATGGTCAACACGAATTGCGAAACGATCATTATTTTCATTTATAACAGGCTTTAATTCCTCATTGACGCCGATAAGTCTTTCAGCAATTTCTATGGGATATTTCGCCCTAATTTCATCAGCATTTAATGCATTATAGCTTACAGTCAAAGTCAGAAAATTCTGTGGAATGATCTCCGTCATATCAACATTGTGAAAAGCCTGCATTTTTTCAATAAAATTAAAAACAGCTGCCTGAAAAAGAGGAATATAAACCATTTCATATTCCTCTGTTATAAAATGCGTTCCCGTATTTCTAAGTTCAATTATTTTTTCAAGATTTTTTCTGAGAGGGTCCTTGTCATTAGTAAATACTTTTTTAACGCAATTTTCAAGCGTAATTGTCCTGCTTGGATTGTCCTTATAATAAATGCTGTCATTGCCCATTGTATTTATCATATGTGCTTTCAGCATAAGTTCCCAGGCATTGCAGATAAAAAAGCTGAATCCCTCTACACGATACTTTATAGACGGCTTATTATACACCTCGATAGCCATCATAAAGGCTTCCTTGGATTTATCGACAAGTTTTTCTGTAATATCCATATCACAGCACCTTCCTAATAGTCCCCGGCGAATAAGCCGCAAAAATCTGCTCAAAATTAGCAGCCACGCTGTCACTTGCCATAGAACTGTCCCGCATAACAAAATAGTGCGGCTTCTGCTTTGCAATTTCGGTTATAACTTCCTCGGTGACCGCATCATCAAAGCAGGCGATAAGATAGTTATCCTCAACATTAAACACCTTTTTGCCGCCAATTTCGCTTTCGCTAATTTTGCTTGACAGCAGAATGCCCAGGTCAAGCATGACCTGAAACAGAAGGTCTTCGGGGGTTCTGTCCTCCTTGATATTGTCGGCAAGACTGTCAAGCAGATTGGGCTGAAAATCGGCGGGATCGTAGTAAACGTCTTTCATATTTGTGCTGTCAACTTTGAGGACACGGAAACCCACATCTAATGCAGAATTCTTAACGCATAATGCATAATTCTCGCATTTTGTCATTTTGCATTCAGCATTATGCATTATGCATTGTGAATTATGAATTATCTTCGCTCCTGCACGTCTTATGCGTTCCTTGCCTATTTCGCAAATGTTTTTATAACCTTGTTTTGAACCGCTGCTTCCTGCCGAACAAGGCTCGGGTATCTGGACCATAATAAACTTTCTTGACGCATTCTCCTCGGCATTAAGCTGCATGACCGCATGTGCGGTCGTTGCAGAGCCCGAGAAGAAATCAAGAATGATCGAATCGGGCTTTGATGCAATAAGAAGCATTTGCCTGATAAGCGTTGTAGGCTTTGGAGTATCAAACGGAGGCTTGCTTTCAAACAAAGTCTTTACCTCTTTATTGGCAGCATCATTATGACCGACTTCATCAAATCCCCACCAAGTAATGGGCACCCTTCCTTGCTGAACTTCGTTTAAATAGCGTTTAAGCTGTGGGGCACCCTTCCCGTTTTTCCCGAAATATATCCTGTTTTCAGCCAGCCAGACAGACATAGTTTCCTTACTTGCACGCCAACAGCTGCCCTCGGGAGGATAGTATTCTTTCCCGGTATTTGGATTTACAATAGGATACACACCTGACTGAGAAAATGATTTTACAAGAAGATTATCGCTTCTCCATAAACCTTTTCCATCTCCGTCATCATTTTTGTACGGTGCATTTTGTTCAGCAGTACGGGGAAGAAGATTTCTGTCGAAGCTGTCGATATTTCTAGCGTAAACAACGATATAATCATGTGTCGTTGAAAACCCTTTTGCATCATTTGTCGCTGCATATTTTTTCTGCCAAACAATATTCGCAATAAAGTTTTTTTCACCGAATATCTCATCGCAGAGCTTCAGCAGATTTTTGATCTCATGGTCATCGATACTGATAAAAATTGCTCCGTCATCTTTAAGAAGATCTTTTGCTAATTTCAATCTGGGATAGATCATATTTAACCAATTTGTATGAAAACGTCCGTTGCTTTCGGTGTTTTGAGAAAGACGATTTCCTGCATCATCTGACTGTCCGCTGTGAGCAAGATATTCAGCAACGCTTTCCGTAAAATTATCGTTATACACAAAATCATTTCCCGTGTTATAAGGCGGGTCTATGTAAATCATTTTTATTTTCCCGAGATAGGTTTCCCGCAAAAGCTTCAACGCCTCCAGATTATCCCCCTCAATATAGAGATTTTCCGTATTGTCAAAGTCAACGCTTTCCTCACGGCAGGGACGAAGCGTGTTTGAAGTAGGGGAATTTGCAAGCAGGACAGACTTGTTTTTATCGGGCCAAGTGAAACGATAACGTTCGTCCTTGCCTTCCACCACCGATGCGGAAATTTCCTGCATAAGAACATCTTTATCTATGGCACGGACTGTTTCACCTGTTTTTAGGTCAATAGTTTCCGTAACGGCATTCGGGAACAGTTCGGCAAGCTTTCGAAAATTCTCGTCCGATTTGTCGGGTGTGTGCATATTCAGTTTATCCATTAAGTGCCTCCTCGAATTTGGTGATAAGCTGATTTGCCGCAACTATTTTCTTATCATAGACTATCCAGTCGCTGACAGAAGCGTTGGCATCCACATTGTGAATATAGTAAAATCCTATCCTCGTGTTATCACGGCATTTACCGCCCACATGATGCAGGGTAAAAAACGGAACATTCAATGCCCGTGAGATCTTAAACTGAATGTCATAATTTCTCTTGTCATCATAATAAGGCTGCCAATCCTCGACCTTTTTAGACGGAGCACGTTTTACTTCTATCATAACATATCGGTTATTGTAATAGAGAATGTCAAAATCCTGTTTCACAATATGTGCGGATAATTTCGTTCTGCTCCACAAATGAAACGCATCTGCTATTCGGCGGTTTTTTGCTTTCAGAGTTCCGCTGTCATTAAAGGATCTGCCTATTGTCCGATAAATGAAATCCACAAACTCATCGCTGCTGTACAGCTTCTCATCTTCCATATCGGGATATATGGGCTTTGCCGCAAACACCATAGCGTCAATATCGCTTTCCGTCATAGTATTTGCATCGCCTGTCTTATAAGCTGCCATAACGAACTTTATGTTTGTGCTCTTTGCCAAATGCTTTCCACGGTCAAACAGATTTTTAAATGTTGGGTCTGCCAGATATTTTTGCCTGAGTTCCGAGATAGCAGTACCTGCTTCGGAAATCTCGTTCAAGCCGACTGTCAGGAGAATAACTTTTATCTCGGTAATACTGTTCTGCTCATATCCCACAAGCAGCAGATTGCAGTCGTTATCTCCTATTGTAATTTTTTGCGGATCAAAATTTTTCAGATATTGCTGTAATTCGTCCACTATTTTACGCCCCCAAAGTTTTTATATTCCTATATTAAACATTTTACCACGGCACGCCGATTTTTTCAAGTGTAAAATTATCGGCTGTTTCTTAGCGAAATATAATACTAATCTTTCATCAATATGTAGACAAAACGCCAAAATAATTTACATAACTTCAAATGAGAATTGTCAAGAAAACAGAAGCGATTCAGTGCGTACTCAATAACTGCATTTTCAAAACGCTTTATTTGAAAAAACAAAGAATTTTCCACCCTTTCACCCGCTTTGTCTACTTGCAAATTTATCATAATGTGCTATAATATTTTTAGCACATCATCATTCGGAGGTAAATACTATGCTAAAACAAATAAATATTGAAAATGCACATCTTCTTCCGGGACTTTTCAAGGAACGTGCCGACATAAACAGGGCGTATCTTATGGAGCTGAAAACAGAAAATCTTTTGCAGAATTTCTATCTTGAAGCCTGCATACGCACCGACAGGGACGTTTCCGAAATGCACCTTGGCTGGGAGTCGCCCACCTGCCAGCTGAGGGGACATTTTCTCGGTCATTGGCTGTCCGCCGCATCACTGCTAATTGCCCAAAATAACGACCGTGAGCTGAAAGCAAAGCTTGATATTATCATTGACGAGCTTGAACGCTGTCAGAAGCAAAACGGCGGGAAATGGATAGGCTCTGTCCCCGAAAAATATTTCAAAATGCTTGAAACGGACGAATATATCTGGTCGCCGCAGTACACCCTGCACAAAACGCTGCTGGGACTTTATCACAGTGCAATGTACGCCAAAAACGAAAAGGCACTCGTTATTTTAAGCAATGCCGCCGACTGGTATCTTGACTGGACTTCGGATATGCAAAATAAAAACCCCCACGCCGTTTACAGCGGCGAAGAGGGCGGTATGCTGGAGGTATGGGCAGGCTTGTATCAGCTTACGGGAAACGAAAAATTTTCCACCTTGGCTGAGAGATATTCTCACCCGTCAATTTTCAAAAAGCTTGCCGACAGCGGCGACCCATTATCCAACTGCCATGCAAACGCAAGTATCCCATGGGCACACGGTGCTGCTAAAATGTATGAGGTCACGGGAGATGAAAAGTGGCTGGACCTTGTAAAAAGCTTCTGGAAATGTGCCGTCACAGACAGAGAAGCATTCTGCACGGGCGGTCAGAATTCGGGCGAATTCTGGATCCCTCCCCACAAGCTTGGAATGTTCATCGGAGAACGCACTCAGGAATTCTGCACAGTCTACAATATGGTTCGGCTTGCGGATTATCTTTTCCGATTTACGGGAGATACCGCATACCTTGATTATATGGAGAAAAATCTCTACAACGGCTTTCTTGCTCAGCAGAATAAATTCACGGGAATGCCTGCATATTTCCTGCCGATGAAGCCCGGCAGCGTGAAAAAATGGGGCAGCAAAACTCACGATTTCTGGTGCTGTCACGGCACGACGGTGCAGGCACACACTATTTATCCGCAGCTGTGCTTTTATGAGGACAGCGAGAAAAACCGTCTTGTTGTCGGACAGTACATAAACTCCGAGTACAAGAGAAACGAAAATGTTTCCGTGACACAAAGCGTTGATATGAAATATTATAACGACGGTGCATCATTTGACGAGCACGATGACAGCAGAATGTCCCGCTGGTATATCAAGCTGAATATCAAGGCGGAAAAGCCCGAAAAATTCACATTATCGCTTCGCATTCCCGAATGGATAAACGGTGCTCCCGTTGTCTATATGAACGGCGAGGAAATAAAAAATGTGACCGTCAAAAACGGTTATTTTGACATAGACCGAACTTGGGAAACCGATACGGTAAATCTTTATTTTCCTGCTGCACTGACGACCTCTTCACTGCCCGATATGCCGAAGCTCACGGCGTTTGCGGAGGGTCCCGTTGTGCTTGCGGGACTGTGCGAAAAGGACTGCGGAATATATATGAATGACGGCAAACCCGAAAGTGCTCTCACATACACCACCGAGCATACATACAGCACATTCCCGTGGCAGCAGAGCGTTTACCGCACTGTTGATCAGCCCGAAAATTTCGATTTTGTTCCGCTGTACGAGGTCACGGACGAGCCGTATACCATATATTTTACAAAGAAAAATTTCAGTTGATATTCTTACGTCCGAAGGAATTTTTATACTGCGACGGCGTTATGCTTTCAAGCTGTTTAAAGACCTTCATAAAATATTTTTCGTCCGAGAAGCCGCAGGAAAATGCGGCTTCTTTTATTGTAATGTCATAATTTGAAAGCAGCGTTTTCGCCGTTTTTATCCGCAGCTGATTTGTATAGCGGACGATAGAAATGCCCATATACCGCTTGAACAGAGAGGAAAGGTAATCCGCACGATACCCCAAAGCGGCCGCAAGCGAACATACGTCAAAGGGGTGATAATAGTGGTTTTTTATCCACTCTCTTGCCGATACAACAGCCGCCGGCAGCTTATCGGAGCTGTCCCCGTGACGGAAATACTCCTGCGATATTTCCATAAGCAGCAGGCTCATTGCATAGTCGGACATATTTTGCGTGTACAGCTTTTCTTCAAGTGACATATCCATAAGCTGATGAAAAAGCTGTGCAGTACGTCCCAAGTCGGACAGACGGGCTGTTTCCGAAAGAAGATATGTATATCCGCCGCTGTCATCATTTGCCGTTTCAAATCCGCAGTCCGACCGAAAATGTGCCCACAAATAAGACAACCGCCCTTCGGAGGGACGGTGTCCGAAATGCTCCTCGCCTGCTTTCAGCAAAATATACTGTCCCGGCAGGAGAGAAAATTCTGCATTATTTGCGGTGATATAAAGCGTTCCTTCGGTTATCATAATAAGCACGTTTTCATCCATGCATCGGCGGTGATGCAGAAATCCCGACGGGCTGATAAGCTGTCCGCATACCGAAAATTTAAGCGGTTCTTTTGTTTTGCAGCCGAATATCCTCGGCTTGTTTTGTATGATCTCCGACATTTTATTCTCCAGATAAATCAAGTGTACAGACCCATTTTTCCGCCGTCAAGGTAAATTTCTTGTATATGAATAAAGTGCCATATCAAGCACTTTTCCGTTTTTATAGGCGTTGTTTTTCAATATTCCCTCAAGCTGAAAACCTGCCTTTTCAAGCACACGCCGTGACCCGACATTATAGTCAAAGGGTTCTGCAAAAATACGAATTATATCCGTTTCGGCAAACAGCTTTTCGCACAGCTGCCTGACCGCACTTGTCATAATTCCCTTGCCCCAATATTCCTCAGCCAGATAATACCCAAGCTCGGCTGTACGGCAGTGTATATTGCCTTGCCTTAATGCACCGATACTTCCCACAGCCCTGCCGTCAACGTCAATAGCAAAAGCAAAGGTTTCATTCGGATCGGAGTTCAGAACAAAGCTGATATATTCCGAGACGTCCTTTTCTGTATATGGATATGGCAGTCCGTCCCGCAGGTTATTCAGAATATTTTTATTTGAAAGTGCTGCTGCCAGAGCGGCGGCGTCGGATAGTTTCCATTCTCGTATAGATATTTCCACACTCATCTCGTCCTTTCCATAAGCTCACGAAATAGTTATGCCGAACACAATTATAGGGAACTGCTGATTTAATCGACATTTCTACTTTTACTGTTGCCTGCGTGCCGTATTTAGGTGGGTGTTCCCCCGCCGAAGGCGGGGGAACACCCATTAATCAGTATTTCCATAGGAAATCGGCGTAATACTAAACACTCATTGAATTATGGGAATCTCTCAGCACAAAACCACATATACGCAAGCTTTTGTGCCGATTTCTTCTCCATAATTCTAATGGTGTTTAGTATAAAATGATTAAACTGTTGAAAACGGTTTTGTCAAGGGGGAGGAGAAAACATAATATGTCACTTTTGCAGCGAAAAAAATGTATCTATCCAAGCCATCTGCCCAGCGTTTTTGCAAGAGCTTTCATATCCAGGGGCTTGGCAATATGCTCATTCATTCCCACAGTTTTTGCAGCCTGAACGTCCTCTGCAAATGCATTTGCCGTCATAGCAATAATGGGTATCTGCTTGCAGTAGCTGCGGTCCATGGCACGGATAGCTCTTGTTGCATCGTAACCGTTCATACGAGGCATTTGAATATCCATAAAAATGAGGTCATAATATCCGTCCTCACTTGCGGACATCATATCCACTGCTGCTGTTCCGTCAGCGGCACGTTCAACGGCAATGCCTGTCATTTCGAGTATTTCTGCTGCAATTTCCGCATTTAGGTCATTGTCCTCCGCAAGAAGAACTCGCTTGCCCGAAAGCTCCATATTTGACAGTTCGACAAGCGGCGTTCCCTGTTCGATTTGTTCCTCTCCGCCCACAAGAGTGCTGAAGGTCTTTGCCAGTCGGGAACGGAAAAGCGGCTTGCTGATAAATGCGTTTGCACCTGCTGCTCTTGCCTCCTGTTCAATATCCGACCAGTCATATGCGGATATAATTATAATTGGCACATCGTTTCCGACTGCTTTGCGGATAGCTCTTGTAGTCGCAATGCCGTCCATATCGGGCATTTTCCAGTCGATTATGCAGGCAAAATAGTCCTGACCCTTCTGATGACGGACAGTAACATATTCGACCGCTTCCGCACCGGTGGATACACCATCGGGCTTCATTCCGAGATCCTCCAGCATACCGCAGCAGGATTCAAGGCTTAACTTATCATCGTCCGCAACAAGCACGTTAAGGTCGATGAATTTATCATTTCTTATCTCCTCTGCATCCTGTAATTTCAGATAAATAGTCACCGTAAAGCGTGAGCCCACATTAAGCTTGCTTTCCACCTTAATGTCGCCGCCCATCATTCGCACTATATTTCTGCTGATAGGCATACCAAGTCCCGTTCCCTGTATCTTGTTAACTCTGCTGTCGGAGGCTCTGGTGAAGGGTTCAAATATGTTTTCCAGATACTCTTCGCTCATGCCTATGCCGTTATCTTCAAATATAAATTCATAGCAGCCGACTTTTGCATAACGAGATGGCTTTTCCATAATGGAAAGGCATATTTTCCCGCCGTCGGGGGTATATTTCACAGCGTTGCTCATCAGATTTGTAAATACCTTCTGAATACGCAGGCTGTCACCGATAACATCTTCATGGGTCACTCCGCTGATATTTACGGAAAGCTCGTGATGATGCATGCTTATCTGCTCATTTGTCATTGAAAGCAGGTTATCTATAAGATTTGAAAGGTTAAATTCCTCTTCGATAAGGTCGACCTTTCCCGATTCGATCTTGCTCATATCGAGAACTTCGTTGATAAGGCTTAGCATATGCTTGCTTGCCTGAGATATTTTCTGCAAACTGTCCCTGACCCGCTCTTTATCGTCCAGATGCGTTGCGGCGATAGCGGTCATTCCGATGATGCCGTTCATAGGCGTACGAATATCGTGGGACATATTTGACAGAAATTCCGTCTTTGCCTTATTTGCAGCCTCCGCAGCATCATACGCCGTCTGCAACGCCATTTCCTGCTGACGCTCCTTTTTGATAAGGTCGTCAACATTTCTTGTTCCGATAACCGCCGCAAATCCGCCGTTCTTTTCTTGTACAAATGAAACCTTTGCCTGAAGATAGCTAATACCGTCGGCTGTAAGCTTTTCATAGGTCAGGGAATAATCCTCGCCGTCCTCCCGAATATGTTCAAGGGACAGCTTTTCCATAAATTCACTGCGGCATTTTTCCGAAACGTATTCTTCGCAGTAAATGGAAAGTCCCTTTGACCAGCAGTAATCGTGCTTGTCAAACAGCTCTGCAATGGACTTTCCGTCCTCGCTTTCCGCACGGAAAATAGTCACATGTTCCGTTACGGGATCAACCAGCAGAACAGAGTAATATTCCGAGCCAAGACCTTCGATTATTTCCCTCTGAGCTTCCATTATCCTTATTTTCCTGCGTTCTTCCTCAACAATAGCGTCAACGCAGCGAAAGCCTAATATTATCTGACCTTCCGTTTTATGCCGTGAATAAAAACGGATAAATGAAGCCTGATAATAATGAACGCCCGTATCGTCGGCTATGATACGATAGCTGCATAAATACTCATCGCTTTTTTCAAGAGCTTCCTTGACCTTATCGATCAAAATGGCAGCCTTGAGAGCAGTCCTGTCCTCTTCCAGAACATATTTTGAAATATAATTGTTCCATGTATCATTATAGGAACGGCGTATCACACGCTTTTCCTCAGCAATGATATGTCCTTTCCGCTTGATGGTCACAGCGGTATCATTTGCAAGATCAAGCAGGACAACATCGGGATAATCCCTGCTAAGTGCACCTGCTATCTCCATCTCGTCCCGCAGGGTCTCATTTATCTTTTCGACTGCCAAAAGAGCATTTTCGACCTTTTTCTGCTGTTCAAGCTCATGCTGTCTTTCATTATCGACATTCTTGAATCCGATAGCAAACTCGTTTCTCTTGCTGTCGGGCTTTACCAGCTGACATTCAAAATACTCTATCCTGTCATTCCGGGATACTCTGTAACTGAACGAATAAGCCTGCTTTTCGGCAAAAAGCTTTCTGATATTCTCTATCGTACATATACTGTCAAACAGATGCCTGTCTTCCGGAAGAACGTCATTTTCAACATACAACCGTATATTTGGTTCATAATCGCCTATTGTAAACTTATGACCGTAACGGGATTTCATAGTCGTATTCATGCGGTAGCAGACGCCTTCGGACGTATCAATATTGACAGCGTAAACATTCTCATACGACATAGAAAGTGCCCGAATAAGATTATCCTGTGATTCCAGCCTTTCCTTTTCGGCGGTAATACCACGAAAGCCGAATATCACCTTGGTATTTTCCCCGGAGCTGTTTTTCTCGGCGGGGAATAAACTGCACCTTATCCAGTTTCCGTCGGTGGCGATATATTCCTGCGTGATAATACGATCCTCACCCAGACGTTCATTTATTGTATCAATATCCGTAAAGATGCTCATTGCGGACCTGTATTCTTCACTTACCCAGCTATCTGTAACAGCTTTAAGACGTGCCCTTGCGTTATCCTTTTCGCCGTATGTATGATTTCTGCCGTCGGGAGAAAATATTTCCTGAAATATGTTTTCTTGTATATCAATATAATACAGTGCAAAGAAAATGCTGCTTAATGAGTCAATAATTGCAGTATGCTGCTTTTCTGTTTCCAGAAGAGAAGCAAGCTCTGCGTTTGCTTTCTCCATACGCTTATTAACTATCTCATTGCAGCAGACGGAAGCAATTACGGACAGCAGCAAGAAATGTCCCGCATTTCGGCGTGGGTTATCCACCCCGATAAAGCCCGCTGCCGAACCGTTTACAACAAGCGGAACAGCCGCAGCACTTTCTATCCCCAGCGGTTTCAGAAGCCGATAAAGCCTTGAATCGGGAGCAAAGCTTTCAGATAAAGAAGATATATAAAGCTCTGCCTTTTCTTCAAGCTCTTCAAGCCGTAATCCTATGTCCTCAAGGGAAATATTTTGAAGCTCGCCAAGCTGTGCGGATACTCCGTCACGGCACCATTCGTATGTATTGCTGATATGGGTGTGCTCCCCATTCAGCTCGAAAATATACGAACGGTCTGCATCATAATAGCTGCATATATCGGAAAGTATTCCGTGAACAATTTCTCCGTCTTTGGGCATATTTGAGTAATCACGCAAAAAGCTTCCGATAGCCTGTTCCTGAGCTGACATATTCTGAGAGAAACTGTTCATGGTTTACCTCCAATTTTTTTGATCCTGTGGTCATGTTTTGCTGAATACACTGCGAAGCACCTCAATGACTTCTTCCATATTTATGGGCTTTGAAATAAATCCGTTCATACCGCACTCCGACGCTGCTTTTCTGTCCTCGTCAAAGGCGTTTGCCGTCATTGCAACTATAGGAACAGCGGACAGTTCGGTGTTTTTGAGCGACCGTATGCTCTTTGTTGCTTCATAGCCGTTCATAACGGGCATCTGAATATCCATAAGCACAAGGTCATATTCGCCGGGCTTTGAAGCAGAAATTTTATCCGCCGCTTCCTTGCCGTTTTCCGCAGTATCTACAACAAATCCGTATTCATTGAGTATCTCAAAAGCTATCTCACGGTTCAGCTCGTTATCCTCAACAAGCAGCAGATGCTTGCCCTTGAAATTATCCGTTTCCTCGGAAACGGGCAGAACATTTTTCTCCTCCGCCTGCTGATGACCAAGAGCATTCAGAAGCGAATCCCGCAGGTCGGACATAAACATAGGCTTTGAACAGAACGCCGTAACTCCCGCCGCCCTTGCCTCTGCCTCTATATCCGACCAATCATATGCTGTAAGAATGATTATGGGAGTATTGTCGCCAATTGCACGAATTTGTCTTGTGACCTCGATACCGTTCATATCGGGCAGACGCCAGTCGATGATATATGCATGAAAAGCATCGTTCATTTCAATTGCCTGCTTAGCACGAAGAACGGCTTCCTTGCCCGACAATGTCCATTCTGAACGCATACCGATCTGAACCAGCATTTTTGTAACGCTGTCGCAGGTGTTGAAATTGTCATCAGCCACAAGAGCTTTAAGCCCGGTCAGCTCGGTGATTTTTTCGATTTTTTTACGTTCCGACTGTAATTTCAGGCATAGCTTGATGACGAATTCCGTGCCCTTGTTCTGCTCGCTGTGTACTTCAATTGTGCCGCCCATCATATCGATAATGTTCTTGGAAATTGCCATTCCCAGACCCGTGCCCTGTATCTTGCTGACGGTGGAGGAGCGTTCACGTTCAAACGGCTCAAATACGTGTTCGGCAAACTCGGGACTCATTCCGATACCCGTGTCCTTTACACGAATTTCGTACAGTCCCTTTCCCTCGGGGGCATTATGTATCTGTGTAACACGGACGGATACCGTACCGCCCGACGGAGTAAATTTTATTGCATTGGACAAAAGGTTTAAAAGCACCTGATTGATACGAGTCTTGTCGCAGATAACGTCCTCGTCCGAAACGTCGATAACGTCCATAAACAGTTCCAGCTGCTTTGCGTGAATTTGTCCGTTGATAATGGTCTTTATGTCGTGAAGCATTTCCGAAAGATTTGCTTCCGTTTCATCAAGCTTGATTTTTCCGCTTTCGATACGGCTCATATCCAGAATATCGTTTATAAGCGAAAGCAGATGATTGCTTGATGAAAGTATTTTTGAAAGATAATCCTTTACCTTTTCCGAATTAGTCACATTCGTAAGTGCAAGTGTGGCAAATCCGATTATCGCATTCATAGGCGTACGAATATCATGTGACATATTGGAAAGAAAAGTGCTCTTAGCTTTATTTGCATCTTCAGCCATATGGAATGACTGCTCAGCCAAATGCCTTGCCTCTTCCAGCGATGCGTTGTTTTCACGAAGCTGTTTATTGAGCTTTTCAAGCTCCCTGTTCTGTGCCTGTGTTTTCTTCTGAGATCGATATACAATAAAGGAGATCGTTATCAAAGAAAACAAAACTATAAACATTACTGAAAATAATGACGTTCGCCTTATCTTCTCCACACTCAGAAGTCTTGTTCCCATGACCATAGATTGGTCTATGGAAATTACAATGTGCCAATCTATATCGGGGATCTTTGAAAAGCTAATTATTTCATTTTCTCCCGAATCAAGCACAACATGAATGGCATCACTCTCTCCCGAAAGCAGATATTCTCTGAAGGAATCGCTGTCCGTCACGACATCATGGTGAAGGAACTCCGCATCCTTGAATGTGCCGAAGAACAGATACCTGTTTTCGGAATCAGGAAGGTTATCGGAATGGAGCAGGGTCGTGCCTTTGCTGTCGATGATCCTTATCTGCCCGTTTCCCCCAAAGGATTCCATTTTAAGAAGGCTAAGATAGGAATCCAGCTTGTAGTAGACAAAAAGATATTCCATCTTTTCTGAGCCTACATAAAAAGGCTTTATCCTTGTTCCGAACATGAGAATATCCGTATCATTATCCTGCCGCAGACGAAGAATTCTTTCCTCGCCCTGTATTAAAGGCAGAATGTCCTTGGAGATCTGTTTCATTCCCAACACGCCGGATTTGTCCAAATAATTGCCTTCATCGGAAAGCAGCAGCATATTATATGCATCGGGTGACGCATCATGCAAAAAGGAAGCGACCTCGTCTGCCGAATGGTTCTCCATATTCTCCAACGCCACGCATATAGTATCTATCTGTTTCCAGTTGTTTGTCAGCTGATTTTCTATAATGTTGTTCATCTGCACAGCGTTTTCTGTCAGGAGAGCGAGAGCCTCCTGTTCGGTAACGTCATTTACGGAATTCATTGTGTTTGACATAAGAAAATATGTCAGCAGCAAAGCCAATATGAGAACTGCCGCAACGATAGGTGCTATTTTAAACTGATTCTTACTCATTATAAGTTTTTCCTCTGAAATACCCTTTTATCCCACGATTTTCAGACTTTTCGGTGCACCGGAAATTTCCCCGCCATTGCTGTCAATATAGCTGATGAACATATCACGGAATACAAGCTCATCGTATGATTTTACCATAGGAAGGCTCTTAACAGCACCCTTTACAGATGCAGCGATAAATTCGTCCTCGGGTGCTATTTCCTTGCCGTTATATTTTATGGAAATGTATCTTTCGCCTTCGGGCTTTGATGGGTCATATTCAACCTCAAGACCTGCAAGTCCGACAAATGTATCCTTATTTTCCTCCAGAAGCTCCATTATCTGCCGGCCCGTTATCTTCACCGTAACGATATTGATATGGTTCGGGTCCTCTGTAACGACACCCGCACTCATTCTTGTAGTCATCAGGCTGTCGATAGCCTGAGCGGTAATGGGACCTTCAAACAGTCTGTTTTTCATACCGAAGCTGGCTCTGCAAGGCACGATACCTATATCCGCACCTGTCGCATGAAGATATGCTTCTCCGACAATAACAGCTGTTTCCTCCACAGAAAGCATTTCCTTGGAAGTACCGTAGGACTCTTCTTCCGCAGGCTTGCTTTCCAGTGCTTCGTCCCTTATGCGGTCAGCTCCTTTTAACCAATCCTCTATGGATATTTTTCCGTCTGCAAGGTCAAGCGTTGTCTTGTGCATATATGATTCCACCGCACCCGACTTGCCAGCGTAATTAAAACGGTTTATTATCCTTCCCTGACTAAAGGTATTTCTTACTTCATCATAGAACGGGTCATCTGTGAGATTGCTTTCTTTAAGAAGATTTATCTCTCCGCCGCCGCCCTCTATCATAAGATCCTGACCTTCCATGGTGCTGAGAAAATCGAATATCTCAAGAATGGCATTCTTCTTAGCCTCGTCCTGTGCAGCCTTTTTTGTCATGCCGAAATAACATCTTGGCATGGAGAACAGATAGTCGGAGCCTTCCTCGTCACTTGTGTAAAAGGGCATCATACCGATCTCGTGAAGGTTGTCGGGAGTTTCGATGTTTTCACGTTCATTGAAGCCCAGTGCAGACTGACACTCGATAGTCATAAGCGATGTGTGGTATCTGTAAAGCTTCGCTGTACGCACGGGTGCTCTCACTTCCCAGAAGGCGGGTGATAATATACCGTCGTCAAACAGCTTGATAAGCTTCTCCGCAGCGGTTTCCATATGACCTATCATACTTTCATTTCCCTGCTGATATTTGTCCAGCCACAGTGCGTTGTCAACGCCTTTAAGGCAATCGTCATAGACGTAGGAATCAAATATGAACGTCCACATATCCGCCCACTTGACCGTCGGTACAAATGGCTCAACATCCACCGTTATCTTAGCTTCGGGGTCGTTTTCATCGGGCTCCGTTCCTTTAAGTCCCATCGCCCTGACTTCATTGAGAAGATCAACAAACTCTGTGTAGCTGTGGGGGACTTCAAGTCCAAGCTCCCGAAAAGCAGTTTTGTCGTACACAATGCCATAAACATACACAGGTCCCGGAAGATAATACAGTCCGCCGTCCTCATTGACACAATCCGAAACTGCCGAGAGATAGAAATTATTTGTAAATTCCTCTTGGGACAGGTCGTAGAATTTGTCTGCGACGATCTTATCGTCCATCTGATACAAGCCCTCATAAAGATATACGTCAGGCTCGATATTATGCTCCATTTCCTTTGAAATGATATAGTCGGGACCGCCGACAAGCTCGTCGGTTACAATATCAACATTGGAAAACTTATTTTCCAGCACCGATTCCAGCTCCAGATTCATTCTTCCGCACATATACTGGACCTTGATCTTGATTTTTTCATCTGCTTTATTGTTTTCGTTTCCTGAGCCGCATCCGCTTAGGGAAGCAGTGACAACAAACGCCGCCAGAATTGCGGCAGCTGCACGCTTTAAAGGCTTTTTACCGAGTTTCTTCATCATTTCCTCCTTTTAGGCAGTATAATTCAAATTTTAAATGGCACAAATGCCCGATTTTAACTTATTATACTAAACACCATTTAAATCACGGAGAAGAAATCGGCGTAAAAAGCTTGCGTTTATGGGTTTTTACGCCGAGAGATTCCCGTGATTAATGGGTGTTTAGTATTATACCATATTTCCCCAAAAAAGTCAAGGATTGAACTGCCTAAAACGCCTAAAATACGGCTTTATTCTATTGAAACGGACGGCAAGGATTTTTAGCAAAACCTACAAAAGCCCCTGCAAACAAAAACCGAAAAAGTGCAGAGAAGCTTTGCTTCGGAGCACTTTTTCGGTAGTTAATACTAAACACTTATTAATGTTTTTTATCCAGCCTGTAAGCTATTTTATCTCCTATCCACTGAATAAGCTGAACGATAACTATCAGCAGAATAACGCAGACGAGCATAATATCCGTCTGATAACGCTGATAACCGTATCTGTAAGCCAGGTCGCCCAGACCTCCGCCGCCAACAAGACCTGCCATTGCGGAAAATCCGAGAACGGATATTGCGGTGACCGTTATATTTTTCATCAGCGACGGCAGTGCCTCGGGGATAATGATGCCGAAAACTATCCGCAGCTTTGATGCCCCCGACGAGAACGCCGCTTCGATCACTCCGCTGCTTACATCGGACAGCGACGCCTCCGCAAGCCTTGCAAAAAATGCGATGGACGCTATGGAGAGCGGAACAATAACCGCCTCGGGACCTATCTTCGTCCCCACGATAAGCTTTGACAGCGGAAGAAGCAGTATCATCAGTATCAGGAACGGCACAGAACGGATTATGTTCAGCACAAACCCTATTACCTTCTTCACAATATCATTTTTAAAGAAGTGCTGTGAAGAAGCCGCATAAAGCAGTATTCCCAGAAGTCCGCCGAAAACAATTGCCGCAATAAGGGAAATGATGACCATATATCCCGTCTGAAGCAGGGCTTCGATTATGTCATCTTTCAGTGCGATAATATTTTGCAGCATTTATATCACCTCCGCTGAAAATGTTTTTTCTTTCAGTGCCGAAACCGCAAGCTGCGTATTCTTTTCGCTGCCGATAATGTTCACATAAAGTATTCCCAGCGGCTTTGATGCGATATATTCTATCTTTCCGTGAATAATGTTGTACCGCACATTAAACTCCGCCGCAGTTTCCGAAAGGACAGCCTCTGCCGCCTTTTCGCCTAAATATGTCAGCTTGAGGACAGGTCCGCTGAGTATTGAATGTATCTCCTTCGGTATCTCAAAATTGTTTGTATGGTCAATGAGTTTTCTTGTGAAATCCGCCTGCGGGTCTGTGAAAACGGAATACACATCTCCCGTTTCAACAAGCCTTCCGTCGGACATTACCGCCACCCTGCTGCATATGGATTTTACAACATCAAGCTCATGAGTAATGATAACGATCGTAACGCCAAGCTCCTTGTTTACGCTCCTCAGCAGTTTCAGGACAGAATCGGTAGTTTCAGCATCAAGGGCGGAGGTAGGCTCATCGCAGAGCAGTATCTTCGTGTTATTCGCCAGTGCTCTTGCAATAGATACTCTCTGCTTCTGACCGCCCGAAAGCTTTGACGGATATGTATTAGCCTTGTCGCTGAGCTTTACAAATTCCAGGAGCTCCTCAATGCGGCTTTTTATCTTATCCTTTTTCCAGCCTGCCACCTTCAGAACAAATTCAATGTTCTGATAAACCGTTTTATTTTCGGCAAGATTGAAATGCTGAAATATCATTCCGATATTCTGCCTGAGAGCTCTCAGCTCCTGCCCTTTCAGACCGTTTACCTTCTGTCCGTCAACAATAACATTGCCCGATGAAACCGTCTGCAGCTGATTTACCGTGCGGAGAAGGGTGCTTTTTCCCGCACCGCTTCCCCCGACTATCCCGAAAATATCTCCGTCATTTATCCGAAAGGAAACATCCTTCACTGCTTCGACGGTTTTCCCATTCTGCCTGAATGTTACGCTTACATTCTGAAAATCTATCACTTTTATCACACCTTATTCATTATAGGCAGCAGGTCTTGCAAAGGCTGTGTACTGCTTTGAGCTGTCCTCAATAACGCTTCTGAATCTGTCGGAATGAACGACCTCGGTAATATCCTTTGCAAACTGTGCATCTGCGTCCTCAGCCCTTACGGCTATAACATTGAAATATCCCTCGCCAAGCTGCTCGTTGTAAATGGCTTCATCAAGCTTCAGTCCTGCACCTATGGCATAATTTCCGTTTATAACAGCAATTCCCGTGCTGTCAAGAACGCTTGGAAGTATCTCTGCACTTACCTCTCTGAATGTCAGATTTTTCGGATTTTCCGCAATATCGTCAACAGTTGCCTTTGAAGCGTCAATGCTCGGGTCAAGAGTGATAACTCCTGTCTGGGCAAGCACTCTCAGTGCCCTTGAATAGTTAGTGTCGTCATTGGGAACAGCCACCTCGGAGCCGTCTGCAATATCGTCGATGGAAGCGAATTTATCCGAGAAAATGCCCATTGAAGCAGTAGGTATCTCCGTTATATATTCAAGCTCCAGCGAATGCTCCTCGCTGAACTTTTTCAGATAAGTGGAATGCTGGAACATATTCACGTCTATTTCCTTTTCGGATAAAGCCATATTCGGCTGAACGTAATCGGAAAACTCCGTTATCTCTATCGTATATCCCTTTTCTTCAAGAGAAGGCTTGATAGCCTCGGTGAACATATCTCCGTAAGGGCCTGCACATACGCCTACTCTTATGAGGTTTTCGTCCTTAGCATCGGCACTTGCCTTTCCGCAGCCTGTAAGGGAAACAGCACCGAGAGCTGCTGTAAGTACGATTGCGAGTGTTTTTTTGATAAATGTGTTTTTCATAATTTACCTCTCCTATCTGTTTGGTATGTGTTTATTATAGCATGCGTATTGCCGTTTGTCCAATACAGGAAACCGATTATCGGCAATAGAAATTTGCTATATTTTCCTATAATACTAATCTTTAACCAACCTATGGACAAATCCGACAGCTATAACCCAGCCACTCTGCGTCAAGCACCCTTGACGGGCGTAATCTCCCCCGGCGGGGGAGATGTCACGAAGTGACAGAGGGGCTGACCGACAGACCAGCCCGCCTGCGGGAGCTTTACTTGATTGGCAGTGTTCTATCTGCCGTCTTTATCTACAGAACGATTAAAGATTAGTATAAAAATGAAAAGGAACCGCCGACAATCATCGGCAGTTCCAAAAAATATTAGGGAGATGGGTGACCCATTAGTTTATCAGATCGAATAATCAAGCTTTCTCTCGTCGATAATACGTCTGGATTTATGCTCGGAACGTGTATCCAGACCGCCGTCCTTATGTACAACAACATTAGCAGGCTTAACACCGATCCTTGCCTTGAGAGCATTGGAAACTCTCTCTGCGACCTGCTCATCGGAAGCGGTATTATCAGCACTTTTTTCTATCTCAACGGCATATTTGCAAGTGAAATCCTTCTCGAAGATCCGGATAAGATACTCACCCGTAACGCCGTCCAGCTCACGGATAACAGCCTCAATATCGCTGGGGAAAACATTAACAGCGGAAACGATGAACATATCGTCCTTTCTGCCGAGAATGTGTATCCTGCCGTGAGTTCTTCCGCATGAGCAGGGAGTCTTGTCGATGCGGCCGATGTCACCTGTTCTGAAACGGATAAGAGGTCTTGCGTGCTTACGAAGGGTGGTGAATACAAGCTCTCCAACCTCACCATCGGGAAGTATCTCACCTGTGTGAATGTCGATGGTTTCAACAAGTATGTGATTTTCCGCAATATGCAGACCGTCCTTAGCTTCGCAGGCTGCTGCACATGCACCGAAAATATCGGAAAGACCATAGAAGTCGTAAACCTCTGCACCCCAGAGATCTTCGATAGCCTTTCTTGTAGAATCGATAGAACCGCCAAGCTCACCCGCAACGATTATCTTCCTTATAGACAAATCCTTTTTGGGATCGATACCTGCCTTCTTAGCCTTTTCGCCAAGCTGCCATGCATAAGAAGGACTTGTCCAGATAATGGTGGGCTGATATGTTTTCAGAATGAACAGCAGTCTTTCGCTGGGAAGTGTGCCGCCCCAGATGCAGAGTGCTCCCAAATTCTGTGCACCGATAACGTCGGGTCCGCCGACGTACAGCGAAAAGTTAAGTGCATGAACGTATCTGTCGTTGGGTCTCATTCCTATCTGCCAGAACCAGCGGCTTTCCGTTTCCTGGAACTCATCAAAATCCTGCTTTGTAAACGGGCTCATTGTAGGCACTCCCGTTGAACCCGATGATGTGGAAACGAAAACCACATCCTCCTCGGGAACAGCTGCCAGCTCGCCCAAGAACGAACCGACGCCCTGTGTATCACGCTGTGTTGTCTTGTTGATAAAGGGGAATTTCTGAATATCCTTAAGTGTCTTGATGTCCTCGGGCTTAACGCCTGCTGCATCGAATGAACGCTTGTAATAGGGTGCATTGTCATATGCAAATTTTACGATCTCCTTCAGATCCTCCAGCTGCTTCTTTTCCAGCTCCTCACGGGGCATTGTTTCAAGAGCCTCATCCCAATATTTATCTGCGGGGTTTTTCTTAACTGTATTACTCATTTTACTCCATTCCTTTCGTGTTATGTTTTCAGCATATTATCTGCTGTTCTGTTTATATTATAACACTATAAAACCTATCTGTCCAATATGTATTAACAATAGCGAGATATAGATTGTTTCTATAACTCATTTACATAATTAATGGGTATCCTCCTTCGACCGGAGAACACCCATAAAATAGTTTTTTTTATTTCAGAAAAGCATTTATCTTTTCAATATACATTTTTCCAATATCGCTGATGATAGTGTCATTTCTGGTAATGTAGCCTATCTCCATCTTGTCGGTCACGTCCTCAATGGGAATGGCAGTATACTCCGAGCCGTTCAGCTCGCCGCAGATTATCCCCGAGCAGAAGGTGTAGCCGTTCAAGCCCTTCATAAGATTGAGCATAGTGCTTCTGTCCGAAGCCTTTATCACCCTTGCAAACTCCGTTGTATCTATTATCTCCTCCGCAAAATAGAACGAGCTTTTGTCCCCCTGCTCAAAGGTCAGGCAGGGATAGTCTTTAAGCTCCTCAATGCTTACGGAAGCTTTCGATGAAAGCGGGTGTCCCTTCCAGAGATAAGCAAAAATATCGCAGTTTATAAGGTGATGAAATTCCAGATGATTTGACTGTATTATCTTTGTTATGACCTGTCTGTTAAAGCTGCTGAGATAGATAATGCCTATCTCGCTTTTGAGAGTGCTGACATCGTTTATAACATTGGCAGTTTTTGTTTCACGAATGGCAAATTCATACTCGTGTGTATTAAACTCCTTCACCATATCCACAAACGCCTGAACAGCAAAGGAATAGTGCTGTGCGGAAACACCGAACTTTCTCTTTAATCCGCCGCCCACATATTTGTCATGCAGATTTTCATACTGCTGATAAAGCTGCCTTGCATATGTGATAAATTCCGAGCCGTCCGCAGTAAGGGAAATGCCCCTTGCACCACGGTTGAAGATGGTTATGCCTATCTCCTTTTCAAGCTCCTTTATGGCAGAAGTCAGGGACGGCTGGGCAATATAAAGCTGTTCAGCCGCCTTGTTCATAGACCCGACTTCGCTTATCACTATCGCATAGTTAAGCTGCTGCAATGTCATGTTATAACCGCTCCTGACCCTTGATCTTTGTTCTCATATCCGACAATCTGTTCAGTGCCTCATTCAGAGTTTCTGCCTTCTTTGCAAAATGCATTCTAATATATCTGTTTTCATTTTCCTTGAAAAAGCTTGACCCGGGAACTGCACCTACGCCCACCTTTTCGGCAAGCACCTCACAGAAGCTGACATCGCTCTCATAGCCGAATTCGGAAATATCCAGCAGAACGTAATATGCCCCCTGAGGAACAGTGTGCGGTATCTTCAGATCGTCCAGACCTTTGAGGAAAAGCGTGCGTTTCTCCGTATACTTATCCTGCAATTCCTTGTAATAATCATCACCGAAATTCAGTCCCGTAACCGCAGCTTCCTGCAAGGGTGCCGCCGCTCCAACCGTGAGAAAATCGTGGACCTTCTTTACCGTTTCGATTATGTGGGGCGGTGCTATTACATATCCAAGACGCCAGCCTGTGATTGAATATGTCTTTGAAAGGGAACTGCACTGAATGGTCCTCTCCCACATTCCGGGCAATGTTGCAATATATGTATGCACATTCGGAGCATATAAAATATGCTCGTAAACCTCATCGGTGATAACGAAGGTGTCATATTTTTTCGCCATATCCGCAATTATTTCAAGCTCTTTTTTCGTAAACACCTTTCCGCAGGGATTGGACGGATTGCAGACGATGATCGCCTTCGGGTTCTGCCTGAACGCCGCTTCAAGCACATCCGTATCAAACCCGAACTCGGGCGGGATAAGCGGAACATAAATAGGCTCTGCCCCCGAAAGGATAGTATCGGCACCGTAATTCTCATAAAACGGAGAGAAAACTATGACCTTATCTCCGGGATTTGTAACGCTCATCATTGCCGCCATCATAGCTTCCGTGCTTCCGCAGGTAACAACTATCTCGCCGTTCGGGTCGATTGCCCTGCCCGAAAAATGCTCGTATTTTTTCGCCAGAGCTTCACGGAAATTCTGTGCACCCCATGTTATGGAATATTGATGAAAATCCTCATTTGTTACCTCCGCCAGCCTGTCCAGAATTTCCCTCGGCGGTTCAAAATCGGGAAATCCCTGTGAAAGATTTACCGCACCGAACTTGTTTGAGATCCTCGTCATTCTTCTGATAACGGAATCGGTAAAGCCTGCTGTTCTGTCTGATAATAACGGCATATTCAGATCCATTCCTTTCTGATCTTCTCCCACTTTTTATCACGGGAAACTGTAATTATTTCTATATCTTCATCGGTCAGATGCTTGAATCTGCCCTGTTTTCTGATATATTCGGAAACGCTTGTAAACTCCTTCGGGTCATGTGTAAGCTTGAATGACCCGCTCTCATATTCCGCAAGATACCACAGACCGCAGTCAACGATCTCCTTTGCGACCTCCACCGTATCGCTTACGGGAACGCCCCAGCCTGTGGGACAGGGTGCGATAACGTGGATATATTTCGTGCCCTTTATCTTCGACGCCTTTTCCACCTTGTTCAGAAAATCCGTCATATATCCGACAGTTGCAGTTGCCGCATAGGGAATATCATGTGCAGCAACGATCTCAAACATATTCTTTTTCGGGCGGATATTTCCCCTGATATTTTCGCCTGCGGGAGTTGTCGTGGTCTTTGCACCGAACGGCGTCAGACCGCTTTTCTGAATGCCCGTGTTCATATACGCTTCGTTGTCATAGCATATATAAATAATGTTGTCGTTTCTGTCGATAGCACCGGAAAGTGCCTGAATGCCAATATCCGCCGTGCCGCCGTCACCTGCAAAGCCCACCGCCGTGAAGTCGGTGATGCCCCGCCTGCGAAAGCCTGCTTCAATTCCCGTAAGCATAGATGCCGTTCCCGCAAATGTGGAAATAATGGCATTGTTTGAAAAACACAGCTGCGGAAAATTGAAAGCAACCGCCGACATACAGCCCGCCGGAAGAACAGCCACCGCATTCTCCCCCAGCACCTTTAAAACGTTTCTGACCGCAAGGCTGCCGCCGCAGCCCGCACACGCCTTATGTCCGTAAAAATATTCTTCCTTAGAAAGATTTTTTGCTGTGACTGCCATTAATTTTCCACCTCTATCCCGATGAAATTCACCTTGTTTGTTCCGTTTATTATCTCCGAATAAATCCGTTCAATATCCGATGCGGAGATATTCCTTCCGCCCAGACCGCCGATAAAATTGTATGTGGGGACGTTGACATTTTCCGAATGCAAAGCGGAATTTACATTGGTAAACACCGCACCCTCGTTTCCGAAGGAAATATCCTTTTCGAGAACTGCTGCCGCCTTTGCATTTCTCACCGCATCTGCAATTTCCTTTGCGGGGAACGGACGCATATATCTTATCCGAAGCACACCCGCTTTTATGCCGTTTGCACGAAGCTTATCCGCTGTTTCACGGCAAAGTCCCGCAATGCTTCCGAGGGTTATGATGATATATTCGGCGTCGTCGGTTTTGTATGTATCTATTACGCCGCTGTATTTTCTTCCGAATATCTCCGCAAATTTCTCCTCTGCTTCGCCGATAACGGAAACTGCATTTTTCATTCCGATATGCTCTTTGTATTTGAAAATATAGTTATGCTCGGGACCTGCCGAGAAAGCCATATTTTTAGGCGAATCAAGATCAAGCTTGTTGTCCGTTTCATATTTGGGCAGAAAGCTGTCAGCCTGTTCCTGTGTCGGAATATCCACTTCTTCATATGTATGCGTAAGGATAAATCCGTCCAGATTGACCATAAACGGCGTAGAAACGGTCTTATTTTCCGCAATATAAAAGCTCATAAGTGCCAGGTCGAGAGCCTCCTGTGCATTTTCGGCATATGCCTGTATCCATCCGCTGTCAAGCTGTGAAAGGCTGTCACGCTGGTCGCCGTAAATATTCCACGGCAGTGCTGTGGAACGGTTCGCATTCATCATAACAATGGGAAATCTTCCGCCCGAAGCATAGTACAGGCATTCAGCCATATAAAGAAGCCCCTGCGAGGAAGTTGCGGTGAACGCCCTTACACCCGCCGCAGACGCTCCCATTGCACAGGAAAGTGCGGAATGCTCCGATTCAACGTGGATAAATTCGCTGTCCAGACTTTTGTCCTCGACCATTTCCGAAAGCCGTTCAACAACTATGGTCTGCGGTGTTATGGGGTACGCAGATATGACCTCGGGACGTGCAAGGCGGACGCCCTCCGCAAATGCTTCATCGCCCGATAAAAATCTCTTTGCCATTACTTCTCCGCCTCCATTTTTATTGCACCGACCCTGCATATCTTTGAACAGATGCCGCAGCCCTTGCAGAATTTATAATCTATCCGAACGGTTTTGTCAGATGCCGAAATAACACCGTCGGGGCAGTAAAGATAACACTGCATACAGCCGACGCATTTTTCTGTATCGACCACAGGACGAATGCTTCTCCAGCCGCTGTTTTCGGTCACAAGATAGCCTGCTTCAAAGCAGGTATTTTCGGGAATTTCGTCATATGAAAATGTGGTTTTTTCTCGTAAATATGGTTTCATTTTCCCACCTCCGTGACCGCTTTTCTGACTGCCGAAATGTTTTTCTCATGCAGCTTTTTCGGCATATAATTTTCAATGGCAGCGGCAATATTTTCAGCATCGACTATGCCCGAAACAGCCGACAAAGCACCTGTCATGATCGTGTTTACCACAGGCAGACGAAGCTCCCTTGCAATGCTGTCCCCATCAAATGACAAAATATTTTCGCCCGAGAGCACCTTGGAATTGACAAGTATTTTTCCCTTATCCTTCAGATGCTTTTGCAGCCCGTCATTATAAAGCGTTTCGTCCAGGACAACTATGTAATCTGCCTTTTCCGTTTCGCTGCGGTCAAGCACAGGCTTGCTGTCAAGCTTTGTGAACGCCCTCACGGGAGCACCTCGTCTTTCCGGACCGAATGACGGAAAAGCCAGTGCAAAATTGCCCTCACCCTTTAATGTGTATGCCGCACCCAGCAGCTTTGCAGACGTAAATGCACCCTGCCCGCCCCGTCCGAGCCATAATATCTCTGTCATTGCTGTGAACATTCCTTTCTTATACTAAACAGCATTAGAATTATGGAAAAGAAATCGGCACAAAAATTTGCGTATATGTATTTTTGTGCCGAGAAATTCCCATAATTCAATGAGTGTTTAGTATTTTCCTCTAAACATATCGAATTGGTATGTTATAATAATATCATATAACCGGCTATTTGTCAAATAGGCAAAAACGATATGCAGCTATAGAACAAATCTATAACTGCATATTTGTTATTTATAAAGCCCCGTACTAAAATATCTGTCCCCTCTGTCGGGAAAAACAGTCACGATATTTCCGCTGTCAATGGTTTCCGCCAGCTTGATAACTGCCGCCATTGCCGCACCCGACGATGAGCCCGCAAATATTCCTTCGTTTTTCGCCAGCAGTCTTGATGCATTGAACGCTTCGTCATCGGTGACTTTTACAACACCGTCCACCAGCGTCATATCCATAGTATCGGCGATAAAATCGTTTCCGATGCCTTCAATGTTGTAATCGCTGTGTTCGCCGCCGCCCATTGTGGAACCAACGGGGTCTGCAAGTATTCCCTTGATATTCGGGTCACGTTCCTTGGCATATTTAAGTATTCCCGAATATGTTCCGCCGCTGCCCGCACCTGCCGTTATGTAATTTATATTACCGTCAAGGGCTTCGTAAATTTCCTTTCCCGTGGTTTCGTAATGTGCAAGGGGGTTGCTCATATTTTTGAACTGTTCAAGGGATATTGAACCGGGGATACCCGCCTTTATCTCCTCAGCCTTTTCAACCGCACCCAGCATTCCGAACTCTCTGGGAGTGTTGATGACCTCTGCACCGAGGGCACGCATAAGTGCCTGCTTTTCCGCCGAAAACTTTGTGGGAACAACAAATATTATCTTATAGCCCTTGTTAAGTGCCGCAAATGCAATGCCAAGCCCCGTGTTTCCCGCAGTAGCTTCAACGATAGTTCCGCCGGGCTTCAAAAGCCCTTTTTTCTCCGCATCTTCTATCATATACAGACCTGTTCTGTCCTTTACGCTGCCCGAAGGATTGTAAAGCTCCAGCTTCGCAAAGACATTGACCGAGCTTTTGATGCCCATATTATTCAGCTTCACAAGCGGCGTATTTCCGATAAGTGCCTTCATTCCGTTGTAGTATTTCATATCATTTTACCTCACTTTTTTCGATCGCCTGTGCAAGATCCGAAAGAATATCATCAATATCCTCAATGCCCGTGGAAAGACGTATCAGACCGTCCGTGATGCCCACCTTTTTGCGAATATCAGCAGGAATGGAAGCATGTGTCATCGTAGACGGATGGCATACCAGCGACTCAACGCCGCCCAGACTTTCAGCTAACATTATCAGCTCAAGGCTTTCAAAAAATGTGTTTATATCATAGTTTTCATAAAGCTCAAAGGAGATCATAACGCCGCCGTTTTTCGCCTGTGACTTGTTTATCTCATAGCCCGCATCGCTTTTCAGCCCGGGATAATAAACGTTCTTTACCGCCTTGTTATTCAGCAGGAATTCCGCTGCTTTTTCCGCATTTGAAACATGCCTGTCCATTCTTACGCCAAGAGTTTTTATTCCCCGAATAAGCAGGAAGGAATCGAAGGGCGGCAGCACTCCGCCTGTGGAATTCTGTATAAATGCGATCTTCTCCGCAAGCTCCTTTGTTTTCACAACTGCAAGTCCTGCAACCACATCGCTGTGTCCGCCCAGATATTTTGTGGCACTGTGAACCACAATGTCCGCACCAAGATCGAGAGGCTTTTGCAGATAGGGCGTCATAAATGTGTTGTCCACAATTACCAGAAGATCGTGCTTGTGGGAAATTTCCGAAATAAGCTTAATGTCCGTGACCGTCATCAGCGGATTTGCAGGGCTTTCTATCATAACAGCCTTTACATCGGGGGTGATGGCTTTCTCAAACGCCGCCGCATCTGTGGTGTCCGCAATTGTGTATGTTATGCCGAAATGGTTGAATACCTTGTCAAGAACTCTGAATGTCCCGCCGTAAACATTGCTTGAAATAAGCACTCTGTCGCCGCTGTTCAGCAGGCTCAGAACAGCCGTTGTCGCTGCCATTCCCGAACCGAATGCAAATCCCGCATAACCGTTTTCCAGCTCGGCAATTAGAGCTTCAAGAGCCTCTCTTGTGGGATTTCCCGTGCGTGAATATTCATAGCCACGCATTTTCCCAAGACCGTCCTGCTTGTATGTGGAGGTCTGATATATGGGGATATTTACCGCACCTGTTCTCTCGTCAATGGCTATACCGCCGTGGATAAGGGCTGTGTTTATATTTTTATACTTGCTCATGATAGTTATCTCCTTATTAAAAAATATTACTCAAAATCCCGACCGCCTGTATATACAGCCGACAGCAGATGCACATTTTCAAATGCCCGCAGATTGTCCTGCCTGTTTTCAAAATATGCCTTCTGGATCTTCTTAGGGGTCATATATGTATCTATCTGAAATCCCAGCGAATACAACGCTCTTGACACCTCGTTATAGTCAAATCCGCCCTGCATGACCTCACCCAGCTCGGCGGTTATCCGCTCCAGCTTATGCACTCTTTCGGGGAAATCTCCCGTCCTGTGAGGATAGTCAAACACCAGAACACTGTCAGACGCCGAAACGGCAGCTATCTGTTTCAGAGTTTCCGTAAATACGGGAAGCGACAGATAATAGCTTACTCCGAGAATACAGAAAAATGTTTTCTTGTTCACATCAAAGCCCGCCTCAACAAGCTTGCTGTCCATTCGCTCCGTTTCAAAATCCACCGAAACGAAATGCACATTTGAGGGGATATTCCACTCCAGTTCCTTTATCCGTTCAAGCTTGTAACGCCGTGTATCGGGGTGATCTATTTCAAAGATCTCAATGTCGGGGTTATCATTTCTGAAAGAAAATGTATCCGCCCCCGCACCGCATATTACATATTGTATCTTTCCGTTTTCCGCAAAATCATGAAGCCTTTTCTCGGTAAACAAGATCCTCGAAAGCGGAATGGGAGCGAACATTTCATTCAGAAAATATTCGCTATCCTCCTTATTTTTCAGATCGAAATTTGCCTTTATCCAATCGTAAAGCTCGTCATAATTTTCCTTGCCCATAAAGTCGTACGCAAGGTAATCGTCAAACACCTTATCCCTTACGCAATTTGAATGCCATGCCCTGACAAAGGCACAAAGCTTTGCAGTTATGCTTTCTCTGTTCTCAACCACGTTCCCACTCCTTAAAAAGAGGATACAGAAAACCTCTGCATCCTCATAAACCGGCAGTGCCGTATTTAGAATAGTGCTGTTTTCTTAGGAATTATTAAGTTGGTACAGCAGCAACACATTTCATTTCTCTTTGTCATCGAAAACAGCTCCTTTTTCAAATTATTCAAACATAGGTGTGGACAGATAACGTTCTCCCGTATCGGGCAGAAGTGCGACAATGGTCTTGCCCTTATTTTCGGGACGCTTTGCCAGCTCAATAGCAGCCCATACAGCCGCACCCGACGAAATTCCCACAAGCACGCCCTCGCTTCTTGCAATGCGTCTGCCCGTTTCAAAAGCGTCCTCATTGGCAACGGTGATAACCTCATCGTAAATATCGGTGTTAAGCGTTTCGGGAACAAATCCCGCACCTATTCCCTGTATCTTATGTGCACCGGAAATGCCCTCGGACAGCACAGGCGAACCCTTCGGCTCAACTGCTACCACCTTAACATTCGGGTTTTGGGATTTCAGATAAGCACCCGTTCCGCTGATAGTACCTCCCGTTCCGACACCTGCAACGAAAATATCCACCTTTCCGTCGGTATCGTTCCATATCTCAACGCCCGTTGTCTTTTCGTGAACGGCGGGATTTGCGGGATTGGTAAACTGTGACGGGATAAAGCTGTCGGGTATCTCCTTAGCCAGCTCCTCAGCCTTTGCGATAGCACCCTTCATACCCTTTGCACCCTCAGTCAGGACCAGCTCGGCACCGTAAGCCTTCATCAGATTTCTACGCTCGATGCTCATAGTTTCGGGCATTGCAATGATTATTCTGTATCCCCTCGACGCTGCAACAGCCGCAAGTCCGATACCCGTGTTGCCGCTGGTAGGTTCGATGATAACGCTTCCCTTTTTGAGCAGACCCTTTGCTTCGGCGTCATCTATCATTGCCTTTGCTATCCTGTCCTTTACGGAACCTGCGGGGTTGAAATATTCAAGCTTTGCAAAAACGGTTGCCTGCAAATTATCCGACTGCTCAATATTTGTCAGTTCAAGCAGCGGTGTACCGCCGATAAGGTCTGTGATCTTCTTGTATGCTTTCATTGATTTATCCTCCCTTACGCTATTCGTATAATGCCGATATGTTTAGTATGTTATTAGAATAGCACACTTTTCCTATAATGTCAATAGGTTTTAAGGGTTTTTCTCGTATTTTGACATTATAACCAATTGCAAAGACTTTTTTAGATAGATTTACAGCTTTTTGTATATAGTAATATCAATACTAAACACCCATTGAATTATGTGCCGCTTTCTTCTTCATAATTCAATGGGTGTTTAACATTAAATAATTCATCTGCCGATGAGCATTTCCGCAGTCTGAGCCTGTTCATAAGCCTTGTCGTAGAAATGCTCCTGACTGTTCAGCTTTGCATCGTCATTTTCCACACGGACATAATTTCCATCGCTTTTCATTTCTCTTGCCTGAACGTTGTCGGACATTATCCTGTCAAACATATAAACTATCTGTTCTCTTATGCTGTCGTCATAAACAGGGGCTGCGACCTCAACTCTGCGGAGAGTATTTCGTGTCATAAAATCGGCAGATGCGATATAGATCTTTGCAGCGTCACCCCTGCCGAAAATATAAATTCTCGAATGCTCAAGGAAACGTCCCACAACGCTTATGACACGGATATTTTCCGTTTCGCCGGGAACTCCGGGAATAAGGCAGCATATTCCTCTGACGGCAAGCTCAATTTTAACGCCCGCCTTTGAAGCCTTGATAAGCTCGTCAATTATAGTTTTGTCGGTGAGGGAATTTATCTTTACGCCGATATATGCGTCCTCGCCTTTTTCGGCAAGAGCTATCTGCTCATCTATCATTTCGATGACCTTATTTTGCAGACAATTCGGTGCGACCAAAAGAGCCTCGGAGGTTTTTACCGTTGTGTCGGAGGCAAGGGCGGTGAAAACGTCGTTGGCGTTCCGTCCGATGGTGCTGTCGGCGGTCATAAGCGACAGGTCGGTATAGATACGGGCAGTTTTTTCGTTGTAATTTCCCGTGCCTATCTGAGTGTAATATTCGGGATTTCCGTTAATATTTTTCGTGATAAGGCAAAGCTTTGAATGCACCTTGAAGCCGTTCAGACCGTATATCACCGTACATCCCGCCGCTTCAAGACGGCGTGACCATTCGATATTGTTTTCCTCGTC
This sequence comes from uncultured Ruminococcus sp., assembly GCA_964540575.1. Taxonomy (GTDB): domain Bacteria; phylum Bacillota; class Clostridia; order Oscillospirales; family Ruminococcaceae; genus UMGS1889. Next base: position 51,376 of record CAZINI010000017.1, read on the forward strand.
AAATCTTGCTTTCAGCTCAACAAGCACAAGCACATCCTTGCCGTTTTCGGCGGCTTCGATAAGTGCGTTTACCACCTCGCTGTTTTTTGCAACTCGGTAAAGAGTCATTTTTATGGATACAACATCCTTGTCGGCTGCCGCTTCGTGAAGCATATTCAAAAATGGTTTTATGCTGTCAAACGGATATGCAAGCAGCTTGTCCTTTTCCTTTATCTGCTCGAGAATAGGACTTCCGTCAATAAACTGTGCCGTCTTTTGCGGTATCCTCTTGGGATAAAAAAGCTCGGCTCTCTGACGAAGATGGTCCTGCAATTCAAAAACAAAGGAAAGGTCAAGGGGAGAAATATTTCGGAAAACATACTTCCGTTCAATATCCATATATCTGCAAAGCTTCTCAACTATCTCCTCGTCAAGCTCTCTTGAAAGCTCCAGACGAACGGGAGAAAGCCTTTTTCTCTGCCTGATAATATCCGCCATAAATTCACGGTAATCAAGGTCCTCGTCATAAAGTGCATCTGCATCAATATCTGCATTTCTCGTCACACGGAGAAGCGATTTCGATTTAACGGTATATTCCCTGAAAACCTGCGGGGCAAAATGCAGGATAAGCTCCTCGGAAAGTATATATGTACCGCTGTTTTTTCCAACTTCAATAAGACGAGGGATAACACCGCTGCCGCATGGGATAATGCCGATCTTTTTCTTTCCGCTTTTCTTTTCAAGCACTGCCGCCGCATAAATATCCTTGTTTTTCAAAAACGGGAACGGCTGCCTTTCGCCCACGATAACGGGGGAAAGAAAGGGTGCAATTTCCGAGTTGAAATATTCTTCAAGGTGTTCGTTTTCCTTTTTGTCAATATTTCTGAAATTGACTATGCGGATATTATGCTCTTCAAGCCTGCCCATAAGCTTTCCGTAAACAATGTCTTTACGCTCATTCAGAGTGTGTACCCTGTCAAGAACGGCTTCAAGCTGTTCCTCGGCAGTCATATCGGTCTTGTTTTCACGAATATTTTTGTCAACAAGCATCTGGTCGATAAGAGAACCAACTCTTACCATAAAAAATTCGTCCAGATTGCTCTGATAAATGGACACAAAGGAAAGTCTTTCGCAAAGAGGATTTTTCTCGCTTTCCGCCTCTTCGAGAACTCTTTCGTTGAATTTCAGCCAGGAAATTTCCCTGTTCATATAGACCTGCTTTTCGCAAACTGCCGCTTTGCTCATTTAATATCGCTCCATTTCTCCGCATTATTATCATAAATTTGCTTTATCTGTGCCTTTGAAAGATCGCTGACGGGATTTTCCGAATTTACATGTTCGGATGAAAATGTCAGACGGTTACGCATTGAGCACCTCCGAAGATATTCTCTTCCACAGCTTCCGCTTCCGCTTTCAGGTCAACGAAGGATATGTTATCCGACGCTTCCTCCGCAATGCCAATGCAGTTATCCGCAATTCTGTCAAGGCTATGGAGTATTTCCGCATATTCGGGAGTAAGGGCGGCATCGCATTCCTTCTTTTTCACTCTCGACAGATGAGCCTTGCTCAGCTTTTTCTGAGTTTTACGCATTTTATCCTTGCTCTTTGATACCTTTTTGAAAGCATCCTCGTCGCCGTTTTCCACCGACAGCATAGCTTTTTCAAATATTTCGTCCGCAATATCAAAGCATTCTCCAAGCTCGGAAACTGCCGATTTTGACAGCACTTTTTTCCCTGCCGACAGCTTGTTCAGCACCTCCGACATATCTAAACAGCGGTCGGAAATTCTTTCAATGTTGTTCGTAACAAACAGAAGCCCCGCTGTCTGTTCGGACTGTGCTTCCGTAAGATTTCCGCTTGAAAGCATTTTTGTTATGTAGGAGGAAATGCTGCCGTGAAGATTTTTTACGGTACCGTAATCTCTGTCGAAATCAGCACGGACAATACCCGAATTATTGTCGGTAAAAAGTGCTCTTGCTTTTTTCAGCAGCTCCGAACCGAATTCCGAAAGCCGTCTTATCTCCTCGGAAACAAGATACATTGCCGCAACGGGCTGACCGATAAGCTTTTCATCAAGAAATCTGGGTTTTGAATCAACGAAAATATTCTTGTCCTCGCCCCTTATGATAAACATAACGATCTTTACCATCAGCGGGATAAGGGGCAGCCAGATTATGGTGCAGACGATATTGAAGGTGGTGTGGGCATTCGCTATCTGCCTTGAAATAACGTCTACTTCATTGCCCTTGGGGGAAATATACTGCACAAATTTTGCAAGCACAGGAATGAGAAAAGCAAAGAGAATGCTTCCGCTGATATTGAAAACGCTGTGTGCAACGGCAGTACGCTTTGCATTTTTCGACTGACCGATAGACGCAAGCAGGGCAGTGATAGTCGTACCGATATTGTCACCCAGCAGAATGGGAATAGCCCCCGCAAGCCCAATAACACTGGTAACACCGTCGGGTCCCGCCTGTGAAGCGAAATTCTGTAAAACCGCGATCGTAGCCGAGCTGCTCTGCACCACAACGGTCATGACTGCACCGAGAAGTATTCCCAGCACGGGTATCTCGGACACCTTGCCCATAAGGTCGGTAAATATTGGGCTTCCCGCCAGCGGCTTCATGACACTGCCCATTATTTCGATACCCTCGAAAAGCAGACCGAATGAGAAAATGACCATTCCCACATTTTTTACCTGCTCTCTTTTGCCTGCAAAAAACAAAATAAATCCGATAAAAATAATCGGGTAAATGTAGTTGCTTATCTTAAATGCCATAAGCTGAGCCGTCATAGTTGTACCGATATTTGCTCCGAAAATAACGGAAATAGCCTGCGGAAGGGACATAAGTCCCGCACTGACAAATCCGATGACCATTACGGTAGTGGCGGAGCTGCTTTGCAAAACGGCGGTAACAAGTGCACCCGCCAGAGCACCCATTACAGGATTTTTTGTGAGAAATCCGAGTATTTTTTTCATTTTTTCTCCTGCGGCTTTCTGCAATGCGTCGCTCATACTGTTCATTCCGTAAAGGAACATTGCAAGTCCGCCCACAAGCCCGAAAATTATTTTTACGTTTTCGTTCATAAACTTCCTCCATAGCGTCATTTTGTATTTGCTTTAAATAATTTTATCCGAACAATAAGAAAAGTGAAATCAAACTAAAGTAAAATCTGAGTAAAATTATAAACGGAGTTAGGTTTTTACAATTTTACATTTGTTTGATAGCGGATTTTACAAAGGTGGAGTAAAATGTTGTTATACTAATATTTAATCGTTTTGTAGACAGAAGCCGAAGATAAAAGACTGCAAATTTATCGGCTACAAGACCACAAATTACCCAAAGAACCACTATCTATATCACTAAACAAAATGTAAAGCGTGGAAAAGAGTGCTGACTAATTCACAATTCATAATGCATAATTATTAATTTTGTTATTGCAAATGTGGTTTC
>CAZINI010000018.1:0-52891 GCA_964540575.1 uncultured Ruminococcus sp.
GCTCCGAAGCAAAGCTTCTACGCACTTTTTCAGTTGTTGAGCAGACATTAAATAATGCCCAATCGGAGGACAGTTTGTTCCGGCACAGCAGGAAAAGTCGGAAAAATTTGAAGAATCCTGCGAGAAGTATCTGTTTGTATATAATACTAATCTTCAATCACCTATGGACAAATCCGACAGCTATAACCCAGCCACTCGGCGTCAAGCGACCTTGATTGGCTGTGTTCTATCTGCCGTCTTTGTCTACAGAACGATTGAAGATTAGTGTTAGTATAAAGAGAATATGAATGCAGAAAAGCTTATCGATTTTATGGATAGGCTTATTCATGATGTCACTAAAAAGGTGTTTCTGATATTGGATAATCTTCGTGTTCATCATTTGAGAAAAGTACAGGAATGGCTTGCAGCACATAAGGATAAAATTGAAGTGTTTTACCTTCCGACCTATGCTCCCGAATACAACCCAGATGAGCTTGTAAACAGTGATCTGAAGCGTTCGGTCGGCGTAAAATCTTCACCTCGTTCCGAAGAAGAACTTGAACATAATGTTCGTTCGCATCTCAAAACTATTCAGAATAATTCTGCAAAAATTGCTTCTTTTTTTCACGGTCCTTTTTTCCTCTTATGCAAGTTGATTTGTTTCAATAGTAAATTGGGGGAGCAACATCATCATTTTTCGGGTTTGTCACAAATTTGTAGGGTGATGGGCAGTCAATTGATTGCAAATGCCCTGTCAATCATTTTGATACTGATTGGATTTGTCTGACTTGCTTGACAAGCAGGGCTTATTATTGTATAATGTGACTAATTAAATGAATAACCACACAATCAACAAAATGGAGGTTATGTTATGAGCCGTTCATTTATCGTAGATTTCGACCACTTTGAAAATATTACATTTCGGGATATTATAGGGAAATTATATGAATTAAGGGATTTTGATAAGCTTGTTGATTTGAAACAAGCTTCCATATCAAAAATAGTAAACAATGTAAGCACAACAATTACCGAAGAGCTCCTCGACACTTCAATAAACGAGGGATATTTCTCATTTTGGATAGACGAAGGGAATATTTTTGTAACATTCAACACGCGAGATACCGATAAATATTCCGACACACATTATGAATACTATTATTACATTGAAAGCCGTCATTTAACAGGCATCGGGAGAGATCTCTGGGTAGCTGTTGCAAGTGCGTTGGCAGCCATTACAAACGGAATAGTCAGTTCGGCTGACGGTGCCTGGGACGGTTACTGCGAATACTCCGGCGACGAGTTATGGAATGAATATTTAAATTGTCAGAGGGAAAAGGACATCGAAGAATACTCCTGAAAGGTTGTGTCTAAACCGACGGGTTTAATCTTTTCGGTTTTGTCCCTGCTTACGGTACCGCATACAATGGTGATTTGCGGTGGTTACGGAGATGACGGTGGACGAGGGAATTTACAATTTTGTCCTCATTGAAGAGGCGGTGCAGCTTTGCCGCTGTCAATAGCTTTTACGGAATCCTTATAAACTATTTGACCCTTTACTTGTATCATTCCTATGACGTGAGATGGGGTCTTTATCTTGGTCAGCAGAGTTTCCACCGCAACGTTTGCCATCTGTTCGGTGTTGACTTCGATGGTAGTGATCTTCGGAACGCTTATGCTGCTGTAAACGGAATTGTCAAAGCCCGTTACGGATATATCATCGGGGACTCTGTAACCGTTCTCGTTCAGCAGCTTTATAAGGCTGCAGGCGGTTTCGTCACAGTTGCAGACAAAGGCGGTCGGCATTACTATCGGCAGTTCAAGGGGGATAAATTTGCCGTTTTCGGCGTTTCTGTCACTGATGCAGTATTGGTCTGTAAGGGGGATATTGTGCTCGATAAGCGATTTTGCATAGCCTAAGTATCTGTCCTGAATGCTGCTTGTGGAATGGATATTTCCAACAAAAGCGATTTTCCTGTGCCCGTTGCGGATAAGATAGTTTGTCATTTCATATGTGGTATAAAAGCCGTCGCACACTATGCAGCTGTTGGAGGTCAGTTCATTGTAAAAATCAAGAAATACCACAGGTATGCACGTTTCAAGGACGGCTTTTGTGTACTCGTCCGAGATCTGACCGAGGATTATAATTCCGTCAACTCTCTGTGTGGAAAAAATATCGGGAAGTATATTTTTGCTTTCATTTACAGGCGTGAGCGTATGAAAGAAAGCATAGTTCCCATGCCTTTGAAGAGCGGTAGATATACCTCGGATAAATTTAAAATAGAAGGAATTATCGGAAATATACCGTTCGGCAACGATTATTCCCACATTATTGCTGTAAACCTTTTTCTTATGGGTATTTTCTTCGTAATGATAACCCATTTCGGCGGCGGTACGCTTTATTTTGTTCCGCATTTCTTCGCTTATGCTGCCGTTTCCCGTGAATGCTTTTGAAACAGCGGCAGCTGTTATCCCAAGCTTATCCGCAATATCACGCATGGTAACATTTTTGCTCATTAACCTCTCACCTCCGAAACAAACGAATTAATAACTTGTATTTTATTTATTTTATCATATCAACATTTAAAAATCAATACATACGGTCAAAGTTAACACGGGAAAAAGTGTAGGTTAATTTGCTCGGTTGGAAACGTTTCCGTTAACCGATTATCAGATTAACAAAGTTAACGATATTTCTAAAAGGTTAATTTTTACTGCATTATTTTGTTAATTGCACGTTATGAAATAAAAAATCTGTCTTATTTACAATGTGAATATCTGAAAATACCGTGCAAAATGCCTTATTTTATAAGCTAATTTTGTGGATTATTTACGATTTTTCTTGATGGTGCTGCTCGCTTGTTGTAAAGTTGCAAAAGATTAACAAAAATATCTTGTTGAAATCGCCGTAAAGCGATTTTTTTATTGACTTTTTTTCCTGCACGGATATAATAAAACCAACGCACAAAACATTGCGGGAAATTAACCACAAAACAAACGGAGGTAATTAACTATGAATAGCACAATTAAAAGAACGGCTGCTTTCTGTGCCGCATTTGTAATGACAGGCACAATGCTCACAGCCTGCGGCACATCCGGAACAGACTCTAACAACACCACCGAACAGACAACTGCACAGGCAGCCGATAACGGCAGCAACGGCGGAGATCAGACAACAGCTTCCGCAGCAGATACAACAGGCGGACTGTCCGGAAGCATCAAGGTTCTCCACCACAGAACAGACCGTGACCAGGACGGTACAATGGCAAACCTTACAACAGGCTTCAATTCACTCTATCCCGATGTTAAGGTAGAATATCAGTCCTTTACAAACTATGTTGATGACATTGCAACAATGATGCAGTCGGATAACTACGGCGACGTTGTAATGACACCCCAGGCATTAAAGCAGGCTGACCTTCCCAATTTCTTTGAGCCTCTCGGAACATATGAGGAGCTTTCCAAGAAGTATTACTGGCTTGAGAATTATACCGTTGACGGTCTGGTTTATGCACTTCCCACAGGCGGTACAGCTTCGGGTATCCTCTACAATAAGAGAATATGGGCAGAAGCAGGCATTACCGAGCTTCCTACCACCACAGAGGAATTTATCAAATGCCTTAAGCTGATAAAGGAAAACACAAACGCTATTCCTTATTATACAAACTACAATGCATCATGGTGCATCACTCAGTGGCAGTCCCTGGTAGTTGGTGCTTCGGGCGATCCCGATTTCAATACAAAGCTGCTCACCGAAAAGACCGACCTCTTTGCAAAGGGCGGAGCATATGATGCAGTTTACGGCACACTTTTTGATATTTATGCTGACCCCGATCTTCACGAAGAAGATCCTATGACTACCGACTGGGAAGGCTGTAAGCCCGCTTTCGCACAGGGCAAGATCGCAACAATGGTTCTCGGTTCATGGGCTATTGCTCAGTTCCAGGAGGCAGCTGTTCAGGTAGGTGCTGATGTGGCAGATGTCGGATATATGCCTTTCCCCAACAGCATTGACGGCAAGATATATTCCGTTTCCTCCAACGACTATATGATGAGCGTAAACAAGAACTCTGCAAATCTCGAAGCTGCAAAGGCATATGTTGAGTGGTTCTGCTCCGACTCCGGTTTCGCACAGAATGAGGGCGAGATCTCCGGTCTGAAGGGTGCTCCCATGCCCGACACACTGGCTTCCTTTGACGAGCTTGGCGTTCAGCTCTTCGTTGAAAATCCCTGTCCCGATGAGCTTGCAGGAAAGTTTGACGAGATCGCTAAGACCTCCGAGGTTGACCCTTGGGGCGATGCTTCCACAAACTTCAAGTTCAGAATGGCTGAGGCTGCATTCCAGGGCAATGGCAGAGATGCATATGATGCTATCGCTGCTGATGTAAACAGTGCTTGGAGTGCTGCAAGAGATTCCATTCTCGGCTGATAATTTTTGCTTATACGATTCATTGGCTTCATAATCTTCCTTAAAATGTTTTACCCGATGCCTTAATGGTGTCGGGTAAAACAACAATCTAAGATCGGATCAGGGGGGATCTGAATATGAAAACAAAATTAACTCTGAAAGATGCTCATATTGGTCTGAGCGATAAACAGAAATTGCTCACCGTCTGTCTGTTTCTTCTTGTTCCGACCGTGCTTCTGGTGGTATTTACATATATACCTGCCGCCGAGATGTTCAAGTACAGTCTTGAGGAACGTGACCAGTTCGGTGTGAACGTAAAGTTTGTTGGGCTTGAAAACTATAAGACTGTTTTCAGCACTCCCGAATACTTTGCTGCATTCAAGAACAGTCTGTATTATCTTGTAGGCTCCTTTATACAGCTTGCACTGGCCCTGTTCCTGGCGACTGTGCTGTGCTCAAAAATAAGATTCGGCAATTTCTTTAAGGGCGTTCTTTTCTTTCCGTATATGATAAATACGGTTGCGGTCGCACTTATATTCAGACGCTTCTTTCAGCGGGGCGACGGAATAACCAATACCGACGGAACGCTTAACTCCTTAATCACACTATTCGGCGGCGAACCTATAAAATTCCTTTCCACAGAGGGGCTTGTAAATGTATGCCTTGTGTTCGTATCTATATGGAGATATATTGGCTTTGACCTGGTAATGTTTATCGGTGCGATACAGTCCGTATCTCCCGATATATATGAAGCAGCCGAGCTGGACGGTGCAAACCGTTTCCAGGTGTTCAAGTACATAATCGCACCAAGTATCAGACCTATTATTCTGCTTCAGATGATACTTGCGGTAAAGGGTGCTATCAGCGTTTATGAGATACCGTTCATCATCACGGGCGGACGCTTCGGGTCAAGTACATTCGTTATCCAGACCACGGAAACGGCATTCAAATTCCAAAAGGTCGGGCTTGCCTCGGCAATGGCGGTGGTGCTGTTCTTCATAATCGTTATTGTTACGATAATCCAAAAGCTTGTTTTCAAGGAAGAAAAGTAAACGGAGGGGCTGTGCTATGAATACAAAAACCAAAAAGAGCTTTTCTGTTTTTGATGTGCTGAAATATGCCATAATGATATTTGCCTGCCTTATCGTATTTATCCCGCTTATCGTGGTATTTCTCGGTTCGCTCAAAAACAATACGGAGTTCCTTTCCTCCAATGTTTTTGCACTTCCGACAAAGATAGAATGGTCCAACTACAAGACGGCGTTCATTGACGGAAAGGTGCTTCTTGGACTGAGAAACACTGCGATAATTATCATCATCTCCTGCACGGGAACTATCATTACGGGTACAATGACCGCATATGTTCTCCAGAGATTTAAGACGACATTCGGAAAGGTGCTGAAAGCAGCTTTTCTGCTGGCAACACTGTTCCCGTCCATATCCATGCAGGTAACTGTGTACAGGATAATGAACAGCTTCCATCTGGTAGGCACAATGGCAGCACCTATTATCCTCTATGTGGGAACGGATATTATTTCCATCTACATATTTATGCAGTTTCTGGACAACATTTCATATTCTCTCGATGAGAGTGCACTGCTTGACGGAGCAAGCTATTTCACCATATATTTCAAAATAATCCTTCCTCTGCTGAAACCCGCTATCGCAACAGTGCTTATTATAAAGGTAATCGGAATATATAACGATTTCTACACTCCCCAGCTGTATATGCCCAGCGAAGAGCTTTCGGTGGTATCCACCTCACTGTACAGGTTTATGGGACCCTACGGTGCAAAATGGGAGATAATTTTTGCGGGAATTGTTATCTGCATTATACCGACGCTTATAATCTTCCTTTCACTTCAAAAATATATCTATGCAGGACTTGTAAACGGTTCTGTAAAAGAATAAGCAATTTTTCCGAAGCAAAGGTCCCTGCATATGCGGGAATCTTTGCTTTTTACGAAAATTGATATTTAGGTCGAAAAATCATATTAACTATGTTATAATTAATCCGTAAGAGGTCAAATCATTCATCGGACGGTGATCTAATGGACAAAAAGCGGTTTAATATAGGTATATTAGTTGCAAATATTGTGGATTCGTTCAGCAGCTGTGTGTCAGAGGGAGCGATGGCTGCCGCCGAAGCTCTTGATGCAAATCTTTTTATATTTCCCATGAAATATATTGACATTGATTTCGAAAATAAATTATTCGATATGAAATTTGAGTATCAGTATAATGTGCTTATGGATTATGCGGCAGAGGCAAAGCTCGATTATCTGATAGTCTGCACGGGCACTATTGCATACATAAGCGATGATGCCCGCAAAAAAGAGATACTCGATTATTTTGGCGATACTCCTGTTCTGAATGTTGCATCTAAAATAGATGGATATGATTTTCTGATATATGACAATGCGTCGGGTATAACTCAGGCGGTGAACTATCTCGTTCAGCAGCAGGGCAGAAAGCATATCTGTATGATGATAGGAAATCTTGTAAACCTTGAATGCAGGGAGCGTTTTGAAGCATATAAGGCGGCTCTTGCTTCAAACGGACTTGAATTCAAGGAAAGTATGGTCATCGAAAGCGATATTTCTAAGTTTTGCGTTAATGAAGCAAATCGTCTGCTTGATATGAACCCCGAATGCGATGCGGTAATGTGCGTAAACGACGATATGGCGGCAGTGTTTTACGATTTAATTCGGAGCAGGGGAAAGGTCGTCGGCAGGGATATTATGCTTGTGGGCTTTGATGACAACCCGTTTGCATCGAAAATGGACCCGCCGCTTGCATCGGTCAAGGCTGATGCTTATGGTCTGGGATATAAAGCAGTTAACAAGGTCGTAAATATTCTGAGCGGCAGGGGCGATGATTCTCATTTCTGTGAAACAGAGTTTATTCCCCGTGCGTCCTGTTCGGCGGCTTCGCTGTATCTTAATGATATGAAAAATGTTTTCAGCGGTGATGATGATACTATTATCGAAAACATAATAAAGTATTTGTATCAGAATAATGTCCCGTCGGATATTTACGGTAAGCTGAAACCATATCTTCAAAGCGTGACAGCACTGCTCAGGAAAATGCTTATCGAAAAAACCGCCGAACCGAGCGACTTTTCTTATCTGACAGGCTGCATTGAAGAATATTTTTCGCATAACGAATTTGATATTGATATAGTTCCGAGAGTAATTGAGGTCTTTGACGGGGGACACAGCTGGCTTCTTCGGCATGCTCCCGCCGATAATTTTGAGATTATCAACAAGCTTTTCAAATATTCCGTAAAGAAAATATCAAGTGCAATAATAAGCGATTTCAACAGCCTTGATGGCGAATACCGTGACCATACGCACTTTTCAAATCTTTTTTCAAGAGATACCCTTATGTTCAATGAGGATATGCAGATGAACTATGCTCGGATGATGAATAAGTTTTATTGCCTTGACATAAGCTCAAGCTATCTTTTCCTTCTCGACGAACCTGCGGAATATCATAACGGAGAGGATTTCCCTTCAAATAAGCAATGGAGATTTATGTCTTATCAGCAGGGACAGAATTTCTTTATGGTACCGAAGGATGAGCAGTCCGTATCGGCAGAGTATATCTATACAAACAAGCATATCCCCACCGACAAACGGCATACATTCATAATCGCCGATCTCTATTCAAGAGAGTATCAATACGGAATACTGCTTTGCGAGCCTGAATCATATGCATTCTTTGAAGATCTGGAGCTTGTTGTATATCAGGTAAGTGCGGCAGTAAAGCTGATAAGGCTTATCTCCGAACAGGATAAGATCAATGAAAAGCTGCATATGAAAAACCTGGCTCTTGAAAATCTGTCGGAGATAGATGAACTGACGGGAATATATAACAGGCGGGGCTTTTACAGGGCTGCCGAAGCATTCATTGACGATAACAAGGGCAGGGAAATGATAGTTTGCTATGCGGATATGGATAATCTCAAGCTTGTAAATGACGGTTACGGTCATTCCGAGGGGGATTTTTCCATTAAACAGCTGGCACGGGTCCTTGCAGAAACATTCGGCGAAAACGGCGTTGTTGGACGAATGGGCGGAGATGAATTTGCCGCATTTATCCTTAAAGATGACACTGTAAGCACGGAAAAGCTTCTCGGGAAAAAGAATGCTTATATTGAACAGCTGAACATTTCCGCAAAAAAGCCGTATCCTATAAATATGTCTATGGGCTTTTGCGAGTGCAAATGTGAAAACTCATATGATTTCAAGGAAGCGATGGATAAGGCTGACGGAAAGCTTTACAATGATAAGGCTAAACGCAAAAAAGGTCAGCAGAAATAATTGATGATACCTATGGCAACGCTGATTGAACGTTATTTTTACGGTAAAGCAAATCAAAATGACGTTTTTATCAGCGTTTCCATAGGTGAATTTTTGATATGAAGTTACCTATTGCTAACAGCAAAATTTGTGCAGATATACAAAGATATGAAAACCGCTTGACAAAATCGAAAATATGGAGTATGATAATTATGGTTAGTGAATACTAACCATAATTAATGTGTATGAGTTAGCGAAAGCTAACAAAATAAAGGAGTGGATTTATGATGCCGCTTACACTTGCAAATACAGGCGAGGAAAACATTATCAAAAAAGTCGGAGGAAATCCCGATACGAGAAAATTTCTCGAAAATCTAGGCTTTGTGGCAGGCGGAACGGTAACTGTCATCAGCGAGCTCGGCGGTAATGTTATCGTTAATGTCAAGGATTCAAGAGTTGCCGTTTCAAGGGAAATGGCTTGTAAAATCATGGTTTGATGGGGGGTAAGGATAATATGTCAACACTTAAAGAAGCAAAAATAGGCTCAGCCGTTACGGTGAAGAAGCTGAACGGCGAGGGTGCAGTCAAGCGTCGGATAATGGATATGGGTATCACAAAGGGCACGGAAATTTTCGTCCGAAAGGTCGCACCGCTTGGCGATCCCATTGAGGTAACAGTCAGGGGATACGAGCTTTCACTCAGAAAATCCGATGCCGAAATGATAGAAACGTTTTAATTTTTTACAGATAAGTTAGTCTTAGCTAACCTAAAGAAAGGGTCATTGATATGGAAATAAAAATAGCACTTGCGGGAAATCCAAACGCAGGCAAGACCACGCTTTTTAATGCGTTAACGGGTTCAAATCAGTTTGTGGGAAACTGGCCGGGCGTTACCGTTGAGAAAAAAGAAGGAAGGCTGAAGGGTCACAGGGAGGTTATCATCACCGATCTGCCGGGAATTTATTCTCTGTCGCCTTACACTCTTGAAGAGGTAGTCGCACGAAATTATCTTATCGGTGAACGTCCCGATGCTATCCTCAATATTATTGACGGAACTAATCTTGAACGCAATCTTTATCTCACAACACAGCTTGCAGAGCTTGGAATACCCATGGTTTGTGCAATAAATATGATGGACATTGTATGCAAGAACGGCGACAGGATAAACGTTGAACAGCTTTCAAAAGAGCTTGGCTGCAAGGTAGTGGAAATATCCGCCATAAAGGGAACGGGCATAAACGAAGCTGCAAATGCGGCTGTTGAAGCTGCACAATCGGGAATAAAGATGATACCAAAGCATAAATTCTGCGGCTGTGTCGAGCATGCTGTCGCACATATCGAAGAAGCAGTTCTTCATGATATTCCCGAGGACCGTCAGCGTTGGTATGCGATAAAATTATTCGAGCGTGATGAAAAGGTTTATGAAACGCTGAACATTTCCGAGGAGAAAAAGGCACACATCGAAGCCGATATTGCCGCCGCCGAAAAGGAAATGGACGATGACAGCGAAAGCATTATCACTAACGAAAGATATATTTACATAGGGACTATTATCAAGGGCTGCCTTAAAAAGAAAAACACAGGCGGAATGACAGTTTCCGACAAGATAGACAGAGTGGTGACCAACCGTTTTCTTGCTTTGCCCATATTTGCCGCCGTTATGTTTGTTGTGTACTATGTTTCCATAACAACGGTGGGCGGCTGGGTGACCGACTGGACAAACGATGTTTTTTTCGGTGAATGGATCCTTCCCGGTGCACAGCTTTTCCTTGAAAATATCGGCTGTGCCGACTGGCTGACGGGACTTATTGTTGACGGAATTATCGGCGGTGTCGGTGCGGTTCTGGGATTTGTTCCTCAGATGCTTGTGCTTTTCATATTCCTTGCGTTTCTTGAAGCCTGCGGATATATGGCTCGTATCGCATTTGTAATGGACAGGATATTCAGAAAGTTCGGGCTTTCGGGAAAATCCTTTATCCCTATGCTTATCGGCACGGGCTGCGGCGTTCCGGGAATTATGGCAAGCCGTACCATCGAAAATGAACGTGACCGCCGAATGACAATTATGACGACAACGTTCATTCCCTGCGGTGCAAAGCTGCCTATAATCGGACTTATTGCAGGGGCACTTTTCGACAATGCAGGCTGGGTCGCTGTGTCCGCATATTTTATCGGAATGGCAGCGATAATCATATCGGGAATTATGCTTAAAAAGACAAAAATGTTCTCGGGCGAGCCTGCACCGTTTGTAATGGAGCTTCCCGCATATCATCTTCCGACTGCTGTGAATGTTCTCCGTTCAATGTGGGAGCGGGGTTGGTCGTTTATCAAAAAGGCGGGTACGATAATTCTTCTGTCAACGGTGGTGCTTTGGTTTATGCAAAGCTTCGGCTTTGAAAACGGTTCATTCGGAATGACAGAGGAGCTTGATAACTCGGTGCTTGCAATGCTCGGCGGGCTTATCGCTCCGTTGTTCGCACCTCTCGGCTGGGGCGACTGGAAGGCAGCGGTTGCCACTGTTACGGGGCTTATTGCGAAGGAAAATGTCGTTGCAGCATTCGGTACGCTGTTTCATATGGGCGGTGATATATCGGAAAACGGCGACGAGATATGGGGACTTATGTCGTCAAGCTTTACTGCACTTTCGGGATATTCCTTCCTTGTGTTCAACCTGCTTTGTGCACCCTGCTTTGCGGCGATGGGAGCTATCAGGCGTGAGATGAACAGTCCCAAATGGACGGCGTTTGCAATAACATATCAGTGTGCTTTTGCATATGCGGTATCGCTTATCATCTATCAGTTCGGGCTGTTGTTTACAGGCTCGGCAAATATAATTGGACTTGTTTTTGCGGTGGCTGTGCTTGCGTTTATTATTTATATGCTTGTAAGACCGTGTAAGGAAAGCGGCGGGCTTACGGCAGTAAAGGTAAATTGAAAATTTGCATCGGCGTTGCTGAATAATCGGAAAGGTCGTGATAATATGGCAACTGTCATTATAGGAATAATCGTTGCAGGCATTATTTTCCTTGCGGCAAGAACGCTTTACAGGGATAAGAAAAGGGGCAAGCCGCTCTGCGGCGGGAAATGCTCTTGCTGTCCCAACGGCTGCAATTGTCATAAAGGAATGAAATGACGTATTAAACACAGGTCAATTTTTTTCAGCGAAAAAATTGCAAAGAATTTCTCAAAAGCTATTGACAAATCGGTTCGTCTATGGTAAGATAACAGTGTTATGTAACGATTTTATCAAGGCGGTGAGTATTTGAAAGCTGACAGGGAAACACGGGAGCTGCTTATGGAAAGCGGTAAAAAGGAGTTCCTGGAAAAGGGATATATGAAAGCTTCCCTGCGGAAGATATGTGCCGATGCAGGCGTTACTACGGGGGCGTTGTATTTCTTTTTCAAGGATAAAAATGATCTTTTCGGAGCAATAGCCGAGCCTCCGCTGAAGCAGCTTACCGAAGTCCTGAACGCACATTTTTCCGTTGATCTGGAGGCTATCTCACAGCCCCACGCACTGTCGGGCGGAAATGCTCATGAGCTGGTGGATCACGGCGAGTTCGTTTCCCGTCTTATTCATCATATTTACGGCAATTATGACGCTTTTATCCTGCTGCTGACAAAATCTCAAGGCTCAAAATATGAAAACTGTGTTGACGTGCTTGTTGATACTATTGAGCAGTTTTATCTTGCTCTTTCCGAGAAAATCGGAGCACATTACGGTGCAAAGGTCAATCGGTATATGCTTCACTGGCTCACTCATATGATGGTTGATGCGTTCATTCACCTTATAAAATATGAGCGTGATGAAGAAAAAGCCGCAAAGTATATTACGAAAATCATGACCTTTATACTTGAGGGCTGGCAGAAAGCCGTTTTTGAATAGCGGCTTTTTTGATAAGCGTTACATAACGGTGTTATGTCGTTCCGATTTCCGAACGGCAATATGTTTTGTGTAATACATAACAATGTTATGCTATATAGATTTTTTTATATTGGGAGGAATTTTTATGTATCTGGAAATCAAGGACGTAAAGAAAAGCTACGGAAAGGATTCAAGCTATATTCAGGTTTTAAAGGGGATAACCACAAGCGTTGAAAAGGGACAGATGTGCGTTATACAGGGCACAAGCGGCAGCGGAAAATCTACCCTATTAAACTGCATAGGCGGTCTGGACACAATGGATTCGGGGTCGGTAAAGGTGGACGGCAAGGAAATATTCGGTCTGAAACCAAATGCACTTTCGGATTACCGCCGTGATAATCTTGGCTTTATTTTTCAGTTTTACAACCTTGTGCCAAATCTGACGGTCAGGGAAAATATACAGGTCTGCGAGTACATTTCGGACGCTCCGCTGAACATTGACGAGCTGCTTGAAACGCTGGGACTTACCCAGCATCAGAATAAATTTCCCTCACAGCTTTCGGGCGGACAGCAGCAGAGATGTGCCATTGCAAGAGCACTTGTAAAAAATCCAAAGCTGCTCTTATGCGATGAGCCGACGGGTGCACTTGATTCAAAAACCTCACGGGATATTCTTATCCTGCTTGAAAAAATAAATGAAAGATACGGCACCACAATGCTTATCGTCACCCACAACAACGCCATCAAAAATATGGTACACAAGGTGATGATCGTCAAGGACGGACTTATCAAAAAGGATTATGAAAACGAAGTCCGCATACCTGCGGCAGAGCTGGAGGATCTATGATGAACAGAGTGCTTAACAAACGTATCTTCCGAGATCTTAAGGAAAATTTTCTGCGGTATCTGGCACTGTTTCTGATGATCGTTATGGGAATGTACATAATCATTTCGGTCGTGGGAGCGGCGGAAACTATCATTACGGGGACTGCCGAAAAGGGTGCGGAAAATCATGCGGAGGACGGTCAGTTTGCCGTTTTTGAAAAGCTTACGGCGGAGCAGGAAAGGGAAATAACCGACAGGGGAGTTACCCTTGAAAAAATATTTTCCTTTGATGCTGAAATGCCCGATAGTTCCGTGCTCAGGATTTTTAAGGTGCGTGAAAATGTCGATCTGCTTGACCCCGATAATGGGAAAATTCCCGAAAATACGGGAGAAATTTTCCTTGAAAAGCGTTACTGTGAGGAGCATAAATTATCTGTTGGGGACAGGGTAAAAATCGGTGAAAAAAGCTTTTCCGTAACGGGCATAGGCACTGTCCCCGATTATGATGCTCCCACGAAAAATTTCTCCGACGGCTCGGTGGACAGTTCTCTTTTCGGGCTTGGATTTGTAGTTCACGAAGATTATGAAATGCTGAAAAGCCTTGGAAAAGCCGAGGATATTCGTTATGCTTACCGTCTTAACGGCGGGATCTCCCACGATGAATTAAAGGGCATCATCAAGGCTTTTGAATTTGACTGTAACGATATTGAGGACAAATATTTCCGTGAAATGCTGGACGATATTCTTGGCAAAAAATCGGATATACAGGAGGGCATAAACGAGCTGTGCGACGGTTCAAGGGAGCTTGCGGACGGTCTTTCCGAGCTTGATAATAACAGTGACGCTGTTGCAGGCGGTGCAGACGAGATATTTTCACAGTATCTTGCACAGGCAAATGCGGTGCTGTTATCAATGGGTGCGGCGGAAACGCTGACCGCCGATAATTACGGAGAAATTCTCGATAAATACATTGCGGCTGCAAATTATCCCGAACTGATTTCCCTTAAAAATGCTCTTGATGGATTGAAAAAATATTCGGACGGCGTTTCGGAATATACCGACGGAGTTGGAAAAGCGGCGGACGGTTCTGCGGAATTATACGACGGAATAAAGGAGCTTAAAACCGAAACGGACGATATGCTTGACGAGCTTTTCACCGTTGATATTGATGTTCTCACCGAGTTCGTGGAAGCGGCAGACAATCCCCGAATTGCCGCAGCTGCGGCGGATATGCAGATGAACAGAAGCATCGGATTGATAGCAGGTGTTATAATTATGGTGCTGTTCACATATGTCATTTCCGTATTTGTCATACATCAGATACAGCGTGAGTCAAGCGTTATCGGTGCACTTTATGCTCTCGGTGCAAAAAAGAAGCATCTTATCGGGCATTATATCGCTCTCCCGACGATTATCAGCTTTTCGGGCGGTATTGCGGGTGCGGCACTGGGCTTCAGCAGGTTCGGTATCAGCAATCAAATGCAGGACACATATCATTATTTTTCCGTTCCCGAACTATCCCCCGTTTATCCGCTTTATCTTATAATTTACGCTGTAATAATGCCGCCCGCTATCTCGGCGGCAGTGAACTGTCTTGTGATAAACAAGCGGCTTTCACGGACGGCACTTTCGCTTATCAGAAACGAGCAGAAAACCGATCTCCGCACGGGAATTGACTTAAAGAAAATGGGATTTCTGCACCGCTTCCGGGTCAGGCAGCTTATCCGTGAGGCGAGAACGGGATTTACCGTTATTTTCGGAATGTTTATCTCGCTTCTGATATTTATGATGGCAGCCGACTGCTTTGTGCTTTGCAGAAATATTAACGCCGAAACTGTCAGGGACACGAAATATGAGTATATGTATGCATTGAAATATCCCGAGAAAACCCCGCCCGAAAACGCCGAAGCCTGCTATATGGAATCGCTGTCAAAAACGGCATACGGCTATACTCTTGACGTAAGCGTCATCGGCGTTGACGAGGACAACAAATATTACGGCGTATCGCCCGAAAAGGGAAAAAGCAAGATAACCGCAAGTGCATCGGCTGCACAGAAATACGGTCTGAAAAAGGGCGATAAGCTGATACTGACCGACAGTGCAAACGATATGGACCATGCATTCACGGTCACGGACATTGCGGAGCATTCAGCAGGGCTTTGCGTGTTTATGGACATTGACAGCATGCGTGAGCTTTTCGGCCGTGAGGAGGATTATTACAATATTCTGCTTTCCGATACGGCTTTGGACATTGACGAGGGACGGCTGTATTCGGTAACGACCCGAAGCGATGCCGAACGTTCATCGGCGGTGTTTACAAGCCTTATGATGCCGATGGTAACAATGCTGACCGCCGTTTCCGTAATCATTTTCTGCGTGGTAATGTACCTTATGCTGAATGTAATGATAGACAGGGCTTCATTCGGAATTTCCCTTGTGAAGATATTCGGCTACCGCACAAGCGAGGTTCGAAAGCTTTATCTGGACGGAAATGCCGCTGTCGTGGCGATAGGTGCACTTATCGCACTTCCCGCTGCAAAGCTGCTTATGGACGCAATATATCCCTATGCCATATCAAATATTGCCTGCGGAATGAACCTGCATTTCACTTGGTATATGTATGCGGCGTGCTATATTTCGGTCATGCTTATCTACTTTGCGGTGAACGGTCTGCTTACTGCAAAGCTGAAAAGGATAACTCCTGCTGAGGTGCTGAAAAACAGGGAATAATACCTTTTATACTATTTCCTAATCAACCTATAGACAAGGTCTATAGGTTGATTCCCACCGCTTTGCGGTGGGTGCGGCGAAGCCGCAAAGGAAAGCCGTACAATACTAATTCCGTCAAAACCGACGGTTTTGACTTGCCGCCTTTTAGGCGGCTCTCCTTATAGACTCTGTCTATAAGGAGATTAGGAATTAGTATTATAACAAACGGCTGCCGCTCGGGGAAACTAAAAGTTTCCTTGATTTATTCGATAAAATATGCTATAATGGGGAATATTCATATTTTTTAAATGTTAGCTTGAGAAACGATTTGAACAGCATTTCCTTGATTATAGTTATTTGAAAGGGGTCGGGAATAATGACAGCAAGAGAAAAAATATACATATTCCGAACAGAGTGAACACCCATTTATGGCACCCGGGGACAGCAAAATAGTTTCCGATTGGCTGTATGAGAAAATATAAATATAGTGTTTGAACATTCCCGCATACGGCGAAACGACCGCCAAGGAGAAAAGCTATGTCCAAAAAGCAAATACTAATTATCGACGACGATGAGGACCTTTCCTTTATAATTTCCGAAATGCTTGAAAGCTACGGCTATGGCGTAACTTGTGCATATAACAGCGAAAAAGCCTTTGAGCTGATGTCGGAAAACACATATCATCTGATACTGCTTGATATAAATCTGCCCGATACCACGGGCTTTGAACTGTGCAGAGAGCTTCGGCGGGTATCCACGGTAC
Source organism: uncultured Ruminococcus sp. (assembly GCA_964540575.1). Classification (GTDB taxonomy): domain Bacteria; phylum Bacillota; class Clostridia; order Oscillospirales; family Ruminococcaceae; genus UMGS1889. Next base: position 16,850 of record CAZINI010000018.1, read on the forward strand.
CCATTATATTTGCCAGTGCAAGGACAGGTGAAAACGACCGCATAACGGGCTTTGACATCGGCGGCGACGATTATCTTCCGAAGCCTTATTCCATGAAGGAGATGCTTTCAAGAGTAAATGCACTTATCCGCCGTACATATGGATTTTCCGAGGAAGAAAAAATCGTTAAATTCGGAAATATCACCGTGAATATCACAGCAAGAACGGTGACGAAAAACGGCGAAAATGTGTCCCTTTCTCTCCGTGAATTTGACCTGCTGGCATATCTTTGCGAGCATAAAAATACAGCCGTTTCAAAGGACAAGCTTCTGTCGGAGGTATGGGGAGCATTTTCAACGGCAGAGCCGTCAACGCTTGCTGTGCATATCCGCTGGCTTCGTGAAAAATTGGAGGAAAAGCCCGCCGAGCCGAGGTTTATCAAAACGGTTTACAAGGTCGGGTATATGCTGGAGGTAAAGGAATGAAAGAAAAGCTTATCTCTGTTACGGTGCTGTTTTCGGTGCTGATAATTGTTGCTGCGGGCATATTTTACGTTTCGGAAATGCAGAAAAATTCACGGGACATCGGTTCGGAACAGCTGGTTGCGGTAAATGAAATTGAACAGCTTGTAAAGCTGGGCGAATATGAAAAGCTGTCCGAAAAAACGGCAGAGCTGTCGGAAAGCATACGCTCTGCACAAACCGTTCCCGAGGTAAGCGGCGGCGTTTTCGTTATGTGCGGGCTGTGCATAATATTTTGCATTTCGGTATTCGGTTATGTATATCGGAAAATACTCCGTCCATTTGAAAAGCTGAAAATATTTGCCGAAAAAATCTCGGAGGGAAATTTCGATATTCCTCTTGACTATGAACGCTCAAACTATTTCGGCGAATTTACATGGGCGTTTGACAGTATGCGGCGGGAGATAAAAAAAGCCCGTTCCTGTGAGCGTGAAGCTGTCGAGAACAACAAGACCGTCATTGCGACTCTGTCCCACGACATAAAAACGCCTGTTGCGTCTATCCGTGCATATGCAGAGGGGCTTGAAGCAAATCTTGACGGCACTCCCGAAAAGCGGGGGAAATATCTCGGCGTTATAATGAAAAAATGCGACGAGGTATCACGTCTGACAAATGACCTGCTTTTGCATTCGCTGTCCGATATGGACAAGCTGAGGGTCATTCCCGAAAGAGTTGAGCTTTGCGGATTTATGGAAAATGCGGTGAATGAAATTGCGGCGGAGAATAAGGATGTGCATTTCCGAAAGCCGTATTTCACGGCAGATGTCAATGCGGATAAAAACAGGCTTATGCAGATAACGGAAAATCTTATCAACAACGCACGGAAATATGCTAAGACGGACATAGAGGTGTTCATCACTCTGTCCGAGGTCAATGTGCAGATGCATTTCCGTGACTTCGGAAACGGCATTCCCGATGAGGATATGCCCTTTATTTTCGATAAATTCTATCGTGGAAAAAACTGCGGAGATGAACAAGGCTCGGGGCTGGGGCTTTATATCGTCAAATATATCACGGAGCAGATGAACGGTGAAATTCTGCTGCATAATCACAAGGACGGGCTGGAGGCGACAGTTATTTTGCCTTTGATTAGGCAGGACATTTAAGGACTTCTTAATAACTTTTGCGATATAATGGTGTTTAGAAAACAACAGAAAGGAACTGCTTTATGAAAAATACTATTTTATCCGCAAAAGGATTATGCAAAAGCTTCGCCCACAACGGCGGTCAGATACACATTTTAACACATGTTGATCTGGAGCTATACGAGGGGGATTTCACCGTTATAATGGGAGCGTCCGGTTCGGGAAAATCCACCTTGCTGTATGCTCTCAGCGGTATGGACAGAGCCACTGCGGGACAGGTCATCTACGGCGGGAAGGACCTTGTTGCAATGAACGAAAAGGGTCTTGCATCGCTTCGTCACACCGATTTCGGATTTATATTTCAGCAGATGCACCTTGTAAGCAATCTGTCGCTGTTTGAGAATATTGCTGTGCCGGGGTATCTGAACAAAGAAAAATCCGCCGCACAGGTCAAGGAGCGGACGGAAAAGCTCCTTGAACAGATGGGCATTGCTCACATAAAAACTCATCTGCCGTCACAGGTTTCGGGCGGCGAACAGCAGAGATGTGCTATTGCAAGAGCGGTCATAAACGAGCCGAAGCTGCTTTTTGCGGACGAGCCGACAGGTGCTCTCAACCGCAAAAATACAACGGACGTTTTAAATCTTCTGACGGAACTCAACAGGTCGGGTCAGAGCATTTTAATGGTCACCCACGACATGAGAGCCGCACTCAGGGCAACGAGAATACTCTATATTGCCGATGGAAAAATAATCGGCGATCTTACACTGCCGCCCTATTCCGCCGAGGAAGAAAAGAGCCGTGAAACTCAGGTAAGTGCATGGCTCAATTCCATGGAATGGTGAGGTGAGAATATGGAAATTCTGACCTTGCTGAAAGCTAATATCCGTCACAAAAAGGGTGCATTCATAAGCGTTATCCTGCTTATGATGATAATAACGCTGTCCTTTTCCGTGACGGTGAGCAACAACGATAATGTTTTGGGCGGCATAAGCCGTGCCCATAAGGCTGCCGATACGGGCGTGCTTGCGGCGTTTATCACGGAGAAAGATCTTGACGATGAAATGCTGAAAAGTCTTTCGGATAATGAAAATACCGAACGTATCCGTGACGAAAGGGCAATGGCTTTTCTGTCCTACAAAATAGGCGACCGTGAGGGAAAGTCCCCTTATTTTCTTCTGAAATGGGAAAATTCTCTGCCCGTTTTCGATGAAAAGCTTATGGAATTCCAAACAGCTCCCGCCGATTTGTCGGAGGGTGAGGTATACGTTCCCGCCGCAATGAAAACCGTTTACGGCTGTGAGATAGGTACGGAGATAACCATAAACACCAAAGGCGGGGAAGAAAGGTTCGCTGTCAAGGGCTTTGTGGAGGACCCGTTTTTAGGTTCAATGTCCATCGGAATAAAGCAGTTTTTCATTTCCGAAGGCGATTTTGAACGGCTGTATTCCGAGGGGACGGACGATGAAAATGCAGCGTTCAATCTGCTTTATCCATGCAGGATAATACATATTTTCCAAGCCGAAAACAGCACGCTTTCCGTAACGGAACTGAAAAAAGAACTTAACCGTCAATGCGGGATAGTTGACAGATCGCTATTTACACAGTCAAGGGAAAGCAGCGACGAAATAACAACTATCTTCACCGAAACGGGCACAAAAATGCTTGGTGTTTACGTTATTTTGCTGGTGATCATCGTAATGATAGCAATAAATCACAGCATCGTTACCACCATCGAAACGGAATATGTTAGCCTTGGCATTTTAAAGGCACAGGGCTTCACCGAGAACAGGATAAGGCTCATTTACGTTATCCAGTATTTCAGTGCTCTTGCAGTGGGCGGAGTGCTGGGAATGGCGGCTTCATTCCCGCTTACAAGGGTACTCGGAAAGCTGTTTCAGCCTATTACGGGAATAATGGTTTCCACCGATATTTCCGTGGGAAAATGCCTGCTTGTTACCTTGGGGATAATACTTATCTGCACGGTTTATATTATTATTGCGTCCAAGAAAATCGGGCGAATATCTCCCGTGCGGGCAATATCGGGCGGTGCGGAGGAGGTATACTTTGACAGCCCCGCAAATATTCCCATTGAAAAAAAGCCGCTGTCACTTTTTATCGCACTTCGTCAGATAACCTCTCACCCAAAGGCGTATATCGGAACTGCACTGATAGCCGCACTTCTGATATTCTTTATGATAACAATAACTATCCTTGCGGGCGGAATGTCGGCAAACAGTATGATAGAAGCCTTCGGTGCGTTAAACGGTCAGGCACAGGCAAAGCCAAACAATCATTTTGAGCTTTCCGATATTTCCAAAACCGAAAACAGCGTAATGGAAATCGATGAAAATGCTTCCGTTGTATTTTCAACCCTTGAATATATGACCATTGACGAAACTGAAATATGCTGCACCGTTTACAGCAAGCCCGACATATTCAAAAATGTGCTGAAGGGCAGAGCACCTATTTACGATAATGAGATTATGATAACGGAAACTGTTTCTGAGGAGATAGGCAAAAGGGTGGGCGACATTGTAACTGTCAGCTATGGCGGAGGCAGTGCCGAATATATGATAACGGGGCTTTATCAGTCTGTGCAGGACTTGGGACGCTGCTTTACTATGAGCTTTGATGCGGCTTCGCTTTTGTGCGATGTTAAGCCCGGTATTATGTATATCAAGCTTTCCGATGACGCTCTTGCAGACAGCACCGTTAAGATGCTGAACGATGCTCACGGCGATATTCTGGAAGCGGAGATAACCGAACAGGACGGCTATTCCGACAGTATGACGGGACTTATCGACACGCTTATGGACGTTATTATCGGAGTCATCTATTCCGTTTCGGCAATGTTTGCATTGGTGGCTGTGCATATGGTCTGCTCAAAGGCATTCCTGAGAGAAAGACGTGATTCGGGCATATACAAGGCGTTGGGCTTTACCTCGGGCAGGCTGCAGGTTTGCTTTGCGTTGAGATTTCTTATTATTTCGGTGATCGGGGGAGCGTTGGGGGCTGTTCTTTCCTTTGCGTTCTCGGACAGACTGCTCAGTCTGCTGCTGAAAAACATTGGTATTTCCTGCTTCGAGTCTAAGATAAGTCTTTTCACGGCTGCTGTTCCCGTTCTGCTGATCTGTTTATGCTTCTTTGTATTTGCATATTTTTCATCGGGGAAAATCAAAAGGGTCGAAATAAGGGAATTGGTTTCCGAATAAAGTCATTGCTGATATATATTATAAGTTATCCGATAATATATTGATTGTTATTTTATATTATATTTTGCATTGTTATAAATTATATAAACCGTTAGTATGAAAACGGCAGAGTATTCCGTAATTATGGGAATATTCTGCCGTTTTTAATTTGTAATATTTTATTGAAAATAAAATTTATTTTGACCTTTGCATGGCAAAGGTCTGGTTATTTTAAAGGAAAAATAAAATACAGACTACTTTGACTTATCTGTATAAAAACCATTCGGCTGCACTTGCGTGCAGGCGGGGATTTTTTAAAAGGAAAACGAAGGGAGGACGATATTCCGAGCTGCAATCTCATGGAGCGTCACGGACGCTCCACGGGTGATATTTAGTAAACCTATCAAAGCCGAAGGTTTTCTTAAACCTTGAATGGTTCCGATGGGAGCAGGACGGCAGTTCTGTTCCTGTCGGACGATTTCAGAATAGTTTAAAAGAAAATTTAATATAGGAGGATAACTATGACATTTAACGAATTTCGCAAAAAAACTGCCGAGAACAGTTTTATCGAACCCGACACAATCGAAGTCATCATGAAAAAGCTCATCGAAATGCCGCTGAACAAAATGTATTCCGATGCAATGAACAACTTGACGGAAACCTGTTATGCCGAAGCATATATGCTGGAGCCTGCCGAACTGAATGTTTTAGGCAATGCTTACCATTTCAAGCTGAAGCATTTTCTGCATCAGCTGCTTATGCTGTATGAATCGCCGTCAAAAGAAGAGCAGTATTCAATGTGCCTTTTGCTGCTGGCGGTCTGGAACAATAACTATGTGCCGGGCAGATATGAACGAAGGAGAAGATGAACTATGAAAATTACCGATTTCAAGAAAGGACAAGACCATCAGCTTATTCAAAAGCTGTTTATGAACATTCCCATGGTCGAATATCTGAATTATGTCTATCCCCGCATAGGCATGGAGAAGGAGCTTGATACCGTTATGTCGGTTATGCTGTCACTCAGCGACTGCAATTCAAACTATATCGTAGATTTCGATGAAGAGCATTTGGGTCCCGATAAAAGGATAACCATAGGGCAGATGCTGAAAATTGCCGAGAATATGTTTCCCGTCAATGCAGAAAGGCTGTATCCGCAAAAAGACTGCGGCAGGGCAGCCGAAGCTGCGGCAAACATAATAAACGGATTGATAACAGTGCCGTTTACGCATATGTTCAAGGACCTGACAGAAAAGGCATTTTCCGATGGGATTGACCTGAGCTTTTTCGATGAAATGTTCGATGGAACTATTGACGATGATGACCTGCCATTCTGACGGCAGAACTAATTATTAGGAGGAATTTAACCATGTCAACACCAAAAATCATCAGAGAAACCACCAGGGGCTACACTGCCCTTGAAGCAGCCGATATTCTGTTCACCGAGAGAAAAATATTCATCAGCGAGCAGATAACACCCGAGATGAACTGCGAAATAATCAAGCAGCTTATGCTTCTTGACGAGGAATCCGACAAGGAGATAACCGTCTACATAAGCACTCCGGGCGGCTGTGTCAGCAGCGGACTTGCTATCTATGACGTGATGAGAATGCTCAAATCGCCGCTTAAAACCGTCTGTGTCGGGATGGCTGCCAGCATGGGGGCTATCCTGTTCCTTGCGGGAGATAAGCGTGTTATGCTGCCGAGAAGCGAGGTCATGATACATGACCCGTCATACGGTCAAAAGACATTCACGGGCAAAAAGCCCCACGAGATAAAAACAGAGCTTGACAGCCTTATCCAAAAGCGTGATATGCTATGCGATATTATCGCCGAACGCACAGGCAGAACATTAAAAGAAGTCAGAAAGAAAACCGAAACAGACAGCTATTTCAACGCAAAAGAAGCCCTTGAATTCGGGCTTGCCACAGAAATCGCTGAGTCTATTTAATATTAGGAGGAAAAAACCATGACATTTACAAACAAAAGAATACTTGCCGAGGGCAGAGAAATTTCCAACGATACTCATGCAACAAGACTGAACAACAACGACCTTATCATCGGGGCGACAGGCACGGGAAAGACCACAGGGTACGTCATTCCAAATATGCTGAGAATGAATTCAAGCATGGTCGTTGCCGACACGAAGGGAAACCTTTGCAAAAAGCTGTCGCCCATTCTCAAGAAAAACGGCTTCAAGGTGGACGTTCTGGATTTTATGGACCCCGATGGAGAAGCGTGCTACAATCCCCTTGACTATATACGCATAGATGAAAGCACGGGAAAATACAGAGAACAGGACATTATGACAATTGCATATTCCATTATTCCCGATAACGCATGCAGAGATGATGTGTTCTGGCCGTCCTCGGCAAGGACGCTGTTTGCCTGCCTTATCGCCTATGTTATGGAAGCATTCGACCCCGAGGACAGAAATCTTCCCGCCGTTGCCGACGTTTTTAAGGTCATGTGCGAGCAGTATGATGAGTCGCCCTATGGGGAGAAAACCGTGAAATTCCTCGATGAATGGTCATTGCTTCACCCCGACAGCTTTGCTTCAAGAAAATATCATATGTTCAAAGGCGTTTTCGGTGCTGACAAGACATGGTCATGCATTCAGCAGTTTTTGTCAAACGGACTTGACCTTTTCGATTATGACAATGCGAGAAAGCTGTTTGCCGCAAACGGAGATTTCCGCATCAGCGACCTTGGCAGAAGGAAAAGCGTGCTGTTTCTGAATGTCAGCGATACAGACCGTTCTCTTGACAAGGTGATAAACGTGTTCTATTCTCAGGCATTTCAGGTGCTGTGCAGCGATGCGGACAGCAAGCCGTCGGGCAGACTTGACATTCCCGTCAGGATAATTCTCGATGACTTTGCCACCAATGTGAATATCCCCGATTTCGACAAGCTTATCTCGGTGATTCGTTCAAGGGAAATATCCGTGTCCATAATCCTGCAAAGCACCAGCCAGCTTGAAACGCTTTATTCAAGACCGGCGGCACTTACCATTATGAACGGCTGTGACCATATCCTCTACCTTGGCGGAAACGATATGGAAACTGCTTCGTTCATTTCGTCAAAGGTGTTCAGGACGGTGGAAAATGTGCTGTGTCTGCCAAACGAAAAGGCATATCTTATCACCCGAGGTCAAAAGGGCGAGCTTGTTGACAAGGTAATTCCCGATTTTACGCAAACCGAGGAAAATACGTTCAGCGGCTATTCCGTCCTCGATTATTCAGCCACGGGAACAAAATCGGAATGCTGCCCATACTGACGCATTTCGCAATTAATCAAAAAAACAGAGAATATTTTGGGAACGTGAGATGACCCAAAAATGGAGGAAAATACTATGGAAAATAATATAAAATACGGCTTTTACCATATAAACGAGGAGCTTTTGCAGAGATTGTCCAAGGTCTGCAAGGCGGTCATAAGCGAGCCCGAAACGCTTTATCTCGGGCCTATGTTTACCGTTTATTCCGAACGTGGTCCCGTTTCGCTTTTTGTGCCCGTTGAGTTCATCGAGAAAGACCCGCATAAGCTGGATGAATATCTGAATTTCGGGATAAATTACGGCATTTGTTTTGAAAGCATGATACCCGTTCTCGGAAAATTTCTTACAAATGCGGATAATGAAGTCGATGCCGAACTAAGGCAGATATATTTTGACCATTCCGACCTGCTTGCCGAATATGCAGCGTATTTTTACAGAATACAAAAGCAATGAAATTCAGACCTGAGAAGTATGCTTCTCGGGTTTTTCTTTTTTGCAGGTGTAAAATGCCTTTGTGAAAGTTTGTATTATTAAATCGTAAAAAGTACTTGAAATTTGCTTAATTTTATGTTATTATTATATAAACATAACTGCGTCCCGAAATATACATATAAGCAGGTGAGCGGAATGATAAACAATAGAAAAGTCATTGGCTTATGCATTACAAAGATACACGACAAAACAAGGTCGGAATTTGCCGACTTTCTGTTTCGTGCTGCCAAAAAATTGGGGTATGGGCTTGTTGTTTACAACAGCTTTATTGATTTTTTCAAAAAGACCGATTATCTCAGCGGTTCAAGATATGTTTACGATAATATAGACTATTCTATCCTTGACGCTATGATAATTATGGACGAAACCATTTACGACAAGGAACTGGTCAGCCGCATTATCGGCAGGTCGAAGGAGAATAACGTCCCTGTTATCATTATCAAGGGCGAAGCCGAAGGCTGCATTTCCATAAGCGACGACTGCACCGAGGCGTACAAGCAGCTTATTCGCCATATTATCCGTGAACACGGTGTCCGTGATACATTTTTTATTGCGGGAAACAAGGATAACGATGTCAACACCGAAAAGCGTCTGGGCTGCTATAAGGACGTTCTTCGGGAAGAGGGGCTGGAGTTTTCCGAGGATAATGTTGACTACGGTCAGTATTGGGAAGGCCCCGTTATAACAATTATCGACAGGCTGGCAAAGGAAAAAAGAATACCCGATGCTATCATCTGTGCAAACGATGTAATGGCAATGACTGCCTGCACACAGCTTGCAAAATACGGCATAAGCGTCCCCGAGGACGTTATTGTTACGGGATTTGACGGCATAGATCAGGCGGATATGTTCACGCCTGCCATCACTACCTGCCGTGAGGACGTAAAGGGTCTTGCCGAAAAAACCGTTTCCGTTATTTCGGATATATTCGAGGGCAGACAGACCGAAGCAAGCTATGTGAGCGGCTTTATCCCGAAGTTTACCGAGTCCTGCGGCTGCCCCGACAATTCCCGAATGATAAACCGAAATGCAGTCTGGGATATTTACAATATTATGTCGGAAATGAGGTCCCACGAGGACTATATATATTCAAAGCTTGACCGTATACTTAACAAGCCGTCCCTTTCAGAGGCACTGAAGATAATCTCCTATATAATCCCCGAGGGTTCGTATCTTATGCTGGACAACAGATTTATCTCACAGCTTTCCGAGCTTTCCGAGGAGAAGCGGGTATATGAGGGGGATTACACCGTAATTTCCCATTCCGACAGCGGCGACACCGTGTCCGACCCCTGTACGCCGTTTATGGCTTCGGGAACGTCGCTTCCGTTCCACGACCCGAAAAACAGCGGAATGATCGTCCTGAATCCCATATTTGTGGGCAAGGTCATATGCGGATATTACACTGCAATAATCGATGATGCTTCCGCTTGTGCCCACAAGATAAACAGGACCACCAAGGCGATAAACATTTCCTTTAACGAAATGTACAACCGTCAGACTCAGAAAACTATGAAGCATCTTGCCGAGGAAGCGGCATATACAAATTCCATTTCGGGTCTTGCAAATCTTCGGGGTGCATGCAAATGGTTCACAGAGTTTTCCTCCCATGAGGAAAACAGAAGCAGACCTATATCCGTTTCCATTTACGCTATTGCACGGTATAAATATATTTACGAGAATTACGGCATTGCGGAAGTGGAGAATGCGGTGAAATTCGTTTCTGAGGGACTTAAATCCGCAAATCCCGACAACTGCTTTGTGGGACAGGTTTCCGAAAATGAGTTTGTGGTAATAAATTACTATGATTCCCCGGAACAGATCCCAAAGACCATTAACAGTGCAACGTCCAATTTCTTCACGCTTATGGGAAGCTTCAACAGCCTGAACGGAAAGGACTACTATACCGAAGTAAACTGCGGCTGTACGGTGGTTGATCCCGGCTGGAGCGGCACTCTTGCAAGCTTTATCAAGTCCGCCAGCGGCGAAATGTATATGAACAAGCTGAATGCAAACACCGAACGCAAAAAGCATGCCGAAAACTCCGCCGAGTACGATGAAGAGGTATTTTCTCTGCTTATCGAGCAGAATTTGTTCCGCTACTGCTTCCAGCCCATAGTCGACGCAAGAAGCGGCGATATATACGCATATGAAGCACTTATGCGTACCGACAGCAGCATACATATGTCACCGCTGGATATACTGTCTGCCGCTTCTCAGTGCGGACGGCTTTACGATATTGAACGGGCAACGTTATTCAATGTAATGGAGCATTATGCCCATTCCCCCGAGGTTTTCGGGAATAAAAAGGTGTTTATCAACCTTATCCCCGGGTATTTCCTGAATGATGCGGATTACGGTATGCTCGGTGCAAAATACGGCAAATATATGGATAATTTCGTTTTCGAGATAACCGAACAAAACACTCTCTCCGATGACGAGCTTGACCGTATCAAGAAGCTGGGCGGCGATTTCCGAAGCAATGAGGTGGCGGTCGATGACTATGGCACGGGACATTCAAATATCGTGAACCTGCTCAGATATTCCCCTCAAATAATCAAGATAGACAGATTCCTTATCACCGATATTGACAAGGACGTCAACAAGCAGATGTTTATAAAGAGCACCATTGATTTTGCAAGGCTAAACGGTATAAAGGTGCTTGCAGAGGGCGTTGAAACCTCCGAGGAGATGAGGACGGTCATTTCCTTCGGCGTTGATTACATTCAGGGGTATTACACGGGCAAGCCCGTTTTCGAGCCTATTTCCGAGATACAGGAAAGCATCAGGGAAGAGATACTCGCATTCAACAAGGGGTAAAAAATGGCAGGAAGTAAGTTTGACCGATACAGGCTTGATTTTACAAGAGAAGGGATAAAAAAGAACAGAGCGTACCGTATCCCGACAGGCTTTGGCAATCTTGACAGGCTGATACAGGGCGGGCTGGGTGCAGAGCTTGTTGTGCTGGGTGCAATATCCAGCCTGGGAAAATCCACCTTTGCATTGCAGATGGCTCAGCAGATAGCCGCCCGAAAAGCAGGCGATGGGCATATTCCCGTGCTGTATTTTTCCCTTGAAATGTCAAAGGCAAATGTCATATTGAAAATGGCGGGACGGACTGCATTTGAAATGGCAAAAAAAGATTCAGCTTATCCCGCTGCAAGAAAAAAAGCCCTTTCATCATCGGAAATTTCGGGGAGATACGCCGTCAGCGGCGAAAAGGAGCAGCTGATGGATACGGCTCTCGCCAAATGTGCCGAGGACACGGGGTCGCTGTTCATTATTGAGAGGGACAGGGAGCATCTCAGCTTTTCTGCCGAGTCCATTGCCGAAACGGTAAACGAGTTTATGGCGGAAAACAACGGCATCAGACCCGTGGTGTTCGTGGACTATTTGCAGATACTATCCTCGGCAAACAATGCCTACGGGACAAAAAACGAGCGTCAGATAGTTGACGAGAACATTACCCGATTGTGGCTGCTGGCGAAGGAAAAGAACATTCCCGTTTTCGTTATCAGCTCCGTAAACCGTGAAAGCTACAACAAGCCAATTTCCTTTGCGGCATTCAAGGAATCGGGTGCAATAGAGTTCACTGCCGATGTGGTCCTCGGAATGCAGTTTTCCGCTGTTCGGGAAATGGACAAGGCACAGCTTAAATCATTCAATGCAGACTCGGAAAAGCAAAACGACCCCCGCCGCCTTGAAATAATCGTGCTAAAGCAAAGGTACGGTATGTGCGGAAGCGATGTTTTCTGCCGCTTCAATTATTATCCCGCATACAGCTATTTTGAAGAGGATAATGAGCTGCCGTCCAAAAACGGTTATAAAAAGGCAAATGCAAAAGAAAAGGGTGTTGTTGACCTATGAGTGAAGCGTTACAAATGGTCGGGATAAACAACACAAAGCTTGTCAACAAGCTGAAAGAGAACAGAAGCAGTCTTATTCCCGATACGGAGTACAGAATTTATCTCGGGAAAGGAAAAACAGGCTCGCCCGTTAAGTTTACTCTGACAGGCTCGGAGGATGCCGCACTTTCCTATGTGGATTTTCTCATTCTCGATACAGCACAGCTATTCTTTGAATGGCCACTTTCCGAAAAATACGGCGGAAGATTTACTCTCCGCAAATTCATAAAGGTTATGACGGGCGGCGAAAACGGCGATGAAGAAGCTCAGCCCACACAAATATCTCCGAAACGCCTTTCGTTCATTCAGTCAAGGATAGATAAGCTTTCAAAATTAAACATTCGGATAGATCTTACCGCCGAGAATGAGCTTCTCAAAAAGAAAGAGGGTGCTGTCCCGCACCCGACAGGAATAATTGAAGGTCCGCTGCTGCCCGTTGAGTACGATTCCGAAAAGAAAGAGTATTTTTTCACGGCGGACATTCTGCCGCTTTATGAATATGCTTCCGTCAACAAGCAGGTCATAAGAGTTCCTGCAAAGCTTTTTTTCTGCGATGGGATTGTCACAAACACCGATGCAAATCTGCTGATAAAATACTACCTCATTCACAAGATTGAGGTAATGCTTTACCGAAACAGCAATGAGGAGAATTTTTCGGGGAACAAGATATACTATTATAAATCGGACAAGGAGGGACTTCTGCCGCTCATAGGCTATACCCGTGAGGAGCACGTCCCCGAACACCGAAAAAAGTTTGTGACCCGTCCCAAGGTGCTGAACAAAATGAGAAGCGTTCATGATACGGTGTGCAAAATTCTCGATCATTACAAGGCACATTCGCTTATTGAGGATTACCGTCCCATAACCCTTTTTGACAACGGTGCTCCCAAGGGCGTTGAGATAATATTGTAATATTCCAAAAAAACAGCAGACCCGAAAACAGCTTTCGGGTCTGCCTTTTTGTCAGAGGGAAACGCATTCGTCCGACCGAACGGCGGCGGAATAATCGGGAACGGCATATTCCGCCGACGCCGCCGAAAAGTCGGGAATGACCTTGTCTACAAGCTCGCCCTTTTCGCCCCGTGTAAGGAGATAAGCCTTTTCGTTGGGCAGGCAGAGGACATTTTCCACCGTTCGGCGTACCTTTGTGGCAATGAACTCGGCTGTCTGCATATCGTTTCCGCCGAGGTAGAGGATATGGTCACAGCCGTTGACGATGGTGAGTGCCCGAGGCTTGCTGTAAAGCGTTTCAAGCTGGGTCATACTCTGGAGGATTATGGAAACGGAAATTTCCCTTGAACGAATGACCGAGATAAGCTTGTCAAAATCGGGGATATTCACATTGGTGGCAAAGTCGTCAAGGATTATCCTGACGGGAACGTCAAGCCTGCCTGAGGGCTTTCTGTCCGCATCGGCACAAAGCACCTGAAACGCCTGAGTGTAGAATACGTTTATCACGTTGTCAAGGGAATGGTCAGTGTCGCTGACATTAAGAAACAGCACACTTTTCCTTTTCCCCAGGTCGCTTATGTTGAATTTGCCGCCTGCGGAAAACAGCCGACGTCCGCCTTCATAGTCAAACGCATCTATGCCTATGGAAACAAACTGCTGAATGCAGCTCCATGTCTTTTCCGCACACAATATGCCCTTTATCATAGCGTATTTTCTTGCGGCAAAGCTGTCGGGGTGGACCAGCGACCATTCGTCAAGAAAACGGATAGTCTTTTCGTTTGAAGGTGCTTCACTGTACTGCCCGCACATTACCTTGAAAACGTCGGTGACGGTAACAAGGCTTCTTTCCTCGGGCACGAATGCTTCAAGCACATAGGAGATAAGGCAGGCAAGCAGCGTCCTTGCGGAGGTGGGCCAGAATGGGTCGTCACGTTCTATGCTGTCGGGCAGGAGAGCGTAGGCGATGGACATAATGTCCTGTTCCTTGAATTTTCCCGTGGCTTCGTCAAAACTCACATAGTCCAGCGGATTGTAGCATGATTCGCCTACGGGGTCCATAAAATCCAGCACGTCCACCTGATAGCCGTTTTTCCTGAGAATAGGCTCCATCTTTCTGTAAAGATTGCCCTTTGTGTCGGCAACTATCATACTGGAATTCATTCTGAGCATATTCGGGATAACATAGCCCGTGGTCTTTCCCGTGCCTGTTGCACCGATGATGAGGTCGTTGTTATTGAGTCGGGTGGTGTGGGTATCGTTGGAAATTTCTTTTCCCTTGGCAAGTATGCGGTTGTTGATGATATTCATAATATTTTTCCTCCTTTTTATTCAATGGACTCAGCGATTTCCGTTGCCAGACCGAATGCTATTGATTCATCGGCATTGAAAAAGCTGTCGGTTTCGGTTTTCTCCTGTACTTCGCCGATAGTTCTGCCTGTGCGTTCGGCGATGATATTGCAGAGAATATCACGCTTTTTCACAAGACTGTCCAGCTGATGGCGTATTTCGTGGGGCTTCTGACCCGTGTACTTTCCTCCTCCGTAGGACGGGTCGTGTATCATAACTTCACTTCTCGGCAGAATGGCTCGGCAGTCCCCCGCAAGGAAGAGTATCGCTCCCATGCTTGCGGCAAGCCCGACGCATACCGTCCGTATGGGCGACTTTATCATTCGCATAACGTCATAAAGCCCAAGCCCGCTGTTGACACAGCCGCCGGGTGAGTTTATGTACACGGTTATCTCACTGTCGGACTCCTTGTCGAGGAGCATAAGCTGCTTTATCGTGTTGCTGCAAAGCTCCTCGTTTATCTCGCCAGTGATGAAAATTTTTCTTTCGGTAAGGAGCAGGTCTGTTACCGAAAGAGCGTCGTATCCTCTGTTGGTTTCTTTGATTATATTATTCATCGTCATCATTTCCTCCTGTAGTTTCTTCGTTTTCAAGCGGGTCGTCCATTATCAGTTCATACAGCAGCTCGTCGGGGTCGAAATCTTTCGATACGCTTTCTTCGTCGGCTTTATCGAGAGCGAATATTGAAACGAACGGCATAAGTATCAGCGTTTCAACTATCCTTATTCCCGCTTCCAACGCCTCCTGCTGTTCTTCCGGCGGATATGAATTTGAAATGTCGGGAAACATTTTTACTGCAATGCTCAGAAGCTGTCCGACCGTCATAGTGCTGTCGGGTCCCATATGTGCTTCCTTGAAATCGTGAAGATAATTCGCATCGCAGTCGCTCATTCGGCGAAGAAAGGTCCTTGTTTCGCTTGGGGAGTCTATATTTTCCATATGTTGGAAAATATAGTCCAGATAATCCATAAAGCGGATATTCATAAATATTTTTTGCAGCATATCGTAATTCTGCTTGCATTTGAGATCATCAATAGTATTCATCATTTTCTCCTTTCATATCTTTCGGGAACGAACCAGCGGCTCCACAGAGCCAGAAGCTCCATACAATCGGCGTAGTCACCTCTGCTGTCTTTGCCGTCGGCAGCGTCCCGACGCAGTTTGTATACGGCGATAAGCAGGTCTTTCAGCGTAAGTTCGGCGGCGGGACCTCGGTGTTTCAGGTGTGCAGCGTCCAGAAGAAACTCATCGGCATAGCTGCCCGTTGTCACAAAATCCAGATGATTTGCCCGATAGGCGTACATTTCGCTAAGCGGCATGTCAATAAGCTTTTCCATAATGAAGCCGATGGTGTTCGGGTCGATGAGTGAGTTTCGACGTGCTCTGTGGGTAAATTTATTAAGCGTAATCATAGGTTTCACCTTTCTTTCAAGTTATAAAAATTTTTTATTTACGACCCGTTGCCGCACAAGCGGCAAATTAATAGATTTTATTAAATATAAAATACCATTTGGATAAAACCCATATATCCCCCTTATATTTGGGAAATATCAAGATTTTTATACTAATGCTTTATATATCTTATAGAAACTAAATATATAATAATAGCAAATTATCTATATAATAAGTATTAATTACGGTTAAGTCCTATCTGTTAAGCGGTGTCTTTACTAATAAATTGATTTTCGTAAAAGTATGACGAAATCTTGACAAGATGCAGCGTAAATGCTATAATTGAATGAACCAATAATACTATTTTTATCGGCGGTATACTTCGGAGATATATTCGTCAAAATCATTACAATTTCCTTAAAATCGTTGCGTTTTTTGTTTAAATCGTGTAAAATAACCTGAGAGTGAAAAAAATCGGCTGTTAGAAGTGTTTTATATACAGAAACGGCAATTGCGAACGGGGGACTTAAACTTGTACGAATTCGGTACGGACGAATACATAAACAATATTCTCAGCCGTTACACCCAAACATTGGTCAGACTGAGTTATACATATGTGAAAAATATCTGTGATGCGGAGGACATTGCACAGGATGTGTTTGTTGCACTCCTGCGGCAAAAGGAACCCTTTGAATCCGACGAGCACGAAAAGGCGTGGCTTATCCGCACTGCTATAAATAAATCGAAAAACTACCTGAAATCGGGCTGGGTGCAGCGTACCGTCCCGCTGGAGGAGGATATTCCCGCCGAGGACGATGACGGTTCATCGGAGCTGCTGGAGGCTGTGCTTTCCCTGCCCGAAAAATACAGGACGGCTATCCATCTTCATTATTACGACGGCTATACCATAAACGAAATAGCGGCGATAATGAAGAAAAAAAGTGCCACCGTCGGCACTTGGCTGGCACGGGGCAGAGAGCTGCTCAAGAAAAAGTTGGAGGAGGATTTTGACGATGAATAAGCAGGATTACAGAAGAGCTATGAACAGAATTAAGATCTCCGACAGCTTTCAGGCAAGGACTGCTCAGCTTATGCAGGAGGTCAGGGACGGCAAAAACGGCGGGGAAGCCGACGAGAAGCCCCGCATTTATATGACCGAAAACGAAAAGCGGAGATTTCCGCCTTTCCTGAAATACGGCGGGCTTATTGCGGCGGCGGTGATAATCTCGTTTACGGCGGGGGTAATGTTTGACCGCCGTCCGTCCGAAGATGATATATCCAATAATGACACGTCAGGAAATGTCATCGTTTCGGAAACAGCCGCTCCCACGGCTGCTGCCGGAGCAGTCCCCGATGATGCGGATGCAGGAGATGACGTAATTGAAGCGGAATACGACGATGCGGATGCGGGAGAGGACGTAATTGAAGGGGAATACGATGACACTATCGAAGAGGACGCATTGGTTGAAGATCCCGTCGAAGCTCCTGTGGAGGGTATGCCCGATGAAGCATCTTCCGCTGAGGACGGTACTCAGCCCGAAACAACCGTTGAGGTATTGGACGGTGCTCCAATGGTTGGCAATGCCGCTTTCGTCCCCGAAGCACAGCTGCTGCGAAGCCTTTTGGAAACGGAGGATATTATCGGGGGATATGCCGAGAACAGCTTCTACATTCTTTCGGAGGAACATGTTAAAGCCCCCCTTGGCGAGGAGAATATTGAGCATACGGAGATAGAGGAATTTCCTGCCGAGCTTATCTCGATGACGGCGGATATTCTGGAAAATGCCGAGCCGATGGAAACTGCCGTATCTCCCGAGGAATATGCAAAGGATTCCGACCTTTATATGCCCTTGAACTGGAACGGCACGACCTTTGTTTTCGGTTTCCGCAGTGAAAATTACAGCTTTGCCTTTACCGTATGCGGACACTCCATTACAAGCCTGAACAGCGGACTGTCCTATCCATTGACGGAGGAAGCGTATCTCAAATATTCGGAATATTCGGTCGATATGGTCGGCGGGACGCTGATTCCCGCTGCAACCCCCGCTGCCGATACGGACGATGTTCCCGACAGTGAGGAATGATGAAATCTTTATACACTTCTTTAGACACTTAAAGATTTCATAAAGAATGTTCATAAACCCTTGCTTTTTTCGGTTGACTGTATTATAATAGTATCAACAGGTGAAAACCCGAAACTGAAAGGCGGTAAATACTATGGACGAATTTAACAACAATAATCTTGAAAATAAAAATGAACCTCAGAACTGCACTCCCGCAAACGGTCAGCCCTACGACCCTTACAATCAGCAGGCTCCCAATCCCGCAAACGGTCAGCCTTACGACCCTTACAATCAGCAGGCTCCCAATCCCGCAAACGGTCAGCCTTATGACCCCTATAATCAGCAGCCTACACAGGGTGCTGTTCCCTACACCTATGACCCGTATTCACAGAGCCCCAACTATGCGAATTATATGCAAAATCAGTATGGCGGCGGTGTTTATGCCGCTCCCGTGAAGGCTCCCGAGGGTATGGCTACTGCTTCGCTGGTAATGGGCATACTCGCTATCGTAAGCTTTATTACGGTGTATCTGCCGCCTGTTTTTGCTATTCTCGGAATAGTGTTCGGCTGCATTCACAAGTCGAAGCACTATCCCAACGGCAACGGAAAGGCTACGGCGGGCATCGTTTGTTCGGTCATCGGTCTGCTGATGATAATCGGTATAATTGCACTTGGTCTGAGTCTGATGAGCAATCCCGAGGTAATGCAGCAGTATATGAGTATACTTAAGGATCAGGATCCCGACCTTTACGATCAGATGTATGATATGTACTATGATCAGTTCCCTCAGTGGTTTGAGGGCATCAAGCTTGCTCTGTCCGCTCTTTTCGCAAAATAAATGGGGGAATGTCTATGAAATGCCCATACTGCGGCAGGGAAATGGAGGGTGGCTATCTCAGGAGTGCGGGCAGCATGCCTTCCGAATGGGTTTTCTGGCTGCCTGAGGTATACTTCAGCGAACACCTTTTCCTGCCAATAACAAAAGAAAAACTAAAAAAAGAAGGCGGCGTTTACATAAACAGCGGCGGCAGCATTACGCAGGAAGGCGACCCTGTTTTTGTTTGCAGAAGCTGCGGAAAGCTTTTGGCTGATATTTCCGTGTCAAATTGATGAAAAAAGCGGCGTATCTGTCGGATATTGCCTGTAATATGTCCCTGTACGGCGGAAAAAGTCCGTTGTACAGGGACTTTTCTCTGTTGTGCAAAATCACGGATATGCAGAAAAATTTTCACTTGACAAACTGCCGTCAAAATGATACAATTGTATTCATTGGAGATACAACTGTTTCCGTCGGACGGACGGCTGTTGGGTATCAGGGAACATATTTTGAAAGACAGGTAATGCCTATGAGTGCAGCAGCTAAGCTGATCGTTGTAAATTCCGACGTTCTTCCCGACGTCTTTATAAAGGTCATTGAGGTCAAGAAGCTTCTTGCTCGGGGCGAGGAAAAAAGCTCCGCCGCCGCCTGCAAAAGGGTCGGCATTTCAAGAAGTGCGTTTTATAAGTACCGTGACTGCGTGTTCACATACGAGGAAAAGCTCACACAAAAGATCATTTCTCTGAATATGACCTTGAAGGACGAGCCGGGCGTGCTTTCGGGCGTTCTGGCTGCACTTCACGGTATGAACACGAATATCCTTACGGTAAATCAGAGCATTCCCGTGGACGGAGTTGCGGCGGTGTCCGTTTCCCTCAGACCCGAGGGGGGAGCGGAGGAGTCTTATAAGATAATCGGCGTTCTTTCGGAGCTGGGCGGCGTTGTTGATGTGAAGATAATTTCGGGCGAGTGATCATGCCCGTGTGTGTTTTCGCCGAAGTTGGGAAAATACACACATAAGCAGGGAACAGTATAAAAAGTATATATTAAACAGAAGGAGTTATTTATTATGGCAAAGGCAGCAGTTTTGGGATACGGAGTTGTAGGCTCGGGAACGGTCGAGCTTTTCTACAAGAATGCGGAGTCTATCCGCAGGAGAACAGGTCAGAAGGACCTTGATATTAAGTATATCTTGGATATAAGAGATTTCCCCGATTCACCCTATAAGGACAAATTCACCAAGAATTTTGATGATATTCTGAATGACGATGAGGTTTCCATCGTTGCCGAGGTAATGGGCGGCGTTCACCCCGCTTACGATTTCGTTAAGGCTGCTCTGGAAAAGGGCAAATCCTGCGTTACCTCCAACAAGGAAATGGTAGCTCAGAAGGGTGCAGAGCTTCTGAAAATTGCAAAGGAGCATAACTGCAACTTTATGTTCGAGGCAAGCACGGGCGGAGCTATCCCCATTATCAGACCGCTTCATCAGTGTCTGGCGGCTAACGACATTACCGCTGTTGCAGGCATTCTGAACGGTACCACAAACTTTATCCTCACAAAAATGTTCAGCGAAAATATGGCGTTTGATGACGCTCTTGCTTTGGCTCAGAAGCTGGGCTATGCAGAGAAAAATCCCGCTGCCGATGTTGAGGGTCTGGACGCCTGCCGCAAGATATGCATTCTGTCCTCTCTGGTATACGGCAAGCACGTTTATCCCGATTATATCCACACCGAGGGCATCACTGCCATCACCAAGGCTGATGTTGAATATGCCGAAAGCTGGGGCGGAAAGGTGAAGCTTATCGGCAGCGTTAAGAAGTGTGCAAACGGCAAGATCTTGCCTATGGTTCGTCCCGCTTTCGTATGCAATGATATGCAGCTTTCCAATATCAGCGATGTATTCAACGGAATTACCGTTTACGGTGACGGCTTTGACGAGGTAATGTTCTACGGCAGAGGTGCTGGAAAGCTTCCTACCGCAAGTGCTGTTCTCGGAGATGTTATCGACTGTGCAAGACTGTCGGGCACTTCCGTTTCTCAGACTTGGGAGGACAGCGAAAATGCCGATTTCATCGAGGATTACAAGAACGACACTGTTGCTGTTTACGTCCGCACTTCGGGTGCTGACAAGGCTCAGATAGAGAAGCTTTTCGGCAATGTGGAATATCTTGCAAAGGACAATGTTCCCGAGGGCGAGATAGCATTCGTCACACCCGAGCTGGTTGAAAGGGACATTGACGAAAAGCTGTCGGCTATGGACGGTGAAGTTCTCGGAAAAATTCGTATTCTCAATCTCAGATAAGATAGGAAGTTCCTATTATGATTAGAATTCAAATACCCGCCACAAGTGCAAATCTGGGTGCAGGCTTCGATGCTTTGGGGCTTGCTCTCAGCTACTATAATTATGTGGAGATAGAGGAAAGCGATACCGTTGACATTAAGTCGCTGGACGATACCGCCATTCCCGAGGACGAAACAAATCTCGTCTACGAATCGGCTAAGACGCTTTACGATATATGCGGAAAGCCCCTCACGGGTCTGAAAATACGTCAGGAGAACAATATCCCCATGGCAAGGGGACTGGGCAGCTCATCTGCCTGCATTATTGCGGGGCTTGTGGGTGCAAACACCCTGATGAAGGAGCCGCTTTCTCTGGACGATCTGGTAAATCTTTCGGCACAGATAGAGGGTCACCCCGACAACACCGCTCCCGCTCTGCTTGGGGGAATAGTCACCGCCGTTTTCGACGGGAAGAACGTTCACTGGGTAAAGCAGGAGGTTTTCACCACTCTGAAATTTGTTGTTGTCATACCCGATTTCGAGCTGAAAACAGAAAAGGCAAGAGCCTGCCTGCCAAAGGAGGTTTCCCATAAGGACGCCGTTTACAACCTTTCGAGAGCCGCTCTCTTTTCCGCTTCACTGCTGACGGGAAAGTACGAAAATCTCCGCACCGCCGTGGACGACAGGCTGCATCAGCCCTACCGTATGGAGCTTATCCCACACGCTGCCGAGGTGTTTGACACGGCTTATTCTCTGGGGGCGTATGCTTCCTATATCAGCGGAGCGGGTCCGTCTATAATGGCTGTTGTGGATAATGACAATCGGTTTTTCTGCGGAAAAATGCGGTTTGCCCTTGACAGAATGGGTCTTAAAAGCTGGCAGGTACACGAGCTGCATATTGATAATATCGGCACAAGGATCATATAAATTCTTATAGGATATGGCGTTTAATAATAAACACCATTAAAATCACGGAGAAGAAATCGGCGTAAAAAGTTTGCGTTTATGGGTTTTTACGCCGAGAGATTCCCGTGATTAATGAGTGTTTATTATTTTGTCATATCCCTTTGCCGTTTATGGTGATATTATGATAGAAAAAATTACTTCCTCACCCGAGGAAACAATCGAATTTGCAAAGGAAATAGGCAGTCTGCTGAAAGCGGGAGATACCGTTGCATACACGGGCGGTCTGGGAGCGGGCAAGACTACATTTACAAGGGGACTTGCTGTGGGTCTTGGGCTGCCCGACGATGTGACGTCGCCCACCTTTGCGTTGGTGAATGAGTACAGAGGAAAGGACATTACTTTGTATCATTTCGATATGTACAGGATAGAAACCGAGTTTGCCCTAGAATCTACGGGATTTTTCGATTATCTGGACGGACGGTCGGTCATTGCCGCCGAATGGTCGGAGAATATCGCCGAGTTTCTTCCCGAAAACACTATTTTTATAAACATAGAACGCATTTCCGACGAGGTGCGGAGAATAACCGTTAAAGGAGATGAACGCTTTGAAAATTCTGGGAATTGACACTTCGGGCAATGTAGCTTCGGCTGCCGTCTGCGAAAACGGCGTCATTCTGGCTGAAACCTCCTTCTGCACCCGCCTGACTCATTCTCAGGTGATACTTCCGCTGGCTAAAGAGGTGCTGTCCTATGCCGAAACGGAGCTTTCCGAGATAGGACTGCTGGTCTGTGCGGCGGGTCCCGGGTCGTATACGGGGCTTAGAATAGGCATTTCCGCTGTAAAGGCGTTGAGCTTTGGACTTGGGGAGATACCCTGCTGCGGCGTTTCCACCTTGGAAGCACTGGCGTTCGGCTGTACGGTTTACGGCGGTATCGTCTGCACGGTCATGAGGGCAAGGGCTGATCTGGTCTACTGTGCGTTTTTCGACTGTTCCGACAGGGAATACCCGAAGCGTTTGACCGAAGATAAGGTAATATCCGCCGATGAAGCTGTTGCTCTGGCGGCGGGAATGAACGTCCCCGTTATGTTTACGGGAGATGCTGTGGACGGAATGTCCGAGCGGATAGAAAAGCATTTGGACGGCTATTCCTTTGCACCCGTTTATCTGCGGACTCCGAAAGCGTCTGCCCTCTGCTTCTGCGGGGAGCATTGCCCCAATGTATCCGCCGAGGAGCTTATGCCTCAGTATTTGCAGATAACAAAGGCGGAAAAGGACTTGCAGGAGCAGAAAAAGTGACGGTTACATTTCCCGAAAAGTCTATATCCAAATTGTAATAAAATTGTTCTTGAATATAGTAAAATAGTATGGTATAATAAAATCAGTTTTTTAAAATCATTTTCGGATAGGAGAATAGATTATGATAATTATAGGCAGCGACCATGCAGGCTATGAGCTGAAAAAGGCGGTCATAGCTCATCTTAAGGAAACAAACGTTGAGTTCATCGAAGCAGGCTGTATGGACGGCGAAAGCTGCGATTATCCCCTTGTTGCCAAGGAGGTCTGCGAAAAGATCGTAAACGGCGAAGCGGATAAGGGTATTCTTATCTGCGGAACCGGCGTGGGCATTTCCATGGCGGCAAACAAGATAAAGGGGATCCGTGCGGCACTTTGCGGCGACTGGTACTCGGCTAAGTATACCCGTCTGCACAACGATGCAAACGTTCTTTGCATGGGCGGAAGAGTTATCGGCTCCGGTCTTGCTGCCGAGATAGTTGACATTTTCCTCACCACCGAATTCGAGGGCGGCAGACATCAGAGAAGAGTAGATCAGATCACCGATCTGGAAAAATAATATCACGAAGGGAACGATAACTATGTACGATAATATGGTAAAAATCATCGAACACCCCCTTGTTCAGCACAAGATCTCCCTTATGAGAGATGTAAACACAGGTGCAAAGGAATTCAGAGAGCTGGTTTCCGAAACCTCTATGCTTATCTGCTTCGAGGCTACAAGAGATCTGCCGCTGAAATCCGTTGATATTCAGACACCTATCGCTATTGCAAAGTCAAAGGTCATTTCGGGAAAGAAGCTGGCGTTCGTGCCTATTTTCAGAGCGGGTCTTGGTATGTGCGACGGTATTATGAAGCTTGTTCCTGCCGCTAAAATAGGGCATATCGGCGTTTTCAGAGATCCCGACGAGCTTGCTCCCGTGGAGTATTACACAAAGCTTCCCGTTGACATTAACGAGAGAGAGGTCATCATCACCGATATTATGCTGGCAACGGGCGGCACGGCTGTGAAGGCTGCCGATATTCTCAAGGAAAACGGCGTGCGAAACATTAAGTTTATGTGCATACTGGCATCTCCCGAGGGCATCGAAACTCTTCACAACGCTCACCCCGATGTGGAGATCTACTGCGGTGCTGTCGATGAGGGCTTAAACGAGCAGTGCTACATTGTTCCCGGATTGGGCGATGCGGGCGACAGAATGTTTGGTACTAAGTGATAAATTTATTTCAAGGCAGGAAATCCGAATAAGCTTCGGATTTTTTGCCGTATATTCGGAGGATAGACTATGTGCGGAATTGTTGGATTTGTGGGGAAAAGAGCCTGTGCGGATATTCTCGTAAAAGCCCTGAAACGGCTTGAATACCGAGGCTATGACTCTGCGGGCATTGCAGTTTTCGAGGAGGAGTCCCTTAAGACCGTCAAGGCAAAGGGAAAGATAGACGAAGGGCTTGTGCGTAAGCTTTCGGAGGAAGCTTCTCTCACTGCAACTGCGGGAATAGGTCACACCCGCTGGGCTACTCACGGCGAACCCTCCGACATTAACTCCCATCCCATCGGCAATGGCAGAATTTCCATCGTTCACAACGGAATTATCGAAAATTACCGCAAGATAAAGGAGTTCCTTATCTCAAAGGGCTATGTTTTCGAAAGCGAAACCGACACGGAAACCGTTGCAAAGCTGCTTGATTATTACTACAAGGGCGACCCTATGGAAGCTATCGTCAAGACGGCTGCCGAGATAGAAGGCTCATTTGCTTTGGGAATAATTTTCAAGGATTTCAAGAATACTATCTTCGCTATCAGGCGGGAAAGCCCCCTTATTGTCGGAAAGGGCGAGGGCGAAAGCTTTATTGCTTCCGATGTGACCGCTATCCTCGACCATACGAAGGATTATTATCTGCTTGAACATAACGAGATAGCTCGGCTTGACGAGAACGGTGCGAAATTCTTCGATTTCAACGGAAATACCATCGAAAAGACTCTCCATACAGCCGATTGGGACATTGACGCTGCCGAAAAGGGCGGCTACAAGTTCTTTATGTTAAAGGAGATCCACGAGCAGCCCGAGTCTATCAGAAAGACCATAACTCCGAGAATTTCCAACGGTATGCCCGACCTGAGCGAGTGCGGACTTACTCCCGAAAAGCTCAGAAAATATAAGAACATATTCGTTGTTGCCTGCGGAACGGCTATGCATGCGGGACTTGTGGGAAAATACGTTGTGGAGCGTATCGGACGGATACCCGTTACCGTTGAGGTTGCGTCCGAGTTCAGATACAGAGAGCCTATCGTATCTCCCGATGACTTGGTGATACTTGTTTCACAGTCGGGCGAAACTGCCGACACTCACGCTGCACTGACCCTTGCAAAGGACCTTGGTGCAGACACGCTGGCTATCGTCAACGCAAAGGGTTCAAAGATAGCCCGTGACGCTGATATGGTCATTTACACTCATGCGGGACCCGAGCTGGCGGTTGCGTCCACAAAGGCGTATATGGTGCAGCTGGCAGTGTTCTATCTGTTTGCATTTGAGCTTGCATGGGCGAGAAATGCAATTTCCGAGGAGAAATGCCGAAGCCTTGTAAAGGGGCTGGAGGAAATGCCCGCACTTATCGAAAAGGTGCTTGAAAAGCCAGACAGCAGTCAGTTTGCCGCTTCAAAGCTGGTGGCTGCGGAAAATCTGCTGTACATAGGCAGAGGTTTGGATTATGCACTGTCTATGGAGGGTTCGCTGAAGCTTAAGGAGGTTTCCTATATCCATTCCGAGTCCTATGCGGCGGGCGAGCTGAAGCACGGAACTATCTCCCTGATAACCGAGGGTATGCCCGTTATCTCCGTTGCAACTCAGACGGACGTTTTCGACAAGACCGTCAGCAACATTAAGGAGGTAAAGACGAGGGGTGCTTACAATATAGTTGTGGCAAGAGAAAGCCGTCAGCCGGGAAGCGATGCGGCGGATTTCATCATTACCGTCCCCGAAACGGACGACATTCTTATGCCCATGCTGGCTGTTGTTCCCCTGCAGCTTATCGCATATTACACGGGCGACCTAAAGGGAAATGATGTGGATAAGCCGAGAAATCTGGCAAAATCTGTTACTGTTGAATAAAGGAATTCGGAAAATATGGAGCTAATTTCAGTTGTTGTTCCCTGTTATAATGAGGAGGAGTCACTGCCCCTTTTCTATGATGAGATAATCAGGGTCACGGATAAAATGAAGGCGGAAAAGGGTACGGAGTTCGAGTTCGTTTTCGTAAATGACGGTTCGAGAGATAAGACCCTGGAAAAGCTAAGAGAATTGTCCGCAGGTGACAAGCGTGTCCGCTATGTGTCCTTTTCGAGAAATTTCGGCAAGGAGTCCGCTATGATTGCGGGGCTGGAGCATGCCAAGGGAGATTATGTCGTTCTGCTGGACGCCGACTTGCAGCACCCACCGAGGCTTATTCCCGAAATGTACGATTATGTGTCATCGGGCGAGTATGACTGTGCCGCTACAAGGCGTATCTCCCGAAAGGGCGAGCCGAAGCTGCTGTCCTTTTTCGCAAACAGCTTTTACGGCATCATCAACAAAATATCTCAGACACAGATAATCAGCGGTGCACAGGACTTCCGCTTTATGACAAGGCAGATGGTGGACGCTATCATCTCCATGAGCGAATACAACCGTTTTTCCAAGGGAATTTTCAGCTGGGTGGGCTTCAAGACAAAGTTTATCGAGATAGAAAATACCGAACGGGCGGCAGGCACGACAACATGGAATTTCAAGAAGCTGTTCCTCTATTCGCTGGACGGCATTATGGGATTTTCCACCGCACCGCTGGCACTGTCGCTGTTTCTGGGGATATTTGCCTGCATTATTGCGGCGGTCATCTTTATTGTGACGGTCGTTCAGTATTTCACGGGGGGATATTCCCTTGCGAGATTTGCAAATATCGTCAGCCTTATCCTGCTTATGAGCGGGCTTTGTATGATATGCACGGGTATCAACGGACTGTATCTGTCTAAAACCTATATGGAAGTCAAATGCAGACCGAAATATATAGTCAAGGAAACGGAAAAAACCGAAAGGGGTAAAAAACAATGAACATTTGGCATGACATTTCACCAAACCGAATCACCAAGGAAAACTTCTACGCTGTTATCGAAATAGGCAAGGGCAGCAAGATGAAGTATGAGCTTGACAAGAAAACAGGCTTCCTGCTGCTGGACAGAGTGCTGTACACCTCCACTCACTATCCTGCAAACTACGGCTTTATCCCGAGAACATACGCCGAGGACGGCGACCCGCTGGACGTTCTGGTGCTTTGCTCGGAAACTATCGCTTCAATGGCATTGGTAAAGTGCTATCCCATCGGCGTTATCTCAATGATAGACAACGGTGCACCCGATGATAAGATAATTGCTATCCCATTCAACGACCCCACATATAACGGATATACAGACATTAGTCAGCTGCCTCAGCATATTTTCGATGAAATGTCCCATTTCTTCACCGTTTACAAGCAGCTGGAGAACAAGGGTACCATCATCGACGAGGTAAAGGGCAGAGATGCCGCTGTTGATATTATCGAGAGATGCATTGACAGATACATTGACAATTTCTGCAAGGGAAAGCCTGCGGACAGATAATTTTTCAGAAAAAAAGCCGCTGTATATCGGGAAGCTTCCCATATACAGCGGTTTTTGTTTGGTGCCGGTGGTGGGGCTTGAACCCACACGGATTTCTCCACACGATTTTGAGTCGCGGTCGTCTGCCAATTCCGACACACCGGCAGGTGGCTTAATTGCTGACTATGATATTATACCTTATTTTTGGAGAATTGTCAAGGGGGATTTCGGGGATTTTTTTTGTTTGCATATTTATATTGACATTATATCATAATAATGATATAATATTTATACAAATCATATTTGGAGGTGCTGTTATGCCGGTTATCAGACCATCAGCAGATCTGCGTAATAATTATAATGAAATTTCTGAGTTTTGCCATGAAAATTTTGAGCCCGTTTTCATAACAAGAAACGGGAAAGGAGATTTGGCAGTGATGAGTATAGAGTGTTTTGACTCCATGAAAAGCAGGCTGGAGCTGCATGCTATAATAGAAGAGGGTCTTGAAGCAGACAGAAACGGAAAAGTGATACCCTTTAAAGAGGGATTGGAAATGATACGAAAAGAGATAAATAAATGACTTATAACGTAGTATTAACCGAACCTGCTTGGGAGGATATACAAAAGTCATCATTGTATATCTCGGACACGCTTATGAACAGTGAAGCAGCGAACCATTTGCTTAACAGCATTAATGAGAAAATGGAAGTGCTGTCGGAAATGCCGTATATTAATCCGATAGTTCGTGACAGTGCTTTGGCTTCATATGGACTGAGATTTCAGCGAGTAAACAATTATTTGGCGTTATATGTTATCCATGAAGATACAAAAACAGTATCTATTATCCGTTTTCAACATTCAAGCCGTGATTGGATCTCATTATTAAAATCCGAATTGAAATAGTCATTTGTGCGTTTTCCACTTACACAGCGTAAAAATATGTTGCATATGTCAATTGACAAGCCTTTCGGGAATATGCTATACTTTATTTTAGTTATTATATCGGTTTAACGGATTAAAGCATAAAACCTTGTCAGCTTTAAACCGATAAACCGCCGAAAGGACAGATCATATGCTTTATGTTATTCTCATAGCCTACCTGCTGCTTATGCTGGGTATCGGCTTCTGGTGCAGAAAGAAAACCTCAAACGTTTCCGACTTCGTGCTGGGCGGAAGGACGCTCGGTGCGTGGTTTACGGCGTTCGCTTACGGTACGTCCTACTTCTCCGCCGTTGTTTTTATCGGATATGCGGGACAGTTCGGCTGGCTCTACGGCGTATCTGCGGCGTGGATAGGCATAGGAAATGCCGTTATCGGAAGTGCGTTGGCGTGGATACTTATGGGCAAGCGTACCCGTACTATGACTAAAAACCTGAACGCTGCCACCATGCCCGAATTCTTCGAGAAGCGTTACGGCTCAAAGTCCCTGAAAACTGCGGCGGCTGTTATCGTGTTCATCTTCCTGATACCCTATACAGCGTCCGTTTACAACGGTCTGTCAAGGCTGTTCAATATGGCGTTTGCTATACCTTATGAGGCGTGCATCATCGGTATGGCAGTGCTGACCGCTGTTTACGTTATTCTCGGCGGATACAAGGCAACGGCTATCAACGACTTTATCCAGGGAATTATTATGCTGGTAGGTATTGCTGCTGTTGTGTTCTGCGTTATCGCAAACAAGGGCGGACTCAGTTCGGCTCTCGGTCAGCTGGGTGCTATCTCCGACAATAAAGTTCCCGAAAACTCTCTGAATTCTCTCTTCGGACCCGACCCCATCAATCTTATCGGCGTTATTATCCTTACTTCTCTCGGAACTTGGGGACTTCCTCAGATGGTGCAGAAATTCTACGCTATCAAGGACGACAGTGCTATCACAAAGGGCACAGTCATTTCGACATTGTTTGCGGTAGTCGTTGCAGGCGGTTCTTACCTAATGGGCGGCTTCGGCAGACTGTACGCTCACCCCGATGCAGACATTGCCGCTGCCGAGGGCAAGGCTCTGCTGGCTGCAAACGCTTCCGGAAAGCTTGCTTATGACTCCATCGTTCCCGCAATGCTTGAAGCTGCTCTGCCCGAGCTGCTGATAGGTGTTGTTGTGGTGCTGGTGCTTTCGGCGTCCATGTCAACGCTGTCCTCGCTGGTTCTTACGTCCAGTTCAACACTGACTATCGACCTTATCAAGCCTAATATGAAAGAGGAAATGACCGAAAAGAAGCAGGTTTTCTTTATGAGAATATTCATTGCAGCATTCCTCATTGTTTCGGTAGTTATCGCTCTGAACCCCAATGCTTACATTTCAACGCTTATGTCCATCTCATGGGGTGCGTTGGCGGGTGCATTCCTTGCACCGTTCCTGTACGGACTGTTCAGTGCAAAGGTTACAAAGGCTGCCGTTTGGACAAGCTTTATTTCGGGCGTTGGCATAACAGTCGTACATATGGTGATATTCAGTCTGGGATTTTTCCCCGAGGCAACCAAGGCGGCAGCTTCTCTGCCCCTGAATATGGCATCTCCCATCAATGCGGGTGCTATCGCAATGATATTCGGACTGATAATAGTTCCTATTGTTAGTGCTGTTACTAAGGTGGACGACCCCGAAAGAGCACAGTCCATCGTTGATGCGGCTAAGCCTGCGAAGTAATGTTGAATGTTGAGTGTTTAGTGTTTAATTTAATGTGGAAAAATGCGGTTGGGGTTGTTTTTCAACCGCATTTTTGCACCGCCGACGTAAGGAGGCGGGAAAAACTGTGGTCATCACCGTTTTACAATAGAACCGCAAACTGTCGTTCCGCACACTTGCGGCAAGCCGTCAAAATCTGTCGAAAATGGGGCGGGTTTCCCGTCCTGACGCTGTTGTTTTGAAATAGCAATAACCATAGGTTTTTCCGCCGCTTTCAGCGTCGGCGGGGGCAAAAAATATCTCGGGGTTAACCCCGAGATATTTTTTGCGGCACCGCACACTGTATCTGCTTTACACGGCTTTTGTTACATTTAGAAGATAGTTGCTTTACTGATTTGTTTGTGTGCGGTGCCTTTTTGTATTGTAAATTTGTGCATTTTACTGTTGCTAAGTGTTATTTGTCAGTGGCTGGGAAGGGTGTTTCGCCCGTTGCGACGGGCGACAAGGGCTCTGCCCTTGACCCGCAGCCTTTGTAAAGGCTGGCGAAACTTTTTACTTTTCGCTTTCCGTAAAATTGATTTCCGTGGTTGCGGGTCGCTTTTTGGTTGACTTTATGGGAATTGTGTGCTATTATATAGAAAAGGAAAAGTTTTCGGCACTTTCAGTGACGGTTCGCCGTGTGTCGGAAATAACGCCTTTGGGGTGCAATTTGATTTTGGAAGTGGAATAGTATGAAAAAATCACTGAAACATATTTCAAGAATAATTTTCGGCCGCTCGATGATATATATCCTGATGATGCTGCTGCAAATCGCTTACCTGTTTGTGGTATTTGCAAAGCTGGGAATGTATTCGGGCTATATTTATGCCGCATTTTCCGTGCTCAGCAGTATTCTGCTGGTGTACATAATCAACCGAAAGGGCAGCCCCGAATTTAAGCTGGTGTGGGTGCTGCCGGTGCTTATCCTGCCGATTTTTGGTGCGTTGATATATCTGTGGTCGAGAATACAGCCGGGCACAAATCTCCGAAGGCGGCGGCATATAAATATCTGCGACAGGACTTCGAAGCTTATTTCCCAGAATAAGGGCGTTCTGGACGAGCTGGAGGAAGCCGACCCGCTGACGGCTTCTATGGCGAAGTATATGTCCAATTACGGCGGTTATCCCATTTGCAAAAACACAAAGGTGACCTATTTCCCGCTGGGCGAGGACAAGCTTGCAGAGCTGCTCATTCAGCTTGAACAGGCGAAAAAGTTCATTTTTATGGAATATTTTATCATTGAGGACGGCGAAATGTGGCAGGCTGTTCTTGATGTGCTGAAGCGGAAGGCTGCCGAGGGCGTGGAGGTCAGGGTAATGTATGACGGAATGTGCTCCGTTGTGCTGCTGCCCTACGGTTATCCCAAACAGCTGGAGAAATTTGGCATAAAATGTAAAATGTTTGCACCAATACAGCCCGTGCTGTCAACCTCTCAGAACAACAGAGATCACCGCAAGATAGTTTCCATTGACGGAAAAGTGGCGTTCACGGGCGGGGTAAATCTGGCAGATGAGTATATCAACAAAAAGCTTATGTTCGGTCACTGGAAGGACACGGCTGTTATGCTGGAGGGTGATGCGGCGGTCAGCTTTACCATAATGTTCCTGCAAATGTGGAATGTTGACGAAAAGGAAGAGGACGATTACAGCAAATACATTGCTGAGAGCGTTCCCGTTCCCGGGGCGGACGGCTATGTTATGCCTTACGGCGACAGTCCCCTTGACGGTCAGAACGTTGGCGAGCTGGTGTATATGGACATTATCAACACGGCAAAGCGGTATGTCCACATTATGACGCCCTATCTCATTCTTGATGGGGAGATGCTGACTGCCCTTACTCATGCGGCAATGCGTGGCGTTGATGTGAAGCTGATACTGCCACATATCCCCGATAAAAAGTATGCCTATCTGCTGGCAAGAAGCCATTACAAGGAGCTTATCGAGGCGGGCGTTAAGATATTTGAGTATGAGCCGGGCTTTGTTCATGCAAAGGTGTTTGTTTCCGACGATGAAAAGGCTGTGGTCGGTTCTATAAATCTGGATTACAGAAGCCTTTATCTGCATTTTGAATGTGCGGCGTTTATGTTCAGATGCTCGGAAATTGCCCATATTGAAGGGGATTTCCGCCGAACGCTGAAAAAATGCATTGCAATTGATATGGATAACGTTCGGAAATATCCCGCCGGGAAAAAGGCACTCGGCAGCCTGCTTAGGCTGATAGCACCGCTTATGTAAAAAACTAAGAATAGTATAAAAAAGCTGTATCAAACCAAATCAATGGTCTGATACAGCTTTTTGTCTGCACTTTTATTTGAGAATACCGCCGAGCATATTGCCGAGTCCGCCGAGCTTTTCCTTGACATCATCGGCTTTCAGCTTTGCCTTGATGCCGTCGATAGCCGAGTTGATGACATCATCGGGAAGATCGACGCCAAGCACCTTTTCGGCTGCCTTTACAGGGTCTTTAGAAAACTCTGCGGCGAAATCCTTGTCATTTCTTATCTTTTCCACAACTTCTTCAATTTTTGCTTTTATATCCATTTCAAAAACCTCCTAAAATCTGAAATCACGTTCACCGTGAGATATTTTTTCGATATTTCGGCGGCATATCTCCCGTGCTTTTTCGGCGGGGATACGTTCTATTTCCCGAAGAATAGCCGCTTCTCCCGCCGCTTTGGTTTCGGGGGAGGCATAATCCTCCAGATATTCCTTCAATGTCATAAGAGCGTTGGGGTGACAGCAGTTGGCTATCTGCCCCGATTTCAGCAGGGACATAAATCTGTCCCCCGTTCGCCCCTCACGATAGCAGGCGGTGCAGAAGCTGGGGATATATCCCAGTTTTAACAGCCAGCAGACGACCTCATCAAGGGTTCGGCGGTCGTTTACGTCAAATTGTGCGGAGCTTTCGTCCTCCTCGCAGGGAGCGGCATATCCGCCGACGCTGGTTTTTGAGCCGCCGCTTATTTGCGAAACGCCCAGCTCCAGCACTTTTGCCCTGACGCTTTCCGATTCTCTTGTGGACACGATCATTCCCGTGTAGGGGACGGCAATTCGTATCACAGCCGCAATTTTCTCGAAAATATCGTCGGGAACGGCGTTGTTGAAGCTGTCGGGATCAACATCGTCGGCGGGACGTATCCTCGGAATACTGATAGTGTGAGGACCGACCCCCTTTGCGGCTTCCAGATGCTCGGCGTGCATTATCAGCCCCGCAAGCTCATATCTCCAGCTGTCCAGCCCGAACAGAACGCCAAGTCCAACATCATCAATGCCGCCGTCCATAGCCCTGTCCATAGCTTCGGTATGGTAAGCGTAGTTGTGTTTCGGTCCCGTGGGGTGGAGTTTTTCGTAATTTTCCTTATTATATGTTTCCTGAAAAAGTATGTAAGTACCAATCTCCGCTTCCTTTAAACGGCGGTAATTTTCAACGGTGGTTGCCGCAATGTTCACATTCACTCGGCGGACAGCACCATTTTTATGCTTTACCGAATAGATAGTCTTAACGCTATCCAGAATGTATTCGATAGGGTTGTTCACGGGATCTTCGCCCGACTCGATGGCAAGCCGCTTGTGACCCATATCCTGCAAAGCGATGACCTCGGCGGCGATCTCCTCCTGAGTGAGCTTTTTGCGGGGGATATGCTTATTTTTCAGATGATAGGGGCAGTAAAGGCAGCCGTTTACGCAGTAGTTTGACAGATAAAGCGGTGCGAAAAGCACGATGCGTCCGCCGTAAAAATTCTCCTTTATCCGACGGGCAAGTGCGAAAATGCGGCTGTTGAGGTCATCAAAGCCGCAGTCCGCCAACAGCACGGCTTCACGATGGGACACGCCCTTCAGCTTCTCCGCCTTCTCAAGAACAGCTTCTATCTCCGACCTGTTCAGACGGTTTTTTTCGGCATATTCCAGAGAACTTAAAATTTCCTCGTGGGAGATAAATTCTTCGGCGTTTGGGGACATAACATTATATTTCATCTGAAATGCTTCCTTATTCCTTTTCGCTTTTTTCCGTTTCAACGGGTTTTCCGTCCTTATCGGTGACATCGGTTTCGGCGGGAGTGACAGGCTCTGTTATCTCGAATACCTTCTCTATCTCAGCTTTAAGATTTTCGTAATTTACCTCGGAAGCGTTAAAGATACGAGTGGTTTTCATACCCTCACCGATCACCTGACAATCGGCAAGCTTCTTGTCCGCATTGCCGAGATTGTTGTCCGAAGTGCTGTACCAATAGGTTTTCACGCCATTTTCGCCGGGCTCGATAATTACCTTGATTTCGCTGATGCCGCCCGAACGGTTTTTGTTGCTGACATAGAAAAGACCTCTGTTTCCCGTGTACCAAGTCACCTTTATTTCATCGGTGTCCTTCATGCTGGGGGATATTACCTGTGCCAGCAGTTTAAAGCCCTTTTCGGAAATATCCACAATATTAAGTATAGAACATATAGCGTCGGAGGTTTCAACAAAAAGCTCGGGTATGCCGTCGCCGTTCATGTCGTAAAAGCCGAAACGGATAGTGCCGCTTTCAATATTTGAAGCAAACCAGTTTCCATAGAAAGTGTCGGTATTATAAAGTGCCATAAGGATACGTCCCGTGACCACCGCAGGCGTGGGCTTTGCCAGCTCCTCGGAATCAAGATAGCTGCTTGCCAGGAGATTTGAGGAATCTCTGATAGTGATGATAGCACCATCGACTTCGGGATTTCCCTCATTTTCCTTTGCGATAACGTCAAGAGCACCGTTTATCTCGGACAGAGCGGACTCGACCACTTCGACCATTGATTCCACAGGCTCTGTTTCGGACGCTTCCTCGCCGTCGGGAGCGGGGGATTCATCGGGAGATTTATCGTCCTTAGCTGTTTCACCGTCGGAAACGGAGGCTTCGGCGTTATCGGTATTCTCCTCATCGGTGCCCTCGGACTGTCCGCAGGCTGTCAGGGAAAAAAGCATTGAAAATACGCATAAAAAACTCAGTATGTATTTTTTCATATCGGCATCGCCCCGTGGGGAGCGTTCTCCTTTCGGTGTTTTCGTAATTTGTCAATTAACGGGAGATTGCATAAGTTCATTATACTATATTAAGTGTAAAATGTCAATAATTTCGGTATACTTTTCAATAAAAGCGAAAAGCTAAAAGTTTCGTCCACCTTTACAAAGGTGGCAGGATTCCAAAGGACAGCGTCCTTTGGTCGCCCGTCGCAACGGGCGAAATCCCCGAAGCTGACAGACAAAGAGTTCCGACGGCAAAAGCACAAACAATTCAGTAAAAAAG
>CAZINI010000019.1:0-51648 GCA_964540575.1 uncultured Ruminococcus sp.
TCGATGATATGTGTAATATTAGTTCGTTATATATTAATAGGGGCAGAGCAGAAGGCAGAGCGGAAGGCATTGAAATAGGTGAGTTCAGAGAAAAAGTAAGGGTAATAACAGAAATGCTCAAAAACAATATTCCGATTCCTACCATTGCAAATATTGCCCATCTTTCCATTGAAGAAACGGAAAAGATTATCCGTGAAAACACATAAGCAGTAAAAATAAAGGACAGCCCGCTGTGAGCTGCCGCACCGCCCCAAATTGTACGGACAGCACAAAAATGCCCCCTATAGCGTAATATTAAGTTTAAGCAATATACTGACTTCGTTTTTCATACGGAGTCAGTTTTGTTTTGAATTGAATACGTTGGTTGTTGTAAAAGTCTTGAGTTTAATCCGATAGATACACTCCGTTTTGAGTATTGAAAAGAAATTCTCTGCTAAAGCATTATCATATGGGTTTCCACGTCTTGACATTGACGGAATAATGTTGTATGATTGAGTTAGCTTAAAATACGGGTTTGACGTGTATTGAAAGCCTTGGTCACTATGGAGCTGCAACTCCCCGGTGACCTTTTCCTTTCTCTTAGCAGCTATTATCGTTTCCAAAACAAGCTGTACATTCTGTGTTGTGCTTGTTTTGTAGGCAACAATGTTGTTGTCAAACAAATCTCTGATGACGGAAAGGTACAATACTCCCTGCTGTGTATGTATATACGAAATATCAGTAACCCATTTCTGATTGGGACGTTCTGCCTTGAAATCTCTATTCAGAAGATTGGGGTATTTATGCAAAGCCTGGCTGTAATAGTGATATTCCTTTCGTCTGACAACCGAAAGCAGATTGTATTTCTGCATTACTCGAAGCACTGTTTTGGGATTGCAATGGATATTGTTCCGTCCAAGCCAAAGATGTACTCTCCTATAGCCATAGGTTTTACCGCACTCTTCCTGACATTCTCTTATCTTTTCATCAAGCGGGAGATCCTTTGCAGGTGTATCCATTCGCTTTACAAAATCATAATATCCGCTTCTTGATACATTGAAGAACCGACACATTTCACTGATAGCATACTTCTCCCTGTGACGGTAGATAACACGGTATTTTACTGAAGTTCTCACTCCCTTTCTGTTAGCGAGAGAGAATCCCGCATAAGTTCGTTTTCCATTTCCAAAGTCTTTATCCTTGCTTCCTTACGGGCAAGGATATATTTCAGCTCTGTTATCTTATCCTGTTCGCTGACAACATAGTTCTTAGGCGGTCTGCCTTTCTTTTTCAAGGCAACACCTGCTGCGATTTTTGCTTGTTTACAACGGTATCTGCCGAGAAAAGACTTTATTTGTTTCTTTGTAAGACCAAATTTTTCTCCTATTTCCCTATGAGTATATCCTTCTTCCTTTAATTTCACTATTTCGTTCTCATATTGTTCTATATTTCGGTATTCTCTTGCCATAGCAAAGCCCTCCTTTGGTATTTCTATTATACCATAGGTGGGCTCCTTTTTTTATTGTCCGTTTTTACTGGACTTGTGCAAATTTTATATGTACGCATTAATGCAGGCTTCGGAGTATGATCTTCTTTTTAAAGCCGCCGTTAACGGGTTTGAGAAAAATCTTGAAGGTATCAAGGAAGAGTTTTCAAAGCTCAGCAAGGCAAAAGGCAGTGACGTATTAAGCATAAGTGTTGACGGAAAGCCTTTGGAAAGCAGCAGCGGTTATCTTGAATGGTGGGAAATATTCAGAAACAGCTTCGACACAACAAAGGGCAGCGGTCAAAAAGTAAGATGCTTTATTACGGGAAATCTGACCGAGCCTGTAAAAACAGTTCCTCCCGTTCAGGGTCTGGTCGCAGTAGGCGGACACACTAAGGGCGACAGCTTTATATGCTTTGATAAGGACGCATATCAGTCCTACGGCTTTGAGCAGGCTGCCAATGCGGCTGTTTCCGAGGAAGCTGTCACTGCTGTAAATGCAGCACTGACTAAGCTTCTCAAGGACTCTCCCCCGCCCCTTGCGGGAGCAAAAAATATCCATTGGTTCAGTGAACAGACGGAAAACGATGTTACCGAGATGCCGGATTTCGGTTTTGATATTTCCGATAATGAAGCTGACAGTTCCGAACAGCCGGAAGAAGATGAACAGAGAGTGCGAAAAATGTTCACCGCACTGATGAACAATTCTCTTCCCGATATGCCCAAAAACGGCAAGCTTGCCGAAAGAATTAAGAATGAACTCAGCGGAATTTCATCCCAAATAGTTTTTGCTGTTATGCACAACACCCCGCTTCCCGATTCTGTGGCGGCAAGGGCATTGGCTTATATAAGGTCGAATATTTTGTCGGACTCAAATGAAGAAGGGTCACCTGACAAAACCGCTTGTCAGATACTAAAAGCGTGGTTAAATCGCAGATACAGAAAACAGAATAAGGAGGAATTTATTATCATGGACAAACTTAACAGTCAAAGTCCCTCGGCTGCATATCAGACAGGGCGGCTCATAGCAGAGTATGCGGCTCTCCAGACAGATGCTTTGGGAGATGTGAATGCGGGCATAGTTGAAAGATACTATACATCGGCATGTGCATCGCCTGCACCGGTAATGGGAAAGCTTTCCACAATGTCACAGTATCATCTTTCAAAGCTCAAAAGCGATAAGAAGTGGCTGTATGACATTCACTGTCAGGCAATTGAAGAAATATCCTGCAAGATCGGTGAAGCCATACCCAAGCGTTTTTCGCTGGAACAGCAGTCGGAGTTTGCACTGGGATATTATTTTCAGTGTAAGGTTCTTTTTGAAGCTGTACTTAACATGTATGAACATGACCGGTCAGCAAGCAAGGGTGAAATGGCAGTTGTATCGCCGCTAATAATCTTTAAGCATATCGGAACAGATTCAAACAATGAACAGCGTGCACGTCAGGCAAAGCTGGGCTGCAGTCCCGCACATAAGCTGTTTGAGCTTGTCACGGTAAAGAAAAAGGACGGCGTGGAGCTGCCGAGAAATTATACCGATTATGATTTCAATGTAAAAATATCGTCTGTCCCGGACGGCGTTCAGATAGGTTTCCTTGACAGCCCCTATGATGATATAGTATGGGATAAGCTCCCCGATAATTCTGTAATGCAGGAGATCTAAAGCCTGTGCATTCATACGGATATTTTATGCATTTTTGCTGTCACCCCTTGCGTGGGGGCGGGAATTGAAACACATATGGTGCTATGTCAGACGGCAAGGTGGTACGTCGCCTCTTGTGCGGAGAGTAATTTCAAACAGTTATGCTCCCGCAGCAACAAAAACTTTCACCATCTTAAGGTATACACAGAAAATAATGAGGTCAAAAAACGGAACTGCTTTACCGTGGATAGGCGACGAAAATTATGAGTTATTTCCGATAGAATACAAACACGGAAGTATACGAACGGAACCCGAATATGAATATCAGCTCTGTGCACAGGCAATGTGCATAGAGAAAATGTTCGGGTTCAGCGTAAATTCGGGAGCGATTTTCTTCATAAGCTCACATAGAAATCATGAAGTGCAATTCACAAAAGAACACAGAGATGCAGTTGAAAAAACCGCAGCCGAATTATCACAGATGCTTGAAAATAAGCTCATACCCAAGGCAGATTATAGTCCCAAGTGTATAAAATGTTCTCTGAAGGACATTTGTATGCCAAAAGCCTCAGATTCGATTTCAGACTATTTGAAGTCCGTAAAACAGGAGAATGAGAAAGGAGATCAGAATTGAAAAAGCTGAGATATTTTTATGCCTTTCTGACCAAAGTGAATTTTGCCACAAGTTTTTTGAGGTTTTCCGATTCATTTTCCAGCTTCTCGCTTATTCCGGCGGCTCTGTCGGCAGATACCGACGTGTTCTTCACCACTGAAGATATTGTTGCCATCTTGTCCGAAACGCCTGTAATGCGGGCTGCCTGTTCCTCGGAGGAAGCCGAAATATCTGCAATGTTCTTTTCCACTTCTACAGTGTTTTCCTCAACCGTGCCGAAAGAGCCTGCTACCGTTTCGGCAAGCTTCATTCCGCTGCTTATTGCCCTGACTGTGCGTTCAATAAGCTCAGTAGTGCGTGAAGCCGCTTCTCCGCACTTTGACGCAAGCTCGCTTACCTCGTCGGCAACAACAGAAAATCCTTTTCCCGCAGCCCCCGCAGATGCCGCTTCAATGGAAGCATTAAGAGCAAGCAGATGTGTCTGAAAAGCAATATCGCTGATAGTATCGTTTATTGAGCGTATCTCTTTTGAGGAATCTATCATTTCACGCATCGCCGCAAGCAGCTCGTTCATCTGTCCGCTGCTGACCTTTACACCTTCTTTTGTTTCAGAGGCTAAGGTCAATACTGCTGCGGTATTTTCAGCGTTCATTCTGACGCTTTCTTTCATGCTTTCAAAGCTGTCGGTTATCTCTTTTATAAGCTCCGTCTGATGAGTTACGCCCTCTGCAAGGCTGCAGGACGTATCCACCACCTGCCCTGATATTGCGGACATTGCTGCCGAAGCCTTGTCGATATCCGTAAGCATAGCCCTGAGAGAATTCATAATGTTGTCAAGAGAAACCTTT
This sequence comes from uncultured Ruminococcus sp., assembly GCA_964540575.1. GTDB lineage: Bacteria > Bacillota > Clostridia > Oscillospirales > Ruminococcaceae > UMGS1889. The sequence continues at coordinate 4,569 of CAZINI010000019.1, forward strand.
ATAGGCTCAAAATCTCCTCTGAATTTTCCCTCGGTCGCACGAGTAAAATCTCCCGCCGCCATATTTTCCAGGCTGTCGGAAATATGCCTTATCATACTGTTCAGATGCCTGATATTACGCCGTGTGGACTCCACAAGCACTCCTGTTTCATCATTGGATGCAACGGTTTCCATATCCGATTTCAGGTCGCCGTCGGCTAAAAGCTCAATGCGTTCTACGCAGCTGCATATGGGCTTGACAATGCGGGCAGAGGTTTTGTTTATCAGAACAATGCTCGTTATTATGACAATTACTGCACATATTGCCAGCACTCCAAGACCGATAAGGTTCTTTTCCATAAACTCCGGATAGCTTACTGTGACCGCAAGAACCCAGCCGCTTCCTTTTTCTACGGGAACATAACAAGCAATACGCTTGATATTGCCGTCATTATAAACAATTGAACCTGTCCGTTCCGAAAGCATTTGGGAAATAACGTCAGCCCGGTACGACAGGGAGGTATCCTTTTTAGCTTCGGAAATGTAGTTCACAAGACCGCTTGCATAGGAATAATCATTATGGGCGATAAAGGTTCCCGTGCTGTCTATCATAAAATTCTTTCCGTCCTCGCCGACGATTACGCTGTCGATTATATCCGTAAACAGCTTTGCGTCTGCCGCACCGTAGACAATTCCGCAGAAGGCTCCGCTGCGGACAATAGGAGCACAGAACAATACCGATAATGCACCGTTTCCGTCCTTTGACGCATAGGGATCGGAGGTGACGGGAGCCAGATTTTCACGGCAGCTAATAAAATACTGCCTTTCGGAAAAATCGCTGCCGTTCTGATTAACGCCGTTTTCATCGGTGTAGCCTATACGCAGGAAACCGTTTCGCTCCTTTACATCTTCAAGGAAGCTCATTATCCTGTCGGGATCGGAAGCTTCATTTTGGAAAAGCTCGTTTGCGGCGGCTTCATTTACTGCCGTTTCATATATCACAAGCCGGTTTGTTATAGCCTGTGCCGATATTTTGGCAGTTTCGCTCATGCTGTCCTTCAGGGCAGAGGTGATATTCATCGTTCCCCCGATAAGAGCATATCCCAACAGGATAAATGCAATAAGAAGCATAGGAACAACTGCAAGCAATACGATCTTTGTCTTTATCGAATGTGTTTTTTTCATTTCACCGACCGTCCTTCCGTAAGCTGTATTTTTATGCAAAAAAGTGCTCCGTAAATAAAGATAAAACCGCTCATTTCAAACTTACAGATTGAATGATATACCGGTAATTCCTTTATTTAGGAGCACCATTGCTTTCAATATTATACTATTTCCTAATCAACCTATAGACAAGGTCTATAGGTTGATTCCCACCGCTTTGCGGTGGGTGCGGCGAAGCCGCAAAGGAAAGCCGTACAATACTAATTCCGTCAAAACCGACGGTTTTGACTTGCCGCCTTTTAGGCGGCTCTCCTTATAGACTCTGTCTATAAGGAGATTAGGAATTAGTATTATATTTACATTATACCGCAGAAAATTGCTGCTTTCAACTGCATTTTTGCCGTATTTTGTAAATAAATATTGAAAGGCCGCCGATAAAAAAATGTTTATGATTTTCTGAAATACACCTTGAACTCCGCACCGTTATCGGGCACGCCGACAGCTTCTATCTTTCCGCCGTGACGTCTGATTATGCGGTCACACAGAGCCAGCCCCACTCCGCTGCCCTCGATGTTATCGGAATGAAGCCGTCTGAATACTTCAAACAGCTTGTCATAATGCTTCATATCAAAGCCTATGCCGTTATCCTTTACGGAAATGATATAATACTTTCTGTCACAGCTTGAAGATACGGATATTTCGGTTATTTCCCGAGATTTTGAGAATTTCAGTGCATTGGATAACAGGTTTCTGAAAAGCAGCCGTATAAGCACACTGTCCCCCGAAACTTCGGGCAAAGGCGATATGTTCAGTGAAACCTTTCGTTCGGGTTCAAGTGCAAGAAGCTCTTTGCAGACATCATCTGTCAAGGCGTTCAAATCAATTGTTTCGATTTTCGGAACGGCATTGCACACCCTTGAAAACTCCAGCAGATGCTCTGTCATTTTAAGCGTATTGACCGATTTTTCTTTAAGCATTCCGATGATCTTTTGGGTGTCGCTGCTTTCGCCGTTTTGAAGCTCATCCTCAAGCGTGTCAACAAGCATTTTCATAACACTCAGCGGCGAACGCAGGTCATGTGACACCGCCGAAGTGAACATTTTCAGCTCGCTGTTTGCATTTTCAAGTGCAATGGTCTTTCTCGCAATTTCAATATGCGTTTTTACCCTTGCAAGATATTCCTCTCTTATAAACGGCTTGACAACATAATCGCAGCAGCCCGCTTCAAAGCCCTTGCGGATAGTTTCCGAGCTGCTGTCGGAGGAGAAAAATATCACGGGGATATTTGCCGTCATTTCGTCGGACTTGATGCTTCTGCACACATCAAGCCCGTTCATATCCGACATTTTTATATCCAAAATAATAAGGTCGGGCTGATGGCTTTCAAGATAGGACAGTGCCGCTTTTCCGCTTGTGACGGCATGCACCTTGTAGCCCGCTTCACGCAGAATACTGCCTGCAAATGCTATCTGCTCGGGAACATCATCAACTATAAGTATCTCGCCGATGTCACTCATTGAATTTACCTCCGGGAATGATTTATTCTGTCATCAGCCGCTGTACTTCAGCACCGTCAGCATTTTCGGTGTCACTCTTGTAGATAATCCGACCTTTTTCCATTAAATAGAGCATATCTGTATTTTCCAGCACGAAATCAAGATACTGTTCCACAAGCAGAACGGTAATGCCCTTCCACTCGTTTATTTTCTTGATAGCCGCACCAATATCCTGAATGATAGACGGCTGAATACCCTCTGTGGGTTCATCGAGAATAAGTATTTTCGGCTCAGCCGCCAACGCTCTTGCAATGGCAAGCTGCTGCTGCTGACCGCCCGACAGGTCGCCGCCCTTACGCTTTGCAAATTTCGGAAGTATGGGAAAAAGGTCATACAAATAATCGGGAACTGTCCCCTTCCCGCCGAGAGGCTGAAGTCCAAGCTCAATATTCTCCTGAACTGTCATCTGCGGGAATATATCACGTCCCTGAGGAACATAACCGATACCCAGCTTTACCCGCTCATAAACGGGCTTTTTTGTTATGTCCTCGCCGTTGAAAATGACCTGTCCCGACGGAGTTTTTACTATTCCCATAATACTTTTGAGAGTAGTGCTTTTCCCAACGCCGTTTCTGCCGATAAATCCAACTATTTTGCCCTTTGGCACATTGAAGGAAAGATCCTCGATAACACGGCTCTCACCGTAATATGAGTCAATATTTTTCAGTTCCAGCATTACTTTTCACCGCCTCTGCCAAGATATACCGCCTGAACGGTCTTGTCCGCAAGCACGTCGTTTATGTTGCCCTCCATAAGCATTTTCCCTTCGTGGAGAACGGTAACAATATCCGCCGCCTGCTTTACAAAATCCATATCATGCTCGATAACGATAACGGTACAGTCCTTTTTTATCTCTTTGAGAATTTCGCCTGTTTTAAAGGTCTCGGGCTTTCCCATTCCTGCGGCAGGCTCGTCCAGCATGATAATTTCGGGCTTCTGCAAAAGCTGCATTGCAATTTCAAGCCACTGCTTTTCGCCGTGTGCAAGGCTGCCCGCTCTTATATCCGCACGTTCCCTAAGCCCCACCTTTTCAAGAGTCGCATAGATATTTGCCATATCTTCATCGGACGGCTTGCGGAATATAGAATCCAAAATTCCCTTATGTCCTTTCAGCGAAAGAATCATATTCTCTGTTACGGTAAGATTTACAAAAACGCTTGGTACCTGAAATTTTCTGCCGATGCCCTCTGTGACAATTTTGTATTCCTTCATTCCCGTCAGTCGGACAGGTTCTTTGTCCTTGGGATAGAAAATTACCGTCCCCGAGGTAGGCTTTGTTTTTGCACAGATAATATCAAGCAGCGTAGTTTTTCCCGCACCGTTTGGTCCGATAAAGAAATGAACGGTGTTTCTCTTGACGGCAGTTTTTACTTCCGTAAGTGCAAAGAAACCGTCAAAGCAAACGGAAATATTATTTATTTCAAGAACATTTTCATTAACGCTCATTTTGCCGCCTCCTTTGCGGGAACTGCTTTTTTATTTTTCATTCTGCCGATAAATGCGGGAAGCTGATCTCTTACTATTCCCACAATACCGCCCTTGAAAAACAGAATCGTTATGCAGAACACCGCACCGATAATATACTGCCATATCTCCACCATGCTGCCCGAGCTGAGATTGTATTCACACAGATTTATGAGGAATGCACCGATTACTGCACCGATGATAGTTCCCCTGCCGCCGATAGCGACCCATATTACCATTGTGATGGAATATGCGATAGTCATCTGAGATGGAGTGATGCTGCCGTTGAAGTTTACGAAAACAGCACCCGCAATTCCCGCAACGGCTGCCGAAAGCACATAGATAAAGGTCTTGTAGCTGCTGACATTATATCCCGAAAAATAAGTCCTGTTTTCGCCGTCACGGATAGCAACGAGAAGCTTACCGAATTTCCTGCTTACAAGGAATTTTGCCAGTGCATATACAAGCACGAGAATTGCAAGAGATACGTAGAAAAGCGTGAACATATTCGCCCTGTTTGCATCGCCCTTTATGCTGCCGAAAACGGTCTTTATCTCAGTTATGCCAACGTTTCCGTTTGTGTACGGAGAAAGTGCAATAAAAATGGAATATGCCGCCCATGTTAAAGCCTGTGAAATTATTGAAAAGTAAACGCCCTTAACTCTCTTCTTGAACATAAAATATCCCACTAAAAATGCCACCAGCGAGGGGACGGCAACTATCAGAATGATAGTCAGCGGAAGGTATTTGAAGGGACGCCATACAAGAGGAAGTGAATCAATTCCGCCGATGTGCATAAAGTCGGTTATCTGTCCGTTTGTCTGCTGTAATTTCAGATACATTGCCATGCAGTATCCGCCGAGGGCAAAGTACAGTCCGTGACCGAGGCTGAGTATTCCCGTATAGCCCCAGATAAGGTCAAGCCCGATGGCAACCACTGCAAATGCGATGCATTTTCCGAGGAAAAGCACTGTTGATGAACCGCTGAGCATTCCCGCATTAAGCATTAAAGGCATTGCCGCAAGAATAAGTACGATAAATGCAAAGCAGATATTATCTCCCTGCTTTTTGATAAGCTTCATAACCGCACCTCCTTATTCATCAAGGCTTCTGCTCTTGATAACGAACAGACCCTGCGGACGCTTCTGCAAAAATACGATAACGATAAGCAGGACAATAGCCTTTGCAATAGTCGAAGAAGTATAATGCTCCGTAAAAATGCTTGCCGAACCGATTATGGTCGAGCCGATAACAGTTCCAAGAAGCTTTCCGACACCGCCCAAAACGACTGCCATAAAGGAATTTACGATATAGCTCTGACCGACCGTTGAATCAATTGAACCGAGAAGTGCAACCGAACAGCCCGCAATTCCCGCAAGCCCCGAGCCAATGGCAAAGGTGATATTATCAACACGGCGGGAGTTTATTCCCATGCACTGAGCCATTGTTCTGTTCTGCATAACGGCTCTCATCTGTCTGCCGAAATTTGACTTGTACATAATGAGCCATACAAGCAAAAGACAAAGTGCTACCATAAAGATAATGAACAGCCTGTTGTAGGAAAATGTGCAGCCGCCGATAGTAATACCGCCGTTTAAGAAGGACGGTGCATTTACGTTAACGCCCTGTGTTCCGAAAATGCTTCTTGCCGCCTGCTGGAGGATAAGACTTATTCCCCAAGTTGCAAGAAGGCTGTCTATCTCACGTCCGTAAAGTCTTGAAATAACGAACCGCTCAAGCAGGCTGCCCAGCAGAAAGGTCACCAGAAATGCGAACGGAATTGCCGCAAAGTAATATATATCCCTGACGCTTTCGGGGAAAAATTTAACGAATATCTGCTGCATAACAAAGGTCATATATGCACCTATCATCAGGAATTCGCCGTGTGCCATATTGATGACCTTCATAAGTCCGAAGGTAATGGCAAGACCGATAGATGTCAGCAAAATAATGGAGCTGAGGCTTATGCCGTTAAACAGCGTATTGATAAGCTGTTCCATAAAAACACTCCTTTTCGTGAAGAAAAATAAGACGAAATCTTCGGCTGTTTTGATCTTGAAGATGAAATCTGTACAGCCGAAGATTTCGCTCAGGAGGGGGATTTTATACTATTTCCGTCAAAACCGACGGTTTTGACTTGCCGCCTTTTAGGCGGCTCTCCTTATAGACAGAGTCTATAAGGAGATTAGGAATTAGTATTATAACCAATGCAAAATATAAATTATCGATTATTCAAGAGGCTGAATGCCTGCTGCGACTGCCCAGTCATATGTAGTAAGGTAAGGGTCGGGAGCAACGGGGTCGGTTGCATATACTTCGTTGATAAGTCCGTCTGCACCAACCTCACCGATCCTTACAGGCTTTACAAGGTGGTGATTGTCGCCCTGAATGGTAACTGTGCCCTCGGGAGCGTCAAAGGAGATTCCGCCTGCTTCGATTGCCGCAACTATGGATGCTGTATCGAATGCACCTGCCTTTTCACAAGCAGCCTTCCAGAGATATACCGCATCATAAGCCGCTTCTGCAGGGTCGCTTGTTACTCTGTTTTCGCCGTATGCAGCCTTGTATGCACTTACAAATGCTTCGTTTACGCTGCCCGCCGTGGTCTGATAATAGTTCCATGAAACCATATGTCCCTGAAGAATGTTAGCACCGATAGTTGCAACCTCTTCCTCTGCAATGGAGAAGGACATTGTCATATATTCCTTGCTTGTGTAGTTCTTTTCGGACATCTGCTTGAAGAAGGAAACGTTGCCCGTACCGTTCAGTGTATTGATGATAACATCGGGCTGTGCTGCTTCGATCTTGGAGATGATAGCGGCGAAATCCGTCTGGTCCATATCGGCATATTCCTCGCCCACAACTTCAAGTCCTGCCGCCTTTACCTGTGCATTGATTATCATATTTGCAGTTCTCGGGAATACATAGTCTGAACCCAGCAGGAAGAATTTTTTGTAGCCCTTGTCGATAAGATATTCAATAGCTGGAACTATCTGCTGATTGGGAGCCGCACCCGTATATACAATGTTTGAGGACGCTTCCATTCCCTCATACTGAACGGGATACCAGAGAAGCGAACCGTAATCCTCAACGATGGGCTTTACCGCTTTTCTTGAAGAGGAAGTCCAGCAGCCGAAAATTGTTGTTACCTTTTCGCCGTCAATGAGCTTTTCAGCCTTTGTAGCGAATGTGGAAGGCTCGGAAGCACCGTCCTCCTCAACATAAACGATCTGCTTGCCAAGCACGCCGCCCGCTGCATTTATCTCGGAAATAGCAAGCTTTTCCGCATCGCTTACAGCCTTTTCGCTGATAGCCATTGAACCTGTCAGGGAGTGGAGAAGTCCAACCTTTACGGTGTCGCCTTCTGCCGATGCAGCTGCTGTTGTGACCTTGGAAGAAGCACTGCCGCCGCTTGAATTTCCTCCTCCGCAGCCTGTAAGTGACATCATCATTGCCGCCGCTGCAGCAAGTGCCGCAGCCTTTGTTAATTCTAACTTTCTCATAAATCTTTCCTCCATTTTATACTAAACACCATTTAAATCACGGAGAAGAAATCGGCACAAAAAATTTGCGTATATGATTTTTTGTGCCGAGAGATTCCCGTGATTAATGAGTGTTTAGTATTATAAATAAAAAAGCCGGTTACGGAACTTAAAAAATTCCATAGCCGACCTCTTTGTCGAAATTATTGCTGAAGAATGCCCATCTGACGAAGTGCCTTTTCGTTTTCTTCCGTGCCTTTTTTCTCAAGAATATCATCGCCCAGCTTTATTTTGAGATATTCAATAATAAGCTCTGCACATTTATCCCTGCCGATTCGGGCACTGTTCAGCGTCATATCATAAAGCACAGGATTTGTCCAGGTTTCGCCGCCCGTGTAGTATTTGTAATAATCTGCACGGTATTTATCGGTCTGATATATCATATTGTGTGCTTCTTCCTCCGTGACGCCCAGCTTTGCGGTAATGGACTTAACGCAGTCCGCACGGGGAGCCTCGATATAAACGCTGACAACATTGTCGTAATCCCGAAGCAGATGATTTGCACATTTTCCTATGATAATGCAGGACTGATTTTTTCCCAGCTCACGGATTATTTTCGCCTGAATGTTGTATAGATTTACATCGGACGTAAAGCTTCTTTCCGTAGGCTCGACGATCTCATCTTTATTGTTGGCTTTCATCAGCCGCTTGATAAGATGATAGCCTCTCAGCTTTTCGTCCACCTGAAAGAAAAGATCCTTATTTATTCCGCTGTAATTTGATGCCATTGCAAGTATCTGACTTTCGTAGCAGGGAATGCCAAGCCTTTTTGAAAGGTCAAGACCGATCTGTTTTCCGCCGCTTCCGAAACCTCTTGCTATCGTTATAACGTAATTATCCATTATAACCACACCTTTCTGAAGAACTCTGTTCTTTTGCGGTTCTCATTTGATGATATGATTATAACACATAAATTCCTGCATTTGCACCCGAATAATCAGATAAAACACGGCAAAAAACAGCAAAATTACATTTTTTATGAAGGTTGGAGAAGAAAATTATTCATTATGCGTCTTAAACTGCGTAGGTGTAACACCTGTCATTTCCTTGAAAATTTTCGAGAAATAATCCACCGTTGAATATCCCAGCATATCGCTTATCTCGTAATTTTTGTAATTTCCTGTTTTAAGCAGGGTCTTGGCTTTCTCGATTTTTACAGCCGAATAGAAGCTGTTGAAGCTAACGCCCATATTGCTTTTGAAAAGCTTTCCGAAATAATCCTTGCTGAATCCGAAGCCCTCCGACATTTCTTCAAGAGTAATTATCCTGTCGGAATTATCGGAAAAATATCGGCAGATATTATACGCCATTCCCTCCTCGGGGACGGTAATGTCAAAGCTTTTTGCGGCAGCCTTTACCTCCTTGGCGATCTCCTGCTTTGAATCAAGCTTTTCTTTGACACGTATTAGCATTTCCTTCAGCTTATTGTCCTCGGCGGGCTTTAATATATAATCTGTCGCCCCAAGAACAAGCCCCTGCCGTGCATATTCAAATTCATCATAGGAGCTTACAAGCACCACCTCGCTCTGAATATTTCTTGCCCGCATTTCACGCAAAAGCTCTATGCCGTCAATAAATGACATCTGTATGTCGGTGAGAATCAAGTCGTAACGTTTCTTTTCAATAAGTGCAAGAGCGTCCTTTCCGTTGGACGCCTGATCTTCAATGCAGAATCCGCAGTCGCTCCATACCTTTTTCTTTGAATATATAAATCTGAGTGCGGAATCATCTTCAACGATAAGTATTTTATACATCTGTATTCACCTCTCCCAAAACGGTCAGTACACTGTCAAAATCGTATTTGCTGACCGCTTCACTTAACTTTGCGAATGCTCTGTTATCCATATTCCGTCGGAAAATATCGCTGTATTTTTCAAACCAATCTGCCGCATAAATGTCATAATCGGAGCAAAGCTCAATGAATTTTTTCTTTACAATGTCATACGGCAAATCGTCCGAAGCACCCTTTTTCCTGCTTTCAAATGCCGAAATGAACCCATCAAGTTCTTTTATCGTGCTGTCCCAGACCGATTTAAAATGGTCGAGAGAAGTATATTTACCGTTAAGAAGCTCAGCATGCAGCTTTTTTGCAGCGTCACATAAGCGGTAACAGCACATATTTCCCGACATGCCCTTTATATCATGCAGAATGCTCCGTGCGGTATCGAACCGTCCGCTTTTTATATGTGCCTCGGCATAGCTGCAGCTGTTGCGTTCATTCAGCATGAATTTCTTGACGACATTATACAGCAGTTCATTTTTCCCGCCGAGATTTTTCAAAGCCTCCTCAATGGAAAAACAGCTGTCACGGTCAAGCACATCTTCCGTTTCATGGTTAGAAAATTCGTGACCGAGATATTTGTAAATGACGCTTCTGAGTTTTTCCGCACGGAATGGCTTTGTGAGATAGCCGTCCATTCCCGAGGCGATTATCTTTTCCCGTGTGCCCGATACAACATCCGCTGTCAGTGCGATAACAGGCACTTTTACGCCCTCTGACCTAAGTTTTTCAGCAGTTTCATAGCCGTCCATAACAGGCATATGCAGGTCGAGAAGTATAAGGTCGGGGGATTTTTCCTTTGCAAGGCTGATCGCTTCATTTCCATTCAGGGCAGTCATAACATTCAGACCGAATGAGCTGAGAATTTCACATTCAATATCAAGATTTACGGCATTGTCGTCCACAAGCAAAACGCTTTTTTCGGGCATATCGGAAATATCCGAAGCATCGCTTGCCTTTATGACAGTCCCCTTTTCAAATTCCGCCTTGAAACGAAAATATGAACCGATACCCACTTCCGATGAAGCGATTATGTGATATTTTCCGCCGCTCATTCCCTTAACGATAAGGTCGGAAATGGGAAGTCCCAGACCCGTTCCGCCGTATTTCCTCGTAACGCCTTCATCGGACTGTATGAACGGTGAAAATATCTTCCCGATGTCCTCCTTCCTTATTCCGATGCCGCTGTCACGAATGCCGAACTCCACCACATACCGCCCGACGTTCGTGCCCATAAAAACTGCGGATACGGTGACATTTCCCTTTTCGGTGAATTTTACCGCATTTCCCACAAGATTTACGAGAACCTGCCTTAACCGCAGAGGATCTCCCGAAACAGTGTCGGGAATATTATCGGATATGTTTAGCAACAGCTCTATTCCCTTGCTTTTTGCCGTTTGTTCCATCATTTCATATACTTCATTTATAAGTCCCCTAAGTTCAAATGGCACATTTTCAAAGGTCATATTTCCCGATTCAATTTTAGAAAAATCAAGGACGTTGTTTATAAGTCCGAGGAGATTTTCCGCAGCTATGCCGATACCGTGAGTACATTTTTTCTGTTCAGCATCAAGCTCGGTTTTTTCCAGAAGATAAAGGTATCCCGTAACGGCATTCAGAGGTGTGCGAAGCTCATGGCTCATCTGTGCGAAAAACTGTGTCTTGGCTTCGTTTGCACTGTCTGCCTGCTCTTTTGCGATACGCATATTTTCTTCTGCCTGTGCCCTTGTTTTAAGTTCCTTATAAAGCACCAGCGACAGATGATTGAACACCTCACCGAACCGAAAAAGCTCCGCCGAACCACCCGGAACAACACGCACTCCCGACAATTCCGCACTTGAAATATTATCCTCAATATTCGAATCGGAAAGCGTGTCGGAATAGCGTTCGATAGGCTTTATGTAAAAATAGTTTATCCCGATTATTATCATGCCCACAAGAATTATTACCGCCGCCGAACCGATTATCTGCACATATGATGCAAATGCGATACCCTTTGCAGCGTCCTCCTCCGCCTTGTTAAGACGGTCAGCCATTGCCGCCTGAAATTCCTTTATAGGCGATATTATCATAGATTTCGATTCATTGTAAAACGCATCGTAAAGAATTGCTTCCGCTTTTCTGCCCATTTCGTCCGCTGACATTTTTTCATATTCGGCGGGCAGCTCGCATTCCTCCACCATTTTGACGTAACCGAAAAGTTCCTTATTATAAAAATAATCATCGGCAGTTTTTCCGTCGGAAATAAGCTGCAGCTTCATTGAGATCATTTCGGTATTTATCAGCATGTCCGAATACTGCTTTGCCTTTTCAAGCAGTTCGCTTTCATTTGACGGAGGACCGTAAGCGTACAGTTCCTCAATAACGCCATCTCTGGTTTTTGAAGAATAAACCTCGTGCCAATAGTTATACAAATGTGTAATATCCCCCGTAACGGAATACCTTCTCGCCTCGTCTGTCAGATAATCTGAGGCGTCGGCAAGCTTTTCGCCCAATGACCGCAGTGCTTCGGAATTCTGCCTTGCATTGTCCGCCGCTTTAATGCAGCTGTTCATATATCTGCCGCCCGCAAGCATAATGGTAATAACACAAAGAAAGATCATTACGGTGATAAGAGAAAGAGTTCTGCTGCTGAATGTGTATTTCTTGTTCTTTTTCATTTATATATCACTTCTTTTTGCAAGAATAAACTCTGCTACTTGCAGAATTTTACCATAGATAACAGTGCTTGTCAATGACAGTTTTTTGAATTTACAGAAAATTATCTTATTTTTACCGTACTTTCTCTGTTTTTTGCGGTATCAATCGAATTAATGCTGTGATATAATAAATTCAATAAAACAGGCATATTTAAAGGAACAATGGCGTTCGTGCGGAATATCTCTCCGTGCGGACGCCTTATTTTTATCCTATAGAAAAAGGAGCGATATGAAATGCACCTTACCCCAAGAGAACAGGAACGCCTTATGACGCATTATGCAGGTGAACTTGCAAAACAACGAAAAGCAAGAGGGCTGAAGCTCAACTATCCCGAAGCGGTCGCATACATAACCTCGGAGCTGTTGGAGCTTGCCCGTGACGGTCTGTCCGTCACCGAGCTTATGAGCAGGGGCAGACAGCTGCTGTCTGCCGAGGACGTTATGGACGGCGTTGCGGAAATGATACACGAGATACAGCTTGAAGCAACATTCCCCGACGGCACAAAGCTTGTGACCGTCCACGAACCTATCATACCGAATAACAAAATTATCCCCGGTGAAATACTCATTGACGACGGCGAGATAACCGTCAACGAGGGCAAAAACGCCATTGAATTGACTGTTACCAACACTGCCGATCGTCCCGTCCAGACAGGTTCACATTTCCATTTCTTTGAGGTCAATAAAATGCTGGAATTTGACCGTGCGGAAGCGTTCGGAAAACGGCTTGACATTCCTGCGGGAACTGCCGTGCGATTTGAACCGGGCGAAAGCAAAAAGGTAAAGCTTGTGGACATAGGCGGAAAACGTGTGGGAATGGGACTTAACGACCTTACACAGGGCTGCTTTGACGATGAAAATGTCAGACAGGCTGCACTTGAAAAGGCGAAAAAGCTCGGCTTTAAGGGGGCATAATCTTGAAAATCAAAGATTTTCAAGATTATTGGAGTTTTGCTTCTTCGGCTGCCGCCTCGATTTGCTAACGCAAACCGCAAAACTCAGAAAGGAATGATTATATAAATGTTTAAAATGAGCAAAAAGCAGTATGCCGATATGTACGGACCCACAACGGGCGACAGAGTTCGTCTTGCCGACACTTCTCTTATTATCGAGGTGGAAAAGGACTATACCGTCTACGGCGATGAAGCCAAATTCGGCGGCGGAAAATCTCTCCGTGACGGCATGGGACAGTCCTGCACCGTCCCCGACAGCGAATGCCCCGATACGGTCATCACATCAGCACTTGTTGTCGATTCCACGGGGATCTACAAAGCAGACATCGGCATCAAGGACGGTAAAATTTGCGGCATAGGCAAGGCGGGAAATCCCGATATTATGGACGGTGTAACGCCTTCGCTCGTTTTCGGAGCGGGCACGGAAGCCATTGCCGGAGAGGGGCTTATCCTGACCGCAGGCGGTATCGACACACATATCCATTTTATCAGCCCCACTCAGATAGAAACCGCTCTTTATTCGGGAATTACAACCATGATAGGCGGCGGAACGGGTCCCGCAGACGGAACAAACGCCACCACCTGCACTCCCGGAAAATTTAGTCTGCAAAAGATGATAGAAGCGGCAGAGGAATATCCTATGAATTTAGGATTTCTGGGAAAAGGAAACAGTGCCGATACAAATACTCTTGCCGAACAGATAGAAGCGGGTGCTTGCGGTCTGAAAATTCATGAGGACTGGGGTTCAACGCCTTCCGTTATCGACAAGGCACTGACGGTTGCGGATAAGTACGATGTTCAGGTTTCCATACATACCGATACGCTTAACGAGGGCGGATTTGTTGAGGACACTCTGAACGCCATTGGCGGCAGGGTGATACATACCTATCACACCGAGGGTGCAGGCGGCGGACACGCTCCCGATATTATCAAAGCGGCAGCATTCCCGAATATTCTGCCGTCCTCCACAAATCCCACAATGCCCTTTACGAAAAATACCATTGACGAGCATCTTGATATGCTTATGGTTTGTCATCATCTTGACAGCAAGGTCCCCGAAGATATTGCATTTGCGGATTCGAGAATACGTCCCGAAACCATTGCGGCAGAGGACGTTCTTCACGATATGGGAATTTTCAGCATGATGTCCAGCGATTCACAGGCTATGGGACGTGTCGGAGAGGTCATTACACGAACATGGCAGACCGCATCAAAAATGAAAGACCAGCGAGGGACTCTCCCCGAAGATAATGACCGAAACGATAATTTCCGTGTTAAGAGATACGTTTCAAAGTACACCATAAATCCCGCAGTTACCCACGGAATTTCCGATTATGTGGGTTCTGTCGAGGTCGGAAAAATGGCGGATCTTGTGCTTTGGAAACCGTCAATGTTCGGCGTAAAGCCCGAGATGATAATCAAAGGCGGATTTATCTGTGCATCAAAAATGGGCGATGCAAATGCGTCTATCCCAACGCCTCAGCCTGTTGTTTACACGAAAATGTTCGGTGCCGAGGGACTTGCAGTGAAACGCTGCTGTGCAACATTCGTGTCAAAGGCTGCAAAGGAAAGCGGCATTGAGGAAAAGCTTGATTTACAGCGAATAGTTCTGCCCGTTAAGAATTGCCGAAGCATCGGCAAAAAGGATATGCGTTTTAATGACAGAACGGGAGATATTAAGGTCGATCCCGAAAATTACCATGTGACCGTCGACGGCGAGGAGATAATCTGCGAAGCTGCGGAAAAACTCCCGCTGACACAAAAATATTATCTGTTTTAATGGAGGAATATAAAAATGGCTTGTTTTACAGTTCCCGCAGCAGAAGCGATCATCACGACCGCTGCACAGAAAATTATCGAACATCACGAAAAGAAAACAGGAGAAAGCTTATCTGTCAATTTTTCCGAAAAAATAGGTTGGCTGAATAAAATGCTTTGGGGCGGTTCCGCACTTCTTGCATTTGAACACGTTTGGCATGGAGAAATCACACCTTGGTTTCCGTTTCTTACAGCGGCAAATTCAGCCGAAAGCACTATGGCAATGCTTCACGAAATGTCAACATCGGGCGTTGCTATGGCAGTCCTTGTAACGGCTGTTTGGGCAGTTATGGCTGCTGTAAGCACCGTGGTCGAAAGACGCAGAGATAATGCTTTGGGAGGTGCGGGAAAATGACACTTCTTATTACAATAATTGCCGCAGTTATAAGCACAGCAGTATGGTACACAAACGAAAAGGCAAGAAAACGGAATGTGAGCCTGCTTTGCTTTATGTACTGGGGTGCATCGCTTATGTGGCTTGTTGACGCTGTTGCCGAGTATATGGAAATGGGTGCGGAATATTTTCTTCCCGCAGGTGCAGATATGATAAACGACGGATTTTTGGGACTGTCCGTTACCGCTTTCGGAATGGTCATCTGGCTTTTTTCACTTTTGATAAAAGACCCCGACGGCGTATTAAAGGCGGTACTTACAAAGAAATGAAAGGACACTTTTTATGATAGCGGAAAAAATTTTAGGAAAGCTTCACTATACTTCCAAAAGGGTGGAAACCGTCACTATCGACTGGTTCGAGCGTGACAAAAAGCTGCTTCGCAAGACCACATCTTCGGGCGAGGATATTGGCATAAAGGTGGATTCTCCGCTCAACGAGGGAGATATTCTTTACGAGGACGACAGCAGGATAATTGCCGTTGAGATCGCACCCTGCGACCTTGTAAGCGTGAATATCAACTCAATGCAGGAAATGGGACGGCTTTGCTTCGAGCTTGGAAACCGTCATCTTTCGCTTTCCATTTCCGAAAATAACGTTAAGTGTCCCTATGACCAACCGACCTTTGAATATCTGAAAAGGCTGGGCTTCAATGCGGAAAAAACCCACGAAAAATTTGCGGGATATATCGAGTGCAGGGCTCATGCACATACCCATTCCCACGAGCATCATCATGGATAATATGGGAATTATTTCTCTGATGCAGGCACTTGACAGTCTGTTTCCCATAGGTACTTTTACGCTGTCAAACGGTATGGAAACATACACTCAGAAAGAGATAGTACGGGATAAAAACAGCCTTGAAAAGTTTCTGACTGCGTATATTTACACTCTTCCCACAAACGACTTGGGATTTGCCGCAAAGGCTGCAAACGGCGGAGATATTTCCCTGCTTGACGAGATATGCACTGCCGCAAGATCTCCCTATGAACTGAGAAACGGCAGCGAAAAGATCTGTGTAAGATTTCTCAAAGCGGAAAGGACGCTGGGCGAATTTGGGCAGCTTGAACGCTATTCTGCAAAAATATCATCGGGCGAATGTCGGGGACATCACTGCATTGCCGTGGGACTTTTCATCGCCGATACAAATACAGATATTCGCACGGGGCTGGAAATGTATTGCTACAGTCTGCTTTCGTCAATGGTCAATCATGCGGTAAAGCTTGTGCCGCTCAGACAGCTTGACGGTCAGGCGGCATTAAGTGATGCTATGAAGCTTATCCCCCGTGCAGCGGAAAAGGCACTGACTATTCCCGAAGATGAGCTTGGTATAAGCGGATTCGGATTTGATATGCGTTCTATGGAGCATGAAAAACTGTATTCCCGAATTTATATTTCATAAAGAAAGGCGTGCTTGAAAATGTCATATGTAAAGATCGGTGTAGGCGGTCCCGTGGGCTCGGGAAAGACCGCACTTATTGAACGGCTTACAAGAAAAATGTCCGAAGAATACAGTATCTGCGTTGTTACCAACGATATTTACACAAAGGAGGACGCCGAATTTCTGATAAAAAATTCTAAGCTTCCGCCCGAAAGAATTGTAGGCGTTGAAACAGGCGGCTGTCCTCACACCGCCATCAGAGAGGACTGTTCCATGAACCTTGAAGCAGTCGAGGAAATGGCTGAGAAATTTCCCGATGTTCAGATAATATTTATTGAAAGCGGCGGAGATAATCTTTCTGCGACCTTTTCCCCCGACCTCGCAGATGCGACTATCTATGTCATTGACGTTGCACAGGGAGAGAAAATCCCGAGGAAGGGCGGCCCCGGAGTAACACGTTCCGACCTGCTTGTAATAAACAAGACAGACCTCGCTCCGCTTGTGGGTGCAAGCCTTGATATTATGGCAAAGGATTCCGAGAGAATGAGAAACGGCAGGCCGTATATGTTCACAAATCTGATGTCCCTTGACGGCGTTGATGAGGTCATTTCGTGGATAAAGAAAAACGTTCTGTTTGAGGACTTAAAATGAGCCGCCTTTATATTTGTGCCGGAAATAAAGGCGGCAGAACAGTTATTACCGACTGCTTCTTTTCATCTCCCATAAAAATAGCAAAGCCGTTTTATTACGCCGAGCACACCGAAATAATGATGATGACGGCAAGTGCGGGAATGCTTGACGGCGATATTTACGAGATGGAAATTGTCGTTAAAGAAAACGCTTCCCTGAAATTTACGGGGCAGTCATTTACGAAAATATTCAAAGCGGGACAAAAAGGCGGTGCGGTTCAGCGTGTGAAAATAACCGTTGAAAACGGCGGCAGACTTTTGTATCTTCCTCAGCCTGTCATACCTTTTGCGGAAAGTGTTTTTGACAGCAGAACGGAAATATTTCTGGACAGCGGTTCGCAATTTGTCATGCAGGATATTTTCTCATGCGGCAGAACGGCGATGAACGAACATTTTGCTTTTACAAGCTACCGTTCAAGGACTGCCGTTCATATTGACGGGAAGCTTGCTTTTCTGGATAATGTGAAGCTTGTACCGAATGAAACCGACCTTTCGGGAATTGGCTTTTATGAGGGACATACTCATTCGGGAATGATGTACGCATATAACGTCGAAACGAACAGCGATATATGCTGTACAAATGCATATAAGGGAAAGACTTTCCGTATTCTTTCGAATTCTGCACAGAGTATCTCTGAAATGTTTGATGCACTTCTCAAATAATACTAATTTCTAAGGGGCTATTGCGGCGGACGCTGCAGCAGCCCCTTTGCTTGAGTTGTGTTAATCAGCGAGCGTTCTGTTTGTCATCTGCCCGATAAACGAGAAGTTGTCGTATTCCTATTATTACTTCAATTCTTTGACATACAACCGGTCGGTTCCGTTTCCGTAATTAGTGCGTACTCAATAACTGCCCATCGGGCAGTTATTGGCTGAAAATCCTGTAAGACAGGATTTTCAGCGGCACAAATCAAAGATTTGTGCCGTACTACCTGATTTACGTCTGCTTTTGCAGCAAATACCGTTTCCCAATCGGTAAATGCCCATGTACGCAGCATCTGCAAAATATGCTCTTTTACATCTTTGCAGTATTTGTTATGATAAATCTGTTTGTTCTCCTCTTGACTATATTTATAGTTTGGATTATAATGGTATAAATCGGGTAGATAAACAGCTCGACATATCGGAATTTGTTTATACATAATTCAGTTATGAAAAGGATAAGGAGCTATTTATGGATTTTGAAAAATATAAAATACACTTGATCAATAATTTTCTGCCGGAATATAAAGATCTGTACTCTGAAAGAGATCTTAAAGTAGCCGGTTGGAATATGTTACTTGATGAGATTTTTTCTCCTATAATAATGAAGGAACTTGGAATGAGGTATATTGGCAATCGAGTTTGGGCAGATGATTATTGTAATCATCGTCGAAGAGTGTTAAGTTTGTTTCAGCAGACTGATCTGGGCGGGTGTTTTTGTTGGGGGTGGAATTTCGATTTCATTCCCAAAATGTCAGCGGGAAAAGCTGTCTATGCGAGAACAGACAAATCCTTAATCTCACATATTTCTGAAAACTGCAACTCGAATCATAACACTACAGATAAACGTTTCATCAAAAAACCGGAAATGTTTTTTAATCGTTGTAGTATAGATAGTGCTGATTTCGAGAATTCCATGAATAAAAAAATCAAAGAACATATAGATGCGTTTTATTTAACACTTCCTCTTATTAAAACATTTTTTCATGAGACAGAAACTTATGAGCAAACAATAAAAATGATAGATTCCCTTTTAGACGACGAGTACTATCAATTAATACAAGGAAAATATTTGCGTTTGACTAAGATTTTTCTACAACAGTATATAGGCATTGGTAAAGATAATGAGGAGAAGCTGCGTGCATTATTCGGAAGCGAAAGCACAAGAGAAAGTTTTCTTATCAAATTTTCTAAAATACCCAAAGATTATAAAGAATAACAAAATGAGCAAGTAAAAAATTAGCCCGCCAAATTCAAATTTGGATTTGCGTGCCGAGGTACTATTCTTACATTTTATCACAAAGAGGAAAAAAACATGACTGAACTATTGAACATATTTCCGGGAATCAGCTGTGCCTATATTGACAAAAATGGACGTGTGGAATATGAATGTTACGGAGTTGCGGACAAGGAAAGCAATATCAAGACTGATGTAAACACCATATTCCCTGCTTGTTCTATCTCAAAGTGGATAACCGCAATTTGCGTCATGAAACTGAATGAACAAAACATTCTGGATATTGACAAACCTGTGCAGCCGTATTTGTCTGACTGGAAGATTTGTGATGTGAACGGGAACGAATGCGATGTAACATTGCGTCATTTACTTAGTCACACATCAGGAATACACGATGGGGAAAATGGCTTTTACGGACACCGCCGCACAGATAAGGATATTAGTATTCCGGACATATTAAACGGTGTTACAAGCTATAATAACAAAGCGGCACGGGTCGAACAGACTCCCGGAAGCAATTTTGAATATTCAGACGCAGGATTCTGCGTGACACAGTTGATATTGGAAAACGTAACAGGAAAATGTTTTGAGAATCTGGCAAGAGAACTCATATTCGACAAGCTGGGGCTATCCGATATTTTTTTCGGAACACGTTCAAATCTCGATGCCTTTGAAAAAAAGGGGCAATTGGCGACCGGATATGCGGGCGACGGTTCTGTGATTGACGGGAAATATCCCGTTTGTCCTGACCTTGCAGCGTCGGGGCTATGGAGTTCCCCAAATGAATTGCTGAAAATCGCAGCGGATTTTGCCGCTTCTATGGACGGCTGCGGTAAGATTTTGTCAAAAAATTCCGTAACCGAAATGATAAAACCTGCTTTTAATATGCCGTGGGTAGGCTTAGGTTTGTTCCGATATGGAGATGATGCAATCGTTTCAAAGGGTTGGGGCGAGAACGGGCAGTGTATGCTGAAAATAGATTGCAGAAACCATTCCATTGGAGTGGTTATGACAAATAAAGACCCGGGGATTCCGCAGGAGGAATCGGGAGTAGAGAAACTTCTTTTTCGTATGTGAACTGAAAACAGCACAGGAGGATTCGTTATCCAAACAGAAATTTTTGATATAGCGATTAACGACACCAATATCAGAACGGATTTGCTTCTTGCAGTAAAATCGGAAGTTGTTTTACTCATTATCTAACCGTTCAATTTTAAAAATCACGGGTCTTGTTCCATCATTACAACATGTAATCATTATCTTGTTATCGCTCATCCAGCCATGCATTATTGATCCACCTTGAAGAGCTGCATACACATAATGGCTGATAGCTGCCCAGGCTTCAGAGCAAAACTGCCCATTCAACATTGTCAGATAGCTTTCCTTATCCACAATAAATTCCTGACCCTCTTCAAACACTTTACATTTTCCTACATTTGGATTAGTGCAATATTCCTGCATTAAATCAGGAAACAGTTCCTTTCTAAGAACTGTGATTTTACATTTGTTTTTCCATTCCATAGTATTCTCCAATCTTCTCATTCAAATTCCGATTTGTCAAGCAGCTTATCTGCCTAATTTATCCCATTATACCCCCAATTGCAAATATAGTCAAGATAACCATCATAACAAATACGCTGCTTTTATCGCAAATCTCCCAAGAGTAATTATATATCCTATATATAGAATCGGAGATGTTATGAACCGATCAATTATGCGAAAGGAGATTGAAAAATGAAATTCGTCAAGCAAAATAAGTAAGAATTATCAGGTTACAATAAACAACTCAAAAACGCTTCAATTCTCTCCGTACAATCTGCCTCACGGGTTTCACTTTTTCTCCAATCCTCAGAAAGCGGAAAATACAGCTTATCATTAACTGCCTTTCCCATATCCCATTTGCCGTTATTGTTACGGTTAGCATTCAGCCAGTCTGCAACAAATTTCAGCTTGTGCCGAGCGTTCTTGTATATGACAAGCAATTCCATTGCACCAAGATAACGGCTAGCTTCTCTGCTTTCAAAGCAGCAAGGTAAATTTGTTAGCTGTTTATCGTAAATATAGTAGATACCCTTGTCAAAATTCAGAATATACTCCACAAAAGCACACTCCGTTTTTTTATCAAGACAATCACACAAAAGCGATACGGGGTAGTAGTTTTCTATACCGATTATTCTTCCTCCATTTGGTTTCAGAATACTTTTGTAAGCATCAACATACTTATCGTAATTATAGCTTCCGTCTGCAAAAGCGGCTGTCACGATTTCTGCCCACTGTTCTGCAACCTTGTTTGCGGCAGAATTATCCTTAGTAAATCTTCTGATACCCGTAGAAAGTATCAGCGAGATAAACACATTCCAATCGTGAACTTTTTCAACTCTGTCGGGAATTGTCTTTTTACCTACAAGACAATCACTCATATACTGCACAGCTTTCTGAATACACTCGTCCTCAATGGTGTAGCCGAGCCTTTCAAGCCTGCGGATAGCCTGTTCGGTTGTAATATGGGAATTGCCTGCAACTGCAAGAGAATGATAATCGCCCCAGTTTCCATCATCGTTTTGCCATTCTATTATCTGCCTTGCCCATTTGTTTTCTTTGTGCATACTTATCTCCAATCTTTCAGAATTACGCCTGCGACTCAATTTCCGCTACCTTTTTAAGAACGTCTTTATCATAATTGTCTTTCCCGTATAAATTCAAAAAGTATTCTGTATATTTGTCTGTTTTCAGATTGTGATCAAGTGACCAAAGCACCCAATAAATATCTATATGCCTGTCACCAACTCCTGCAAATCCCAAGTCAATAAATGTACTGAATTTCCAATTATCCAGTATTACATTCGGCAAGCAAAAATCTCCGTGAATAAATGTGTCTTGCTTTATAAAACTTAAATCAGCGTATGTTTCCATACACGAAGAAACGGGAACATTTGCGATAGGTCTGCTGTGCAGGAATTTCATTGCTTCGGCAAGCACTTCACATAATTTTTCGGGGTTGTTCAGATAGTGTGTGCAGTCCTCACCCTTTGCAGGTCTTGTAACCATATAGTCCTTTATGTCTGAAATGATGGAAACCACATCAACACCTATCCCGCTGTGCTCAAACAGCTTTGCCATTTCCGCTTCTTTTGCAAGACTGCCTTTTTCGGCTATCTTTACATAATACCCGTTGTCGCTGTACAGCACCGTCATATACGGATGTGAACTGCTGTCATATATTTTCGCATTTTCAAATATGTAATGAAGCTCTCTTGGAAAATCATCTATATTGATTTTTATTTCTTTCTTTTGCATATTCTACACCACTCCAAGTTTCGGTATGTCGAGCAGTTTGAACTACCAGATTTATTCCATTATACTCCAACGCCAAAATATAGTCAAGCAGCGAAAATGAAAAAATTGTAATTCCGGGCACGTGAATAAAACTCAGAATGATGATTCCCAAGCAATTTTGCATTTTGGGTAGAAAATGTGTCAAGAAATATTGACAATATCACATTCGTTTTCTTCTTTATGCTTGAGCATTTCTGCCTTGGCTTTAAAGCCTATTTTTCTGCCGGTATATGACAATTCTTGTTCGTTTAATTTCCGTTGTTTAGCATCCTGTTCATCATTTGTTCTGTGGACTTCTTCCAACGCCACACGCATATCTGCCTGCTGTTCCTCAATCTCCTTTTTAGCTATATAATTTTCTTTATCAAGTCCGCCCATTCTGCTCCTGTCAGAAACAGGATGGTATATATGAAGAGGTCCGTTTTCACTATAGAAATCAGGATCATCTCTGCAGTATTCTTCATACATTTTGTAGGTGAGCTCTTCCATATACTTGCGTTCTTTTTCACACCATATTCTATATGGATATGGACACTTTTCGCCTTTTGCATATCCAATACCCATTGCCGCAAGTGCCTTATTCATGCTGTTTTGAGTTGACAAACCCTGCTTGAAGCCTTCTGCAAAAGGTATAAACTCAATATGTGAATGTATAACAGCGTATTCCCATACATTCCGCTGATCCAAATACAACTCATCACCGTGAATATCAATGTTTACAATTGCAAAATAGGGATTCCTTTCTTCAAAGCTTTTGCAGTATTCAAGAATGATCTTGAGCTGAAGAATGCGGGGTAAGTACATGGTGGGCAGAGAGAAACTCCCTCTCTGCACTCTATGCCTTAATCAATGCTTTCTGTTCCGTATGTATCAACTTCGGACGGAACATCAGCATCGCCTTCATATGCAGCGAGGCTTTCTGCCTGAGGCTTGTTTTTGCTGTCAGCATATGCAGAAAGAATATTCTTGAACTCATCACTTTCGCATATTCTTTCGTAATCCTCAAACAATATCAAACCACACTTATCAACGAACAGCTTACCAACCTTATTGATAAGTTCAATACGATCCTGACGCTGTTTCTTCGCTAAAGCCTTTTTAGATTCCTTGTTTTGCATTTATGCTACAATAATGCACCTTTATTGCAACACGAAGAATTATCTGTTTATAATTTTCAGCAGTGATCTTCCATTAAGGAAATACTGATTAATGGGTGTTCCCCCGCCGAAGGCGGGGGAACACCCACATAGATATGTCACTCAGGCAACAAATAGTAGAATTGTCGAATTAATCAGCGTTTCCTTAAAAAAATTATGCGGTTTTGTCTGTCGTATATTATGAAGCGGCAAGATGAAGTTAGTATATAGCATAACAGGTTTCATTAACATAAAGCGGTGCCGGGGCCCCGCCGGTTTGTTTTTAAAAGGCTGATGCAAGAGCTATCCGAAAGCTTTTGTGTAAACCTTTTAATTCCTATGACCGTATAAACAGCAGCAGGCTGCTGTCGGTTTGTTTTTAAAGGGTTATTAGGAGAACAACGTCAATGCCGGCAGCTGTTGATTCCTAGATAAACCTAAATAATTTTAGAAAGGTGGAAAACCACATTGAACATCACTGAAGTAAAGGTTAGAAAGACCTTCCCCACAGGCAATCTTAAAGCAATCGTATCCATTACGATCGACAACTGTCTTGCAGTACACGATATCAAGATCGTGCAGGGCAATGACAGAGTATTTGCAGCTATGCCCAGCCGCAAGGACGAGAACGGCGTTTTCCGTGACATTATTCATCCGATTGATCCCGAAACAAGAAATGAGTTTGACAGCATCATTCTCTCGGCATACGACAGGCATGTTGCTCTTGAAAAGATCTTCAATGATATGATCGCTGATGAATAAGGCATAGATTACTATCGTGCCGCAAACCCATTACAGCCCTCGTTTTCAATTTGAGAACGAGGGCTGTACAAATAATATTAAACATGAAAGGACTATCAACTATGAAAATCACAAATATCAAAGTAAGCAGAACATTTAACGAGGGTAAACTCAAAGCGATTGTGTCCGTCACGATTGACAATTGCCTTGCTATCCACGAAATCAAGATCATACAGAGAGATTCAAGGCTTTTTGTTGCAATGCCGAACAGAATGGATTCCAACGGAGTTTTCAGAGATATTGTTCACCCTATCGGTTCAGATGCAAGAAATGCTTTTGAAGAGCTTATCATTTCTGCATACGAAAACCACATGAGGGTCAAGGCTGAGTGTGAAATGGTTAGCATTTCGTAAAAGTGGATATGCAGGAACATACATCACGTTTCTGCATGCCTTTTATCCGTTTAGCCATATTCAATATTTCAAAAAGTCGGATATGGCTGCTTTGAAACGGAAAGGAGTTTTTATGCAAAAGCAGATAATATACAATACAGGGATATATGTCAGGCTTTCTCAGGAAGATGAAAGGTCGGGCGAATCCTTGTCCATAGAAAATCAGAATCGTATTCTCACAAAGTATGTCAACGAACAGGGATGGAATATCATTGATACTTATGTTGACGATGGTTACAGCGGAACGAACTTTGACCGTCCCGGTGTCACACGTTTGCTTGATGATGCAATGGCGGGAAAAATCAATCTTATTATTGTTAAGGATTTATCCCGTTTCGGCAGAAATTATATTCAGGTCGGACAGTACATTGATTACATTTTTCCAACCTACAATATTCGATTTATTGCCTTGAATGATAACGTTGATACCGCAAACAAGGACACGACCGCTATGGATATGATGCCTATCGTAAACCTGTTCAACGAATGGCATGCAGCATCTACATCAAAGAAGATAAAGGCTGTTATTGAAGCAAATGCGAAGTCGGGTAAGTATCGCACGACCTTTGCTCCTTATGGTTATGTAAAGGGTGATGATGAAAACCGTCTGCCTGTGGTAGATGAACCTGCTGCAAGTGTTGTTCGGCGTATTTTTGAAATGCGTTCACAGGGTATCAGTCCAAGACATATTGCGGACGCTTTAAATGCAGAGGGGGTTCCGACTGCTTCGGATTATATGTATGCTAAGCTTGGAAAGCCTAATCCACGAAGGACAGGTCATTTCTGGAGTGCCGATAGAATAAGGGCACTTGTTAACAATCCTACATCAATCCTACATATCTTGGTCATCTTGTGCAGCTGAGAACAACTACAGTTTCCTATACGTTCCTTGAGCTTGAAGGATTCGGCAAGGGCTGTGCCTTTGTAAACGGCTTTAATCTGGGACGTTTCTGGGATATAGGTCCTCAGAAGCGGCTTTCTAAGCTGCTTTCTCCGATTACAACAGCTGTAAGGCAAAAGTTCTCCGCTGTTGCATTTTCTGTTGCAGATTTGTCCGCTGTAAATCCAAAAACTGCACTTTCTCTGGGTTTGATCGGTGTTGTCCACAACTGATTTGCAATTTCATAGCTGCCATCTTCATTTGAAAGAAGCTTAGCATTCCAAATATTATTTATTGTGAAATTTCCGTCAAAAAGCAAAGTCCACGCTTCTATCGGCTCAGCTGATGTGTTTGTGACAGTAATTTCACCGTTAAACCCGGTGTACCAATCATTTGTAACAGCTAAATCAACCTCATATCCCGATTTTACATCAATTCTGCGGCTACAAAGCTCTATATCATCGGGAATGAGAGTTTCCTCACCGGTCACAATATATCCGTAATCTGCAATCTGTCCCGCCTCGATCTCATAGTTATAGCCGTTATCCTTAATGATAGTGTAATCCTCGGCACTCTCATAAACTTCGGAGTTCCAAAGATTGTACACTTCACCGCCAACATCATATTTTAGCACCCAATTGAGGATAGACTCCTCCCCTGTGTTTTCTATTGTCACTTCTATGCTGCGGTTGTTTTCCCACTCGCTGCCTACCTTATATGTAACCGTGTAGCCTTCTTTTCATAAACTGTAATTTCTGTACCCAGTGCGAACGCTTGCATTGGCAGTATGGTCAGCATATTCATCGACATTATTGCCGACGTTAGTCCGGCTATTAGTCTATGATTCATTTTGATTTCTCCTCATTTTGACGTTATGTTAAGATATTATTCGTTTTTATATTTATAGCCGTTCTTTAACTTTTTATAATCCGTGCAAAGGGTGATAATCAGTAACAAGCATCGCGATATACATACAAAGAAGAACTACTTGAATATGATAAACGGGATTGATCAGTATCCAAGCGACTACTTCTTCGGGATAATCTGTTTTTAAAGTCAAAATACCACTCTCTATTATCATAATAAATGGCATAATTACAGGCACTGCTAAAGGCGAGAAAAACGGTATAGTTATAACCGTAATAGCTGCTCCGATTACGGTGGTTAAAATATACCACGGTATATACCGATTAATATTCGCCTTGTATTTCCATATCACAATAATTGAAGCAATAGAGCATACTAATGCGATTATTCCCGGACTTGTAAGTAAAATTGCTAATGAAATCGAAATATCGTTACTGTTTGCTATTATTTGGAAAATATAAATAACAGCGACAAAGAACATAATAAATGGCAGAAAATAATTAACTTTACTATTTTTTTTTCGTATTCATTCATTCCTTTCAGATTTAAATTTTATACTCTCCTAAAAAACAAAACTAATTTTATTTTTACGAATTATTGTATTAGTTATAATATAAATCGCACAGCATGTTGTTAACATATTTTGAATATTGTTTCGCCGTGCCGTCAGCATATTTATACGAATATACCTCTATAAAAATATAGACTAATCCATTGATTGATACCGTCAAAGTCGTGTTGTCCCTTATATAATTCCCAATATTCTATTTCAAGTTTTGAACGTGAATCAACTGCAACTAGATAATAAGTAGCAGGCATATGCGCATTAACCATTCCTCCTAATTGGAAAATATTTCCTATTTTCTTCGAATCTGCTCCTGAATGACAAAAGGCATCTTTAGCACTTTTATATTTTGGTGCAACGTAAAAGCCCATTTGGGAGACAATGAGAAATGTGTCTTCTTTACCGCACTTATCATAGGCACATAGTTCTTCATGATATTCTCGTATTTCATTACCATCTTCATCTTTTAGCAATACCACATTACGACATGGTCGTTTTGAATTACTCACACAAAATGCCTTGAAAGTGCTATTGGAAGAAAAAAGAAAAGCCCGCAAACGACGTGTTTACGAGCTTTGTGTGGCAGGGGCAGTAAGAATCGAACTCACGACACGCGGTTTTGGAGGTGCTGTCCCGTACCGCTTGAAATCGACGTATTTACGCTGTTGGTGGCTTTGCTATTGGGGAAAATACGACGGATTTACGACGGTTTATTTTTATACGACAATTATCCTCTAAAATGTTCCAGTGGAACATTTTATGCAATACAATGATATGCATTCATTATATGTCGGTAAGATTTGTCCGCTCGATCTACAGAATATCAAAAGTATCCATCATAATCTTTATTAGCTCTTTTGCTGTTTCCTTATCAACTTGAATAGACTGACTAATTTTGTCTTTTAACTCTCTATTAGGACTGCCATATGTATCAATTTGAAAATAAGTTTTCCCACCACTGGTAAATGTAGTATATGTTGCCCTCACTTTGCTGTGAACGCAGTTCCTGTCTTTGTCAATTTTCTTTATGTTATCTTTCGTTATAAGAGCCATAATTATTCTCCTTTTATTTCCTTTATAAGCTGAATAAGCTTATTTTCGTTAATTTCGCATTCCCAAATAACAATAACTTTCCAGCCTTTTGCCTTCATTTCATCATAATGCCTTAGATCTCGGTTTCGGTTATTTGTAAGTTTGCTTGTCCAATATTCAATATTTGATTTAGGCCAAACAAAATTGTTACAGTTATGCATATGCCAAAAGCAGCCATTTATATAAACAGCCGTTTTATACCTTGGCAATACAATATCAGGTTTGCCTGGATAGCGTTTATCATTCTTTCTGAACCTGAAACCGTTTTTGTGCAGAAAACTTCTAACTATAATTTCAGGTTTTGTGTCCTTGCTTCGAATATGAGACATATTCATGCTTCGAATTTCTTTAGTATGGTTATCAGCCATTATTCTCACCATCTAAATACTTTGCCAGATGTTCAGCAATTGCTTTTGCGAGCATTGGCGGAACAGCATTTCCAACCTGCTGATACTGTGAATCCTTAGTTCCGCAGAAAACAAACGAATCTGGAAAAGTTTGCAGACGAGCCGCTTCTCTAATGCTTACAGCACGATTTAATGTAGGATGAATCCACATTGACTTTCTTACATTCAAAACTGTTCCTGACGGATCTTTATATTTTAGCCTTTGATAAATGGTATTTTGTGTACGGCTCGTATCTGTATATGTATTTACTTTCAAAGAATCATCAAGCGAATGAAAATTACCGCCCTCTTTTATCGCTTTGAACCGTGCCATAGCAACTTCTCGTGTGTTAGTAATAATGTGATTATAAAGTTTGTCACTATCTCTAAGAATATCCGTCAAACCAGTACGTTTAAACTTATTATTTAGCAAAGTCCCACTGTCTTCGCTAATTTCATAAACAGGTTTAACGCTTTCAAGATCTTTGATCGCATCTTCAACAGTTCGATAATTGCCTTCCATAAACGTACCACTAGGCATATCTATTTCTTTAGCAATGCTTTTCTTGATACCAATCAATACAAAACGACTTCTTTTTTGGGGTGCTCCAAATTCGACTGCATTTAAGACATCCTTATTAAATGTATAACCATATTTATTTGCACCAAGCATTTTTGTAATATAATCAAGCACCGAGTACGATTGAACCTTAACGGATATTCCATTCTCAAATACATATCCATCAATCTTCAATTCATTATCAAATATTTCCTTTGCCCTGCTCAAACAACGCTGCAGCATAATTGTCTTTTCAATATGACAGATTATTTGCTCAACAGCAATGTTTCCATCAAAAAACGAATTAATAGCATTCGCAGCATCATTAAAGCAAGCATATTCGCCTACATTCTCTGTATCTAGAATCTTTTTTGAAAGTTTTATTAACTGATTTTTGTAGCGATAAAGTGCCGCTCCGCATTTTTCGAGATTATTACGCTGGCGATATACAATATTTAACAACTTATAGTCCTTTTCAGGCCATAGTTTTTCATTAACTGTATCTCTGTCTTGTATATTCTCAGCAATCTCATCTGAACAGTATTTTTCTTCCAACAGCAATATTTCAGAAGCAATCGTATCAATTTTGTAATTGTGTATTATATCCAGCTCATCCTCTCTCAAATAGAAACGATGAACAGAAGATTTTAGCATTTCAACATTCTCCATAACAAATGCCTTCGGACGCAGCTCTGTTACTGCTCTTACATATTGCTTCACTAACATATTGTTTTGGCTAATGATATGATTATTTTGCCGATTAGCCATTGAGAAGCCTTGACACGGAGGACCTCCAATTACAACATCTATTTTCCCTAATTTCTTTTTCAGGTTTCTAAAGTTAGCTGAACATACATCAGGGTACACCAATGTATCCTTATGATTTTTCTTATATGTATTCTGTGCATTAGTATTTATTTCATAAGCAGCAGCAATTTCAAATTTGCCAGTTTGCCTGAAACCAAGGCTCAGACCTCCAGCACCAGCAAATAAATCAATGACTCTATACATTTATCTAATTCTCCTATTCTGACGGTGTTATATAGAATCATTCAAGTAACGCTCTTTAAGAAGCGTCCAGCAATCTTCTTTTTTGCACCATTGAGTTACATTAACGCCCTTGGCATTATTTGTATTTGGATTCATAAAATGATTCCATACCTTGTAGCAGCAATCTTCCAAAAGCTGAGAAACCTCCGGAGATATATTTTGATGCTTCCAGATATAGTCAAAGCTCACTTTATCAGAATGAAATTCAGATAACAGTGCTATGGTATAATAGTTTATCTGAGCTTTATATCCGCCAAAATTCTGAGCATCAACTATCTTATCACACTGCTGAAAAAGAATAACCTGTGAAATCAAGTCACAATAGAACTTCTCATTAGGTTCTCCAATTTCACCCGACTGCACCATCTCTGAATATTTAACAAAGTTTGTTTCCAAACCTTTGCTTACTATATCAGGATATTTTAGCCAACACATAGCACATTTTGCCGCAACCGTTTTAGAAATACATTTATTTTTAGGGTTTTGCTCCTTGTACTTTCGCTTTGAAGCCGCTGTAAGCTGTCTATTAACTTCAACGCTGTACTGACCTCTTGCTCTTTCGTAAAACCACCTTTGAGAAGGCTTGCCCTTTTCGACAGGTATATACACTCTCCTTGAAAGCTGTTCCAGTTTGATATGGAAATCTTCATTTGCACTAAAATCAGACATTGTAATTTTATTCTGACTGTTTGCAAATTTCGATATATTACTGATGACAGAATCCATTTGTTCAGTTGACTTTATAACAGTCAGCTTCATTTGAACGTTAACGTTTGACAAATCGACTTTATTCTGAAATGCCGCATAAATAGAAGCTGTTGTTTGACCTCCATTGACGATCTGCCAGCCAACAAGTTCTTTTATTATTATAAAGTCCTCTGTACTATCATTTTCATCAATAACAACCTGTTCTGCAATAGTCGATATTCCATTATTGTATGCCATAAACATAGCTGAATCACTTCTGAGGGTATCTCTGATTCCCTTGTTTACTTTTCCTGTTGCTTGCAAAAATGATCTAACATTTTTTTCAATCAGCCTTTGTCCCTCATCACGATATATTTCTGCTAAGCAAGCACCAGAAATATATCCAACATAACAATCGTAAATATTGCTTTCCTGGGGTATTTTGATCAATTTAAGACGATATTTGTATTTATTCTTAAATCGAATAACCAGTTTTTCTGCTTCTTTTCTTTGATATACAGCCTGTACAAGCCGTTCAATATCCCACACATCATATTTGACGGTAGTTTTGTTTATCATTGTGTCCTCTGGAAGATCACCATTTACAAGTTTATTGGTAAGCAAAATAATATAAAGATTTTCTATATTATCTTTGTTGGATTTAATAAACTCATACAGCATATATTCGTTAGACGATTCTTCCATTTCTTCGAATAAACTGCTGCTTGCACAGCAAAGCTTATAAAACTTTGATGCCTGTTTACATATCTTTACAGTATCCGCTTTATTAAGTTTCTCTATTTTACCATTTTTCTCATAGCAGCTAACTATAAGTGTTAGACTTTGAAAATACTCACTGTATGAAAAAGCATTTACTTTGATTTTTTCAGACTCCTTCATACAGTAGGTTACTTCTGCATCGGCTGTCTTAGTTTCCCCAAAATCTGACAGATATGAAAGAAAAACATTTGTAAATGCCGTTTCAGTAAGCTCAGAATGTTCGGTCGCATATTCCTTTACTTCTTCAATAAATTCTTGATTAAAATCAACTAATTCACGATTCTCCAATTAATATGCCCCCTTTCAGCGTTTTTACAGCGTCATCCCAAGATGTAATAAAATCTGCACAAACATTAAGATCAAGAGAATATGTAACCTCAGATATTCCTTTATCTAATTCATCCGGTACAATATTAGGGAAGGTATTTCCAACAGCATAGACCTGATATGATCTTAAATGAAATCCCAAATTATATTTTTCTTCACAGGCGGGAATATAGCCATATTGAAACAGCTTTTCGAAGAAAACAGACCTATTATAAGCTGAAAGCTCTTTTTGAATGCTGTCAATAATAACCGGAAGTGTTTCTCCGTCTGTACGGCTTTTGCGAACCATATTGACATATAGAAACAAGCCGCTGTTTACATCTTTAGGATTGAGCTGATGTTCGCTGCTTATCCTTATTTTTTCCGTTGACTTTGCTGCTGTTGTTTTTACCTCAACTGCAGAGCCGCCTATATAGAAATCATGTGTTTCCTTATCAGCACCGCTCCAATATGAAACAACCTCTTCTCCAAAACAGAATAATAGCTTTTTCAAAACCAAAAGTTCTCCATAAAGACCTTCCTGCATTTGCTCCGACATAATAACATCAGAATTTAATGCAAAGAACTTCTTCCATTTACTTAGTGTATCTATTAAAGAACTTAACATTTTTTTCGGAACAGCAACTTTTTCAAGCTGATCAGTAATATCATTTGCAATAATCTCAAATATGCCGCTGTCATAATCTTTAGACTGAGAAATAATAATATATTCATTTTCATTATTCTCGTTCTTATATTCTGTAATGTAATCATATTTGAATTCAATGCCATGCCATTTGGGAAATCGGCTAATCACTTCTTTTTTGCAATCCATTGGAAGCATTAAAGCAATTATTCTCTGCCTGCTTTCTGCTGTGACAATATACACTATGCGTATTTTGTTTTTAAGCAAGAGACTCCTATTTAGGACTGTACAGCCTGAATTTGCAGGTCTGTTGAAATCATCAATGATTTCTTGGTATATTTTAATTGCATTACTCAAAATTCATCACCATTTTCAACTGCGATAGGATTAAAGCGATATGTTCTGCTGCTTCCCATACCCTCATTGTCAGGAAATACAGCAACAAAGCCAAACGGCGTATTATACGTTTGACCATCTATTATTAAACCGTCGATGCTCTCTGTATCAAGAGGACAAAGAATAAGCAATCCTCTATCTCTTGTTCTAAGCTGCTTTCGCACCTTATCATCGCTGTCACCATCTTTTTTCATTTTGTCCTTTTCTTCAATCTGATTCTGAGTAAAATCAAGGTATTCTTCATCTTTGGATTTGAGCGATTTTATAGAACAAACTGACGAATCACACAAATACTGTCCTTTGCTTCTTTTTAATCCTTGTCCGATGCTGTATTCACCAATCTTTAGCATTGGTTCAGTTCGCCCTGTATTTTTCAAACATACTGTCCAAGATGTCAATCCGCCAAGCTTTATCTGATCACGGATATAGTCAGCCATATACAGCGAGTTCACCTTGCTGGCTTTTGCCGAAGTTTGATACTCTGATAAAAAATCTGCAATCAAACCACCGTCAACATTGTCCCAAAATATGTGATCCGCACCCGATTTTCTGCCAAGTTTTTCCCAGTGATCCTTGCTGTCTTTGCCCAGTTTAGAAATAAAGCTCTTTACTGCTTCAAAATTTCTGTTATAAGTATCAGCATTTATATCAATAGAACGTGTCTGGCTTACAGTATTATTAAATGTTAATGTTCGTTCTTGACCGGTCTTGATTTTATTTCTTGAAGAAATAAGCATTTCAGGATATGATGCAATTCTAAGCCCAAAATCAATTGGAGTACGGTTATATTCATTCATGTACTGAATTTGGCTGCGAAGATTTTCTGTTGCATATGATACAACCATAAACCATCTAAATAACTCATCCGGTACAAAAAGCCTGCACAGATCTGTATACTGCGGTCTGAAACCAAACCATCTTCCCATCTGCATTAAGGTATCATACATCATGGATGTACGCATAAAGAAACTAACAGTTAGACCCTCAAGTGTTAGTCCTCGTGACAGCTTATCGCCGCCAATAGCAATAACATTTAACTGGCGTTCCTCATCTTTAAATTCTTTATAGCATAATACATCGTCACTTTTTCCGTTTATCTCGAAAATTCTAATCTGGTGGTTGCCGATAATTCGTTTAATTTCAGTTTCTATTGAACACCATTCCGAACATTTTACCCCTTCCATATATGCAGGAAAATCCTGCTGCATTTTTGTTGTTGTGGGAACAAAATCATTCTCCCATATATCACGCATAGTGTTAAGAATATCAGTATCTCCACCGTTTATGTAAGATTGAACCTCATCAAAATAGTCCTCAACCATTGATTTTAATGAAGACTGCACATCAGTCAATCTATTTATGTGAATCAGCATTGAATTAGGATCTAACGTCTGTCCCCTAACATTTCTTGCTGCAACAATAATTATAAAATATAGAATCGCTTTTTTCAATTCATCAGGCAATGGTGATATTATCTGCTTTGTTTCAATATCAATAAAATCCTCGAGCTGAGTTGTAATTTTTCGTCTGAGGGGCATTATTTCGCTGTTGTCATCTTCACCAAAGAACTCAAGTGCGCCAACATAGCCTGCTGGTTTTGGAAGGCATACAATAAAATCTTTAGGAAATAAATCATCTTCCAGATCATCATCGCTAATCTGAGGAGGAATAAAGATATTTGCGTACGGTGTTGCAGTGTATCCGACATATGAACGGCAGGAAAAAAGAGAAAGTATTCTTCTTATAAGTTCATTTATCTTTGATACTTCTGAATCATCGCTGACATCTCCGCTCCGATCAGTCTTATACTTAGTATTAACAGAAGCCTGGTCAGCTTCATCATCAATAACAAGCAGTGAATATTCACAAGGGAACAAACTTGTACCGTCTGAATTGCGAATAGCCGCATGATTCTTTGACAAATTATCAAATACATACTGTAAGACTGTGCTCTGTTTCTTTACAATAAAAATTTTCGGCTGATCATACTGCCTGCTTACACCTGCTCTACCCTTGGTAAAATCGCCTTTTTCATCCCTTGATGTAAGTGCTTCGATAGACTTGTCCATTTTGAAATTAAGATTTCCTACACCAATAACCGATGGAACAAGGCCTGCTTTTTGCCTAAGATATTCTATACTG
Organism: uncultured Ruminococcus sp.; assembly: GCA_964540575.1. Classification (GTDB taxonomy): domain Bacteria; phylum Bacillota; class Clostridia; order Oscillospirales; family Ruminococcaceae; genus UMGS1889. Next base: position 39,944 of record CAZINI010000019.1, read on the forward strand.
GTTTCAAAGCCAAGAACTTCTTCGTCAATTCTCATTTGAGTCTGGCTTCTAAGGTTATTGTGCATACCGGCAAGGACAATAATTATCTTATATCCAGCATCAACAGCCTTATTTATCAATCCAATGTAATTAGCAGTCTTTCCTGACTGAACATATCCAAATACAGCTCCATATGATTTTTCTGGAACTCCTGCATTAGGATCAGAAATATAATTCATTATATGGTCTGTTGGTTCGTTAATACTCTTTTCAATTGTTTTCTGACTCCATTTCTTTGTGCCAGACAAGTAAGCCTTATATCTATTCCAATATGTACCCTTAAATCCTGATGATTGTTTTAATTTGTTCCACCATTCACGATCCTTCTTATCTTTTGCACATATCATTGACGCAATATCATTACTCGAAAAGCTAACCTCTCTGTATAAATATTCTCTCAAATCTTTAGCATCAGAAACAAGCGGACCCATCATAGCTGCTATTTTGTTAATTGCATCTTCACTGTCCATACCCTTTTCTATTTCTCCAAGGCATAGAGAAAAGGCCGCTTCATAACTTCTTATATCGTTTTGATTCATATACATTCCTCCGCATAGATATTGTCAAAATCATCCATTATATTGATGTAATCGGGCAGCTGCTGAAACAATCCTCTTATTTCTTCCTTTGAAATGCCGTTATGAACAAGAGTTGATATAAGCTGCTTGGCTTGATATGCAAGCTCATTGTATTCATCTTCGGATAATGCTCCTTTATTGCTTTTTAATACATCATTTACACCTGACAGCTCCATAGGTGAGCATTTTTCTACCAAGTTCAAATATGCCGATAATATTGATTTCTGCTCTGAATTAAGAGAGGTTTTCAATGTATTAAGCAAGGTATGTTTTTTATTCAAAACAAACGAGTACGCCCCCCGTGAATCCTTCCTTTGTTCCCAAACATAGCTTAATTGAGGAACATTAGCATTTCCCCTGTGATTTGCATCTGAATATGTTCCTCTCGAATTATACACTTTGACCGACTGCTTAGTTGCTTTCTCAGCAGCAAGACGAATAATATCATCAGTATATGCAGGAGGAACAGCTTTGCTTTTCTTAATGTCAATCTGCCAGTCAAAATCACTGTCTGAATATATATCGAGCTGAATTCTTGCCAAATTGAACGACATTTCCTTTTTAAACAACCCAAACCATGTTCCGTATATAATAAGCCTTTCGTTTCTATAAACATAAAAGCCCTGATGCTGCAGCCAGCCCTTATATCCGCCTGCTGCCGTTACTTCATCATCATTTGCAAACTTAGTTTTGTGAGGAAGAACATAAGGCTTAATTATAACCTTATGTCCATTCTCAACTACTTCTTCCGATTCCAACTCTTGACGAGCATTATTCTGAGGAATAAAAGGATTCCATGGAACAAGAGGTGTATGATTTACTGTAACAGATACTTTGCCAGCTTCCATAAATCTGTGAAAAACTAAAGATAGATGGTATTTTATATTATCTATCATTTTGTAGATTTTTTTCTTTTCTGCTGATGAGGTTGATGATATTACTTTATCAATATTAGAAATACATACAACTGTACCGTTTCTATAATTTGATAGTCTTTCTGATAAATCACATATTAGCTCATTTGAGGAATCTTCCGCTAATATCTCCCACCTATCATTATCCCTAACATAATCCAAGTCCCAGCAAGCATTACTAATACCGTCTTTATTCTTTGTTATAACCGTTAATTTCTTTCCCAAAGAAAACGATGCTGTTTTCATTCCCATACCGAATCTTCCAAGATCATGTATGCTTCTTTCATTAAGCGGATCAGATGAACCAATAGACATAGATTTTATCAATTCCTGATTTGACATACCGTCACCATTGTCCGAAATAATAATTCTCTGATCACACCAGTCAATTTCAATATTTACTGCAGACGCATTAGCAGACAGACTATTATCTACTATATCAGCAATGGCAGTTTCCGGAGTATATCCTACAGAACGCAATGACGAAAGAAGTATATTTGCACTTGGAATAGATTCAATCATTCGATTCATATAAACGTCCCTCCATTACCTTTAGTAATATTATACCATTACCGAGTTTGTATTACAACATATTTATATCGAATTTGACAATATTTTTGCTAATAATTCTTTTGCATTGTTTTTTATCGCAAATATTTATTATGATTTCAGTTATCGAAAATATCACATTTCAAAAACAAGTATTACCGTCACTATCATCAATCTTCTTATACTCCTCCAACCTCAGTTCCCTCTTAAACTCCTCCTCCGAAGGAATATAAGTCATATAGCGAGAAGCGAAGATCTGCTTGTTATCCTCGGGCAGCGTGTATTTTACGATAGCGTCACTCTTGTCCGCACAAAGCACAATGCCGATGGGTGGATTATCCCCCTCGTTCATCAGCTCACGGGTATAGTAGTTTACATACATCTGCATCTGACCGAGGTCTTGGTGCGTCAGATCTCCGAGTTTTAGGTCTATAAGTACGAAACACTTTAATATATAGTTGTAAAATACCAAATCAATATAGAACTGCCTGCCGTCGAAGCTGATCATCTTCTGCCTTGCCACAAAGCTGAATCCCCTGCCAAGCTCCAGAAGGAAGTTTTGCAGATGATCTATAAGTGCCTGCTCCAAGTCCTTCTCATAGAAATGGGGATTTGCAGGCAAGTCCAGGAACTCCAGCACATACGGGTCACGAATGATCTTCTCATATTCAGGCTTCGGCTCAGTAGTTTGTATCTCCGCTGCAACAGCGTCCTTTTCTTTGCTCGACAGCAGACGCTCGTAAAACATTGTGTTTATCTGACGTTCAAGCTGTCGGACGCTCCACCCTGACTTTGCACATTCATCTGTGTACCACTCTCTGCGCTTATCATCGGGAATACGCATCAGCACACGATAATGCGACCAGCTCAATTCGGCACACACTGTGTTCCGAATCGGATAACACTGATAGAACTGACGCATATTTCGTAAATTACGTTCGGAAAAGCCCTTGCCAAACTCGGCGGTCAACTTCTCGGAAAGATATTTCAGCAAGCCTGCTCCGTATTCGGCTCTGTCGTTCTCACCGCAAGCAAGGTAAATCTGCTCGCCTATCTCCCAATACGCCTGCACCATTGCAGTATTGACAGCACTGTATATCCTGCTCTGTGCAGTAATTACGCTGTTTCGTACTATATTATATGTTTTCTCTGCATTAGCTCCTGTTGAAACGATCTCGTTTTCTTTTTCTGACATAGCTATACTCCTTGCTCACTCTTATATCCTGAGGACAATGGGACATTGGAACTCTCGAACGCTGTCAAGTGGCTTATCATCGTTGTTTATCGTTATTTTACCCTTCGTGCCAATGACGGGACAATGCGTGTCAATGGTGACAATAGCGTGATTATCCCTTTTCCTCCGAATCAGCCTTAAATATCTCCCTGTCCTTTGCTTTCATAACTCCCGAAAACAGATACTGATAACTAAGCCCGCTATCCCTGTGAATAGAACGCACCTCATCACTTGTAAATCCATATGCTTTCGTGCTTGTGCTGCCGCTTTCATCAAGAAGATACTTCAAATTAGCCTTATTGATCGACTTACTCTCGGCAATGAGCCTGTTCCCCTCATTTTTCAATGCACGGAGATTGAACAGAACGATTCGTGAGATTTGTATCTGCAGGAAACGAACATCATCACTGCCGGGAAGAAAGCTCATAACGTCTATTATCTCGTCGGTCATATCGGTGTCAATGTCCGATTCAGTCCTTTCCTGCTTAACAGGTTCATATTTTACGCTTGTTCGGTCATACATAAACTTTGTAGAGCAGTTCAGATACGCTTCATACCTTTTCATATCATCATCGGAGATCTCATTCAGACAGCTCAGGTTGATATACTTGTATTTTGAAGCCAGCATTACGTCCAACGTGCTAAAATACTTTTTAGGCTGAATATCGACCTCTTCCTTGCCCACAAGAAAATCAACGCTGACATCAAGCTCCTCTGCCAGTTTCTCTATAATAGTATAGTTAGGGACAGTCCCCTTCTTCCAACTTGCGATAGATCCCTTATTACCGCCACAGTCAACTACAACTGTGGTGATTTTTTTGTCCTTCTCGTCACAGACCGCCTTTAGTCTTTCGTAAAAATTCATAATTATCTCCCATCTTTTTTGTTCATCATTACAAAATAACACAAAACAACAAAAAACCTCAAAAACTGTATTGACAAACAAGGTATAATATATTATACTATAATCATAACGAGTATAATTTATTATACATACACTCTTATCTATAATATTATTATACCCTATATAAACACAAATGTCAATACATTACACAAAAGAAAGGAAAAGAAATATGGAAACAACAGGAACAACGATCTATCCTACGCCGCTTAACCCTGCAAAATCTCCGCCGCCGTTCCCGATAGGAGCGTTACCGCCGACCATACGGGATATGGTGAATTTCGTTGCCGAAACAACTCAGGTCTATCCCGATATGCCTGCAGCTGTCGCATTAGCAGCGTTATCGGTCTGCTTGCAGGGCAAAGCAAAGGTGTATTTCAGCGAGCATTGGGCAGAGGAGCTGAATTTATACATTCTTATATGCGCCCCGCCGGGCGAACGTAAATCAGCTGTATTCAGTGCAATGACAAGGCCTATCACCCATTATGTAGCCGAATACAATGAGAATCACCTTTTAGATGTACAGACCTACCGAAACACACGGAAACAGCTTGAATACAAGCTGCACAGAGCAATCGAAAAGGACGAGCCTGTCAATAAGGTCAAGGAGATACAGCAGGAGATCAACGACCTACCGCCTGTCAATGAAATGAAGCTCATTACCACAGACGTTACTGCCGAAGCACTTGCAGGCATTATGAGCGAAAATGACGAAGCTATGGGCATTCTCTCCCCCGAAGGCGGCATATTCGATGTCATTTCGGGAATGTACTCAAGCAGCGTCACCAACCTCAATATCTTCCTCTCCGGTTATGACGGCGAACCTGTAAAGATCGACCGCAAGTACGGCTCTGTTGCCCTTCATCGCCCTCTGCTGACATTCGGGATATGCACCCAACCGCAAGTTCTCAACAGCGTGATAAACAACCCTCAGTTCACAGGAAAGGGACTCACACAGCGTTTCCTGTTCTGCATACCCGACAGTATGATAGGACACCGAAAGCTCATACAGGACGTAAACGGCAACTCTGTGACAAGGGCATACAGTGACCTTATAACCAGACTTCTGAATATGCCCCGAAACGATGAATGCCGCATTGACCTGAGCTGCAAGGCTGTCGATCTGCTTACCGACTATGCTGACAAGATAGAGTATCAGATGTCCGATATGGAAAACCTGGCGGATCATAGGGAGTTTTTCAGCAAGATACTCGGAAAGACACTTCGGATAGCAGGAGTTTTACATCTATGCGAACACTCCCCCTCCGAATGTATTTCGGGAGAAACAATGCAGGCAGCTATTGATATAACAACCTACTTCGGTCAGCACTATCTTAAAATGATGTGTGCCGACAACTATGACAATTCCGCACAGTATCTTCTTGATAAGATAACCGCAAAGGTCATCAGAGAAGGCAGGACTGTTATTTCTCTCAGAGATATAAAGCGTACCGCCAAAAGGCTCAGCAGCGAGCAAATAGAAACTGCCCTTGAAAAGCTGACAGCCTGCAATTTCCTTACATATATTCCACCGCCCGAAGGCAGCGGAAACCGTAAGAAAGAGAGCTATGAACTGAATCCCGTTATGCTTGAACCCGATGTACTCAAGGTATATTGTCCGTCATTGGCACAAAATATCCGTCATTGACACCCATTGTCACAAAGGCTTGAATAAACCAAAACCAACGCAAATAAGGGACTTTCCGACAACAAGACAATCCATTGTCCCATTGTCCCATCGTCCCTTAACAATAAAAATCACAAAAGAAAGAGGTAAATCATTATGAATGCAACAAAGACAACCGCAGCACCCGTGGAGAACGCTCCCGTCCTCTACACACCCGAAAACATTATGGCAATTATGCACATCAGCCGCAGCAGCGTGTATAAGCTGTTCAGCTCCGAGGGTTTCCCTTCCATCAAGATGGGCGGTATCCTCCGCATTGAAAAGACCGCCTTTGAGAAGTGGCTGAACACCTATGCAGGCAAGTCCTTCATCATCGGCTGATTACGTAATTATCATCATATCGGGGCATATCCAATATGTCCCGATACAGAAAGGAGAGAAAGCAATGTCCAGAAAACTTCCCGAGATAAAACAGCGTAAGGACGGATATTTTGAGCAGAAGGTCACCATTTCGCCCAACAACAGAAAGTCCGTTTACGGAGCAACTAAGGCAGAAGTACGAAGGAAAGCCCGGGAGCTTATTGCCGAAGCAATGCGTTATGATATTTCCAACGTCAAGAAAATGACGGTTTCAACGTATATGACGCACTGGCTTGAAGATATAAAAAAGCCTGAGCTGAAACCAAGCTCATACGACCGTGTGGAGCAGTCTTTGAAATATCAGATATTCCCCGCTATCGGGCATATCCAAATAAACGCTCTGACCTCAAACGATGTGCAGAAAATGATAAACACCATAATCAGCGAAAAATCCTACTCCACCGCAAAGAAGGCGTACAACAATCTGAATGCCTGTATGGAGCTGGGCGTTCAGCGTGGAGAAATTCTCAAAAATCCCGTCAAGGGTGTGAAGCTCCCGTCCTCAAAGGTCAAGGAGAGGAAGGAGATCACCGCATACACTCCCGAGGAAATTGCCGCAATCGTTGAAGAAGCCAAACGTACTTACAAGAACGGCACTCCCGTTTACAGATACGGCTATCTCATAATCCTTATTCTGAACACGGGAATGAGAGAGGGCGAGCCGCTTTATCTCAAATGGAAGGACGTTGACCTCGAAAAGCGTCATATTTACATTCACGGAAATGTTGTGGAAGTGAAAAATCGTGAGGAAGATGCGGAAAGTAAATATGTCCTTCTTGAACAGGACACGCCCAAGACGGACAAGTCCACTCGTTACATTCCGCTGAATGACAACGCTGTTGATGCACTTGAACATCTCCGCAGCATAATTCGTGACAAGGATCGTGTTATCGCAACAAAGAATCACACCATCACTTCTCCCCGAAAGGTTTACAAGACGATGGAGTGTATTCTAAAAAAGTGCGGGATAACCGACAAGGAAAATCTCGTCCACGCCCTGCGTCACACATTTGCAACAACGCTCATTCGCAGCGGAGTTGACATAAAGGCTGTTTCGGAAATTCTCGGTCACGAAGATGTTTCAACAACTTTGAACACTTATCATCACGTCGTTGAACAGCAGAAGCATTCTGCGGTAATGACGCTGAATAACTTATACTGACTATCCTACATATCGGCGCTACACGCCCGTTCCCCCAAAGTGAAATTTTCGAAGAAAATTTCAAAAGCCCTCGGCGTTTGAGAGCAAGTTAACCAAAATTCAGTCAAGTTCGCCCCAAGCGAAATTGACGGCTCGGAATTTTGGTATAACTTGCTCCACCAAAACGGAGTTTGGGTGGACAAACCGTCACCCCCTCTATTACCCGAATCCGCACAAATGAAAGGAGAAATGCAAATGGCTCACTTAGAAAAATATACAGCAGCCGCAGCAGGGCATATGTTTGCTCATTACGACCGGACACATTCAAGCAGTACAAGCAATATTGACGAAAGCCGCACACCCCTGAATTACAACCTTGCAGAAAAAGATCAGCCCCTCTCTTGCCTTGATTTCCTGCACAAGAGAATGAGCGAGATCAAGGTTTTGAAAAGGGCAAACGTAAATGTAATGTGCGATTGGGTAGTAACTGCACCCGAAGATTTGACAGAGGAAGAACTTCCCGTATTTTTCGATGAGTGCTACAAATTTCTGAATGCCAGATACGGAAAAGAAAATCTGATATCCGCACCCGTTCATATGGACGAAACCTCACCGCATTTGCATTACAATTTCGTCCCCGTGGTGAAGGATAAAAAAAACGGAAAACTAAAGCTATCCGCAAAAGAATGTATTACCCGAAAAGACCTGAAATCCTTCCACACCGATCTCTCAAAACGTATGACCGAAGTTTTCGGCAGAGATATTGGAATACTCAACGGAGCAACTGTTGGCGGTAACAAGACTATCAAACAGCTCAAACAGACAAGCGAAAACCTCAAAGCGTTCAAGGCAGTACCTATCGAAGAAGAAAGCTCTGCCGTGTATAAGCTGCTCGGAAAAGATAAGGTAGTCGTAAAACGTTCCGAGCTTGACCGTCTGAACAAGGCAGTCGAGGACGCACAGCTCATATCAAGCAATCAAGATTCCATAATCGCCGACCTGACCGAACAGAAACGCAAGGCAGACCGCAAAAATGAAAAAGCGGAAGAACACCTTCGGGCTGCCGAAGAAAAAGCCGACAGTATCATAGCAGATGCAAAGACCGAAGCCGACAATATGACCTCAGCGGTCAGCTCCGAAAAAGCCGAATGGGAGAAGAAACGTGCCGAACAGCAGAAAATTCTCGACAACCGTAAAAAGGAGCTTGCAGAAAGGTCAGAGGAGCTTGCCAGGGCAGAACAGCTTGTAAATGAGCAGGCTGAAATCAACGAAGCATCTGCCGAAAGAAACCTTGCCCTTGCAACGCAGCTTGAACAAGCAGGACAGATTATCGAAGAAGAACGGCGTGATTTGATGAATCAGAAGAACAGTCCTCACGAATACTATGGCGAGATAATTTTTGAGAAAAATACCGAAATAAACAGCAAAGAAGCGGAAATTGCTGACCTTTACAGCACCATATCCGATAAAGACAGCAAAATTGCAGGTTTGGACGCACTTCTTGAGGAAAAGGAGAGCAAGATACAAACTCTCAACTGCAGGATAGTCAGCAACGAAAACGCACATAATCAACGGCTGTCTGCCGCATTGGAAAGGCAAGAACATATCCTCACCGAAAAGCACGAAAAAGAGGTTTCCGAACTCAACGGAAAAATCAGCGTATTGGAAACTACCCTCAAAGCTCTGACAGACAAATTCAACGACGCTATGACGTTCATAAAGGAGCTGTGTATGTCGGCGGCAACTCTCATATTCGCAAAGAACGAATGCAGGGCTGACCTGAGCAAACCCCAGCGGAACATTATCGACGCTATATGCAATGCAGGCTCTGCTCTCTGCCGCAAATTCGGAAAGACCGAGCTTGCCGAGGAGATAGACACCAAATACGGCTTGGGTGACAGCATAGCCGAAGAATATGAACGTCTGACAGAAAAAGACAGAAGCCAACGCCGCAGCAACAGCGGACCCAGCTTATAACGCAAATGCCGTCCGGACTTATGAACGGACGGCTCATTTTTTAGGAGATGACAAGATGAACATTTTTGAAGAAGTAAAGGCGGCTGTGGATATAAATACTGCCGCCGAATATTACGGACTGAACGTAAGGAAGGACATTGCCCTCTGCCCGTTCCACGCCGAAAAGACAGGCAGTTTGAAGCTGTACCACGACCATTTCTACTGTTTCGGCTGCGGAGAACACGGGGACGTTATCAAGCTCACGGGTAAACTGCTCGGTCTGTCACCCATAGATAGTGCCAGAAGGCTTGCCGCTGATTTCAATGTCCTTATCCACGATGATTTCAAGCCGAAAGGACAGACACGGAACAAGGCTTCCCCTCAGAAGATAGTTACATATAAAGAGCGTGAAAACAGAGCATACAGACTGCTTGCCGACTACTGCAAATATCTCGAGGATTGCCGAGTACGATATGCACCGCACACTCCCGAGGAACGTCCGCACGCTTTGTTCGTGACCGCTCTGTGTGAGCTGGAGATGTTCAGATACTATCGGGATCTGTTTATCTATGGGGATTTTGAGGAGCGGAAGGCGTTTATTGAGAAGCAAGGAGAACTGCTTAACCGAATTGCTCACATTAACCCCGGAAACGCCGCCTGATACATATACAGCCCGTATCACACCGATTTTGATGTGATATGGGCTGTTAGTCGTCAAAATAGTCGTCGCTTGACAACTCACAATAACTAATATATAATGTGATTATGCAATACCCTTTGCAAATACGAATAATTTGACGGCTTTATATAAACCGTGATACAGTATGGATAATATTTCTCAACAGTTTTCCCAAGGGTCTGATTACGCAACATTTATTGACGAGAATAAAAAAGTATTTGTACTTACCTCAGAACCGCTTTCAAACATCAGTGTCCACGATATAAGAGATTGGCTTACACACAATAACTCCATTCAGAATATTGTTGATGCTTATGTTGTCACACACGAAAAATATATCTACGTTGAGGACGATGTTTATGATTACGAAATTGACACCGCCGAATATGATAATGCTCGCCTGACAGCAGGTGAATGGTTCTTGCTTACAGAAGAACTCCAAAAACGGATTTTTGATGCAATGAGATCTGAGGGCTACACTATTCCCGATAAGGGATATTATTATGCAATGATACCATTCATGAAACGTTTCGGATATAGAGATGGAAACGGTTGGTGGATAAAGGAATAATTACCTCAATTCATCAGGGAAGATTTTATTAAAGTAATTAGATTCCTTGAGTCCATAAGATTCTAATCTGTATTTCCCGTCAAGATATTTGTCTGCGAGTTTCTTAATTGCTCTTTTACTTTCTTGCTTTGTTTCATCCCAAGCATCAAATTCATGAATAGCAGTAGAAAGATCATTGACTTTTTGCAGAATGCCATGCTTATATTTAAGTTCATAGGCTTCATAACAATATAGATATTCATAATAACAAGTTCCAAACCTCACATCAACATCTGTGATTATACAATTACCTGTAAAGTCCAGAAACATTTTTTCTGAATAAATCGGCTCGTTATATGCCCATATATTTTTTATTCCGTATAGCTTATTGTCCTCAGCATAATAAGTTGCCTGATACCCTCGCCAATTATTGGTTGACTTGCTGAACTGAACATCATACGGGATATGAAACTCTGCACACTTGATCAGATGCTTATTGTCCGATATTGCAAGCAACATAAATTTACGGTCATCATAGTAAAAATAATCTTTAAGCTGACTAAATGACATTAACTTCCCTCCCCAAACATTTTTGTCTGATAAACTATATGACACCAAATAACACGACAGCAACATACAAGAAAATCCCTATAATACGTCATTCCTAGGCATCACACCGACACAAATTTATACGACAAAAATACGACACTTTTCAGCGAAAACGGGACAAAATCGTACAAAAATACCGTCTGAAAACGCATTTAGCACGAGAAAACACAATATAGCAAAATGTCCGCAAACGACGTACCTACGGCGTTTGCGGACTTCAAATGTGGCAGGGGCAGTAAGAATCGAACTCACGACACGCGGTTTTGGAGACCGCTGCTCTACCTGCTGAGCTATACCCCTAAAGGATAATAAAAGGTATGGTGGGCCATCGGGGACTCGAACCCAGGACCGACCGGTTATGAGCCGGTTGCTCTAACCAACTGAGCTAATGGCCCAATCAACGCTATATAATAGCACAACAGCAGTCAAATATGATATGACTGCTGTTACGCTGTGTCGGCATTGCTCTATTTTCCCAGGTCGTCGCCAACCGAGTATCTTCGACGTA